>NZ_JBITDJ010000015.1:0-171386 GCF_044454085.1 Streptomyces sp. NPDC051569
CTGCAGGGGGGACCCTGTGGGAGAGTAGGACGCCGCCGAACAATTATTGTGGGAAGGCCCCGCACCTTATGGTGCGGGGCCTTTTCGCGTTCACGGCCATTTATTCAGGATGTCCGGTTACCCCCCTTGTACGCGCCGACCGGGGCTGAGGGTAAGGTCAGGAGGCATCGTCGGCACGTTCCACACAGGAGGCCCCCGGGTGGAGGTCCAGGAGACCCGCGTTCAGACGGAACGGGTCCTCACCATCCCCAACATCCTCAGCATGGCTCGCCTCGTCGGCGTACCACTCTTCCTGTGGCTGATCCTCCGCCCAGAGTTCGGCGGACCCAACAGCGACGGCTGGGCCCTGCTGGTGCTGGCGCTCAGCGGCGTCAGCGACTATCTCGACGGCAAGCTCGCGCGCCGATGGAACCAGATCAGCAGCCTCGGGCGGCTCCTGGACCCCGCTGCGGACCGGCTCTACATCCTTTCCACCCTGGTTGGCCTCACCTGGCGGGAGATCCTTCCGCTCTGGCTCACCGCGGCGCTTTTGGCGCGAGAGCTGATGCTTCTGGTGATGGTGGGAATCCTTCGCAGGCACGGCTATCCGCCTCCCCAGGTGAACTTCCTCGGGAAGGCGGCTACCTTCAACTTGATGTACGCCTTCCCGCTCCTGCTCCTCAGTGACGGAAACGGTTGGCTTGCGTCACTCGCCGAAGTTTTCGGATGGGCGTTCGCCGGATGGGGTACAACTCTGTATTGGTGGGCAGGGATCCTGTATGTGGTCCAGGTCCGCCGGCTCGTCAAGGCGGACAACGTGGCCGATTGAGCTCGTCGAGCGGTGCCGTGCAGAGTCGCCGGTCCGCTCCTGACGCCAATAGGCCTCTGTCCAGACGGGTGAAGTCGGCGAGACCGTCTCTTCAAGGAGGACGCTTCCGACATGAAGGCCGTCGTGATGGCCGGTGGCGAAGGAACTCGACTTCGCCCGATGACTTCGAGCATGCCCAAGCCGCTCCTGCCGGTGGTGAACCGGCCGATCATGGAGCACGTGCTGCGGTTGCTCAAGCGCCATGGGCTCAGCGAGACCGTCGTCACCGTGCAATTCCTCGCCTCACTCGTCAAGAACTACTTCGGCGACGGTGAGGAGCTCGGTATGGAGCTCACCTATGCCAACGAGGAGAAGCCGCTCGGCACTGCGGGGAGCGTGAAGAATGCCGAGGAGGCGCTGAAGGATGATGCCTTCCTCGTCATTTCCGGTGACGCTCTCACCGATTTCGACCTGACCGACCTCATCCGTTTCCACAAGGAGAAGGGCGCACTGGTGACGGTGTGCCTGACCCGGGTACCGAATCCGCTGGAATTCGGCATCACCATCGTGGACGAACAGGGCAAGGTCGAGCGGTTCCTGGAGAAGCCCACCTGGGGACAGGTCTTCTCGGACACCGTCAATACGGGTATCTATGTCATGGAGCCCGAAGTCTTCGACTATGTCGAGGCCGATGTCTCCGTCGACTGGTCCGGTGACGTCTTCCCTCAGCTCATGAAGGAAGGCAAGCCGATCTACGGCTATATCGCCGAGGGCTACTGGGAAGACGTCGGTACCCACGAGAGTTATGTGAAGGCCCAGGCCGACGTTCTCGAGGGCAAGGTCGATGTCGATATCGACGGCTTCGAGATCTCCCCCGGCGTCTGGGTCGCGGAAGGCGCGGAGGTCGACCCCGACGCCGTCCTGCGCGGACCGCTGTACATCGGTGACTACGCCAAGGTCGAAGCCGACGCGGAACTGCGCGAGTACACCGTCGTGGGCTCCAACGTCGTGGTCAAGACCGGAGCTTTCCTGGACCGGGCCGTGGTCCACGACAACGTCTACATCGGGCAGCACAGCAATCTGCGCGGATGCGTGATCGGTAAGAACACCGACATCATGCGGGCGGCCCGGATCGAGGACGGCGCGGTCATCGGCGACGAATGCCTCGTCGGCGAGGAATCGATCATCCAGGGCAACGTACGGGTCTACCCCTTCAAGACCATCGAAGCCGGCGCGTTCGTCAACACCTCGGTGATCTGGGAGTCCCGGGGACAGGCGAACCTCTTTGGAGCCCGGGGCGTCTCCGGCATCCTGAACGTCGAGATCACGCCGGAAGTCGCGGTGCGGCTGGCCGGCGCGTACGCCACCACCTTGAAGAAGGGGTCCACCGTCACCACGGCGCGTGACCACTCCCGTGGTGCGCGGGCGCTGAAACGGGCGGTGATCTCGTCGCTGCAGTCCAGCGCCATCGACGTACGGGACCTGGAGAACGTGCCGCTGCCCGTGGCCCGGCAGCAGACCGCCCGGGGCAGTGCGGGCGGCATCATGATCCGTACGTCGCCCGGGGTCCCCGACTCCGTGGACATCATGTTCCTCGACGAGCGGGGAGCGGACCTGTCCGGTGCCGGTCAGCGCAAGCTGGACCGGGTGTACGCGCGGCAGGAGTACCGCCGTGCCTTCCCGGGCGAGATCGGCGACCTGCACTTCCCCGCCAGCGTCTTCGACTCGTACACCGGGTCGCTGCTGCGCAACGTCGACACGTCAGGGATCGCCGAGGCCCAGCTGAAGGTCGTGGTCGACGCGTCCAACGGCAGCGCCGGCCTGGTGCTCCCCAGCCTGCTGGGAAGGCTCGGTGTCGACGCGCTGACCATCAACCCCGGCCTCGACGAATCGAGGCCGACCGAGACGGCGGAGTCGCGCCGCTCGGGACTGGTCAGGCTCGGGGAGATCGTCGCCTCGGCGCGTGCCGCGTTCGGTGTGCGCTTCGACCCGGTCGGTGAACGGCTGTCACTCGTCGACGAGCGGGGGCGGATCGTCGAGGACGACCGGGCCCTGCTGGTGCTGCTGGACCTGGTCGCGGCCGAGCGGCGCAGCGGGCGGGTGGCGCTGCCCGTGACGACCACCAGGATCGCCGAGCAGGTAGCGGCGTACCACGGGACGCAGGTGGAGTGGACGACCACGTCACCTGACGATCTGACCCGGGTGGGCCGCGAGGAGACCACGATCTTCGGTGGTGACGGCCGTGGAGCCTTCATCGTGCCGGAGTTCAGCAGTGTCCTCGACGGTACGGCGGCCTTTGTGCGGCTGCTCGGTCTGGTGGCACGGACACAGCTCACGCTGAGTCAGATCGACGCCCGTATACCGCGAGCCCATGTGCTGCGGCGGGACCTGGCGACCCCCTGGGCCGTCAAGGGGCTGGTGATGCGGAGCGTTGTCGAGGCCGCCGGCGACCGGCAGGTGGACACGACGGACGGCGTGCGGGTGGTGGAGGCCGACGGCCGCTGGGTGATGGTGCTGCCCGACCCGTCCGAGGCCGTCACCCATTTGTGGGCGGAGGGCCCCGACGACGCGTCGGCCCAGGCTCTGCTCGACGAGTGGTCGTCCGTGGTGGACGGCGCAGGTCACTAGGGCAGGACCATGAGGCCCCACCGGTGTGCGGGACCGCTTCCTCGGACGCGGCCCCGCACAGCGGTGGGGCCATTCGGCGGTAGCGGTCGCGACGTGCGACGATGTGCGGCATGTCGCAGCCGCCCCCCATTCGGAGCACCGCCTCTCCGCCCGCGCGCCCCGACGCCTCGATGTCGCTGCTGAACAACGTGATGAACCACGGCCTCGACGAGGGATACGCGGAGGCGGCGGCCCGCAGGGACGCCGAGGAGGGCGGACGGCCGCGCACCCTCCGGGCGAAGCTCTTTCTCGCCGCGGGGCTCGTACTGGCGGCCCTGGTGGTCACGGTCGGTGCGGCCCAGGCACGGATCGCGGCGCCCATCGTGGCGAAAGAACGCGAAGAGCTCATCGACCGGATCAACTCGGAGACCTCCGCGGCGGACGCCCTGGAGCGTACGGTCGACAAAACCCGTGGCGAGGTCGTCGCCCGTCAGCGTGCCGCCCTGCGTACGCACGGTGGTGACCAGGGCGAACTGGTCGCCCTCCTCTCCGGTGCCACGGCCGTGGACGGGCCGGGAGTGAAGCTCGTCGTCGACGACGCCAAGGACACCGAGTCGAGCGGTGGCGGCGGCCCGCGGGAGAGCAGTGGCTTCTCCGATACGGGCCGGGTGCGCGACCGGGACATGCAGCGGGTCGTCAACGGCCTGTGGGAGTCGGGCGCGGAAGCCATCGCCATCAATGACCAGCGGCTGACCTCGCTCTCGGCGATCCGTGCCGCGGGCGACGCCATACTGGTCGACAACAGGCCGCTGGTGCCGCCGTACACCGTCCTCGCCGTGGGGGACGGGAAGAAGCTGAGCGCCACGTTCCAGGACAGCGCCGACGGCCAGTACCTGCATTCCCTGCAGGAGAACTTCGGCATCCGCAGCAGCATCTCCGATCAGGAGCGGCTGCGTCTGCCTGCCGCGCCGAGCCTGATCGTACGTACAGCAGAGCCGAGGACCGCCGGCGCCGGCAAGGGCGACGGGCAGGACGCGGCCGACGCCGGGAAGGGCACATCGTGATCGCCGTACTGGGCCTCGTCGTGGGAGTCGTGGTCGGACTGTTGGTCCGGCCCGAGGTGCCCGCGATGGTCGAGCCCTATCTGCCCATCGCCGTCGTGGCGGCTCTCGACGCGGTCTTCGGCGGACTGCGGGCCATGCTCGACGGGATCTTCGTCGACAAGGTGTTCGTCGTCTCGTTCCTGTCGAACGTCGTGGTGGCCGCGCTCATCGTCTTCCTGGGCGACAAGCTGGGCGTGGGTGCCCAGTTGTCCACCGGAGTGGTCGTCGTGTTCGGTATCCGGATCTTCTCCAACGCTGCCGCGATCCGCCGGCACGTGTTCCGGGCGTGACGGCGATGAGCGACGGAGACACCCCCGGCGACCAGAACCCCACGAGCACCCCCCGGGGCCCTGAGCCGAACCGGCTCACCGGCCGCCAGCGGCTGGCCGCGGGGTTGTGGCCGCCACGGGTGACGCGGGCCCAACTCATCGTCGCCGTGCTGCTGTTCGTCCTGGGTCTCGGGCTCGCCATCCAGGTGAGGTCGAACAACGACGACAACGCGCTGCGCGGCGCCCGCCAGGAGGACCTGGTGCGGATCCTCGACGAACTCGACAACCGCACCCAGCGGCTGGAGGACGAGAAGCAGCGTCTCGACGCCCAGCGGTCCGAGCTGGAGACCAGCTCGGACCAGGCCGAGGAAGCTCGCAAGCAGACGATGGAGAAAGAGGAGCAGCTGGGCATCCTGGCCGGCACGGTCGCGGCTCAGGGGCCCGGCATCACGCTGACGATCAGCGACCCGAACCGCATGGTCGAGCCGGACATGCTGCTCGACACGGTCCAGGAGCTGCGGGCGGCGGGCGCGGAGGCCATCCAGGTCAACAATGTCCGGGTGATCGCGGATACCTACTTCTCGGGGACCGGCGGCGACATCCAGGTGGACGGCAAGGCGGTCCAGGCGCCTTACAGCTTCAAGGTCATCGGGAAACCGCAGGATCTGGAGCCGGCGCTGAACATCCCGGGCGGGGTGGTGCAGACACTCGACAAGGAGCAGGCCACCGCCACGGTGACGCGAGCTGAGAAGATCATTGTGGATGCCTTGCGACCGGCGGAGCGGCCTGACTACGCTCGGTCGTCGTAGTGCCGCTGTGCTGGGGCACTGGCGTCGTGGGGCGGCTGCGCATGGTGGCTGCCGGAGGCGGGCATGAGGTTGCGGGGGGTCGGCGCACGAACAGCGTGGTGTGTGGTGGAAACTGTCGAGGGGACAAGGACGTTGTCAAGATGTCCGGGTCGGCAGGTGTGTTCATTCAGCGTTCGTCCTGCCCCACGGGCGGGTCTGTTTCGGTCAAGGGGAATCGCCCGTGAAGTTGTTTGCGAAGTTGTTCGGCAAGAGCGCACGCGAGGACGGCGGCAGCTCCGCGCGCCATCGCGCATCGCGCCAGGGCCACAGCGAGGAGCCGAGCGGCGAGCGGCCGCTCTTCCGTGACCAGGTCGGTGGCGAAGGCGCTGAGGCTCCGGGCGCCCGGGGTACGTCCTCCGCCGCGCCCGCGGGCCCCGGCGGCATAGGTTTCGGTGAACCGTCCACCGCGGGTGGCGGGTCGGCCTTGCCGGTCTGTGCGAGGTGTGGGCACCGGAACGCCGAGGCGAGCCGGTTCTGTTCCAACTGCGGGGCACCGCTGCGTGCCGGGGTGCCCGCTGAGCGGCCCTCCGAGACGACCTCGACGATCTCGATCTCGGGTCTTGAGGCGTACGACTCCGAAGTGACCGGCCAGACGTCGCTCCCCTCGCTCTCCCCGGAGGCGCAGGCCGCCGTGGACGCGCTGCCGCTGGGCTCCGCGCTCCTGGTGGTGCGGCGCGGTCCCAACTCGGGCAGCCGCTTCCTGCTGGACGGCGAGCTGACCACGGCCGGCCGTCATCCGCAGAGCGATATCTTCCTGGACGACGTGACCGTCTCCCGCAGCCATGTGGAGTTCCGCAGGGGAGCGGACGGCCACTTCACCGTCTCGGACGTGGGCAGCCTGAACGGCACGTACGTCAATCGGGAGCGGATCGACTCGGTCCCGGTGGCGAACGGCGACGAGGTCCAGATCGGTAAGTACCGGCTGGTCTTCTACGGGAGCCAGCGGGGCGTGTGACCCGTCAGGGAAGGTCCATGCTGCGAACACCGACGGGCGGTGCCGGTCACGGCACCGCCCCCGCGGGCGACCCGCTGGTCAGTATCGGCGCGGTGCTGGCCCGGCTGCGGGACGAGTTTCCCGAGGTCACCATCTCCAAGATCCGTTTTCTGGAGGCGGAGGGCCTGGTCGAGCCGCGCCGAACCCCGTCCGGGTACCGGAAATTCAGTCCGGAGGACGTCGAGCGGCTGGCTCAGGTGCTGCGGATACAACGTGACCACTATCTTCCGCTGAAAGTCATCAGGGAGCATCTGGACGCCCTCGGCCGTGGTGAGCGGGTCCCGCTCCCGAGCGCGCAGCGGGAGCGCCTGGAGGGCGCCTGGGAGGCCGGGCCGGAAGAAGCGCCGACCGCGGCGCGGATCGGCCGCGAGGAGCTCCTGGCGGCCGCCGAGGTCGCCGAGAGCCGGCTCGACGAGTGGGAGTCGTACGGGCTCATCACTCCGATGCCGGACGGCGGGTACGACGCCGAATCCGTCATCGTGGCGAAGCTTGTCGCGGATCTCGGGAAATTTGGTTTGGAGCCCCGGCATCTCCGCGTGATGAAATCGGCGGCCGAACGTGAGGCCGGACTGGTCGAACAGGTGGTGGCCCCCCTGCGCCGGCACCGTAATCCGCAGACCAGAGCCCATGCGGAGGCCACCGCGAAGGAGCTGGCCGGGCTCTCCGTGCGGCTGCACGCCGCGCTGCTCAGGACGGCTCTCGGGGTCCATCAGCACTGACCTTGGAGGAGTCCGACTACCCAAACCGTCCCGGCACGTCCTAGGGTTGCTGTGTGAACGAGCTCGACGTTGTGGGTGTCCGGGTGGAAATGCCCTCCAACCAACCGATCGTTCTCCTGCGTGAAGTGGGAGGCGACCGGTACCTCCCCATCTGGATCGGACCGGGGGAGGCGACCGCTATCGCCTTCGCCCAGCAGGGCTTGGCCCCGGCCCGTCCGCTGACACATGACCTCTTCAAGGATGTCCTTGAGGCGGTGGGCCAGGAACTCACCGAAGTCCGCATCACGGACCTCCGCGAAGGGGTCTTCTACGCGGAGCTGGTCTTCGCCAGCGGGGTCGAGGTGAGCGCCAGGCCGTCCGACGCCATAGCGCTCGCACTGCGCACGGGAACGCCGATCTACGGCAGTGACGGGGTGCTGGACGACGCCGGTATCGCCATCCCGGACGAGCAGGAGGACGAGGTGGAGAAGTTCCGCGAGTTCCTCGACCAGATCTCCCCGGAGGACTTCGGGACCAACAGCCAGTGAGTGGCCGGTGAGCGCTGCGCCGGGTTCTGTCAGCGCATTCGAGCAGCCCTTCCCCGGAACGGGACACGGGAAACCACACTCAGGGTGATTATCACTCGGCGTGGCGAGTGTGGCGATCGTTGACGCACCCCGGGTGACTGCCTACCTTCGACAGGGCAGGTCAAGGACACGGAGGGTCGGCGTGAGAAGCAGCGGCGACGGTACGGCGGCGGGCGGTCCGTATCCGCTTCACAGGAGTGCGACGGACCCGGTTGCCGAGACCGTCGGGTACCGGGGGCCCACGGCCTGCGCGGCGGCGGGCATCACGTACCGCCAGTTGGACTACTGGGCGCGTACGGGGCTCGTGGAGCCGAGCGTACGTCCGGCGTACGGGTCGGGCACCCAGCGGCTGTACAGCTTCCGGGACGTCGTCGTCCTCAAGATCGTGAAGCGTTTCCTGGACACCGGTGTCGCGCTGCAGAACATCAGGGCGGCCGTCCAGCATCTGCGGGCCGGCGGTTTCCCGGATCTTGAGCGGGTGACGCTCATGAGCGACGGGGCGACGGTCTACGAGTGCTCCTCCCCCGACGAGGTCGTGAGCCTGCTCCAGGGCGGCCAGGGCATCTTCGGGATCGCGGTGGGCGTGGTGTGGCGGGATGTCGAAGCCGCGCTGTCGCAGCTGCACGGGGAGCGGATCGACACCGGCGAGACGTTGATCGGGAACAATCCCGCGGACGAGTTGGCGCGGCGGCGCCGGGACAGGGCCGTCTGAACCTTCCCGCGCGGCAGGGATCCGGCCCGGGCCTGGAGCCGATTGTCAGTGGCGTGAGGCAGCATCGGTGGTGTGAGATCCGCTCCGACGATCCTGCATCTCGACATGGATGCCTTCTTCGCCGCCGCCGAGCAGGCGGCGAAGCCGAGTCTGCGCGGAAAACCGGTGGTCGTGGGCGGCCTGGGGCCGCGCGGGGTGGTCTCGACCGCTTCCTACGAGGCGAGACGCTTCGGAGTGCATTCCGCGATGCCGATGGGGCAGGCCAGACGCCTCGCCCCGAACGCCGCCTATCTGGTCCCGCGTTTCACCGTGTACCGGGCGATCAGCGACCAGGTGATGGAGCTGTTGGGCCGGCTCTCCCCGCTGGTGGAGCCGCTGAGCCTGGACGAGGCCTTCGTGGACCTGGAGGCGGGCGGCTCGGCGCACGACACGTCCTCCGCACGGGCGGCCGGGGAGCGGCTGCGCCGGGACATCCTGGCCGTCACCGGACTCACGGGGTCGGTGGGGCTGGCCGGCTCCAAGATGCTGGCGAAGATCGGTTCGGAGCGGGCCAAGCCCGACGGGCTGGTCGTGATCGAGCCCGGCACGGAGCGCGAGCTGCTGGGGCCCCTGACCGTACGGACACTGCCCGGCGTGGGACCCGCGACCGGGGAGCATCTGCGGCGGTCCGGCATGACCACGGTGGCGGAGCTGGCGGAAGCGGGCGAGGACGAGCTCGTACGGCTGCTGGGGAAGGCGCACGGCGCCTCGCTGTACCGGATGGCCCGGGGGCTCGACGACCGGCCGGTGGTCTCCGAGCGCGACGCCAAATCCGTGTCGGTCGAGGACACCTTCGATGTCGACCTGCACGACCGGGCGCGGGTGCGGAGCGAGGTGGAGCGGCTGGCCGACCGGTGCGTCGCCCGGCTGCGGGCGGCCGGGCGCTCGGGGCGGACCGTCGTACTCAAGGTGCGGCGGTACGACTTCTCGACGCTGACCCGCTCGGAGACGCTGCGCGGGCCCACGGACGACCCCGCGGTGGTGCGGGAGGCGGCCGGGCGGCTGCTGGAGGCCGTGGAGACCACGGGCGGCGTACGGCTGCTGGGGGTCGGCGTGACGGGCCTCGCGGACTTCACGCAGGAGGATCTTTTCGCGCAGGCCGCGGCCCGGACGCCCGCACCGCCTCCGGAGCCGTCCGCGCCGGTAGATGACGAGCCGGCCGGGGCCGGGCGGGAGGGGACGCCGGTGGCCGGGGCCGCGGTGGAGGCGGACGAGGCGCCCGCCGAGCGGCGGTTCCCGGCCGGACACGACGTGCGCCATGCCGAGTTCGGGGCGGGCTGGGTGCAGGGCAGCGGGCTGCGGAGGGTCACCGTGCGGTTCGAGGAGCCGGGGTCCGCGCCGGGGCGGGTGCGGACGTTCTGGGTCGACGATCCCGAGCTGGAACTCTCCGAGCCGCTGCCCCTGGTGGCTGCGGCGGGTCAGTCGTCGTGCCCGGCCAGCCGTCCGAAGTCGCGCGTGGAGTCCGGGTCGGACACGGAAGAGGGCCGCTCCGCCGGCTCGGGCGCCGGAAGACTGAGTCCGTAGTGGTGGTAGAGCTGGAGCTCCTGCTCGGGGGAGAGATGCCGGCCGACGCCGAAGTCGGGGGCGTCCTTGATCAGCGCGCGTTCGAAGGGGACCCGCAGGGTGTCGTCCACCAGCGTGCTCGGCGCGAGGGGGACGAAGGCGTCGCGGCTGAAGAGCCCGGTGCGGACGGCCGCCCACTCCGGGATTCCGGTCGCGTCGTCGAGATACACCTCGTCCACCGTGCCGAGCTTGTGGCCGTCACGGTCGAACGCCTTGCGGCCGATCAGGCTGCGCGGATCGATATCGGTCTCCACGTTCCCTCCAACTGGTCGCAGCTGCTCGTTATTACTACAAAAGTGCAGATTTGTTCCATCGGCCACTCGAAGCCGCGTCCCGGATCCTCGCTGGTAGGCTGGCTAACGGCTGCTGATCCCGTGCGGGAGAGTCCTCCGGTGAGATCACCGGAGGCGCCGAAGGAGCAAATCCTCCCCGGAATCTCTCAGGCCCCCGTACCGCACGGACGAGGTCACTCTGGAAAGCAGAGCGTGTGTCGGACGGCATCCGCTCTCACCGACGGTGAAAGCCGGGCCGCCTCACGGCGGGCCGGTGAAGCTCTCAGGTCGAGATGACAGAGGGGGAGGCCGTCCGGGCACCCGCGCCGTTGGTGCCCCTCGCAGGTCGCGCCAGACCCAGGAGGCCTCCGCAATGACCGCCAACCGCATTCCGCTCGCACAGCTGGAGCGAGGCACCCCCTTCGAGCAGCGCCACATCGGGCCCGACGCCGGGGCGCAGGCGAAGATGCTCGCGCAGGTCGGCTACGGCTCCCTCGACGAGCTCACCGCCGCCGCGGTACCCGACGTCATCAAGAGCGCCGAGGCGCTGCGTCTTCCCGGTGCCCGTACCGAGGCCGAGGTGCTGGCCGAACTGCGCTCCCTCGCGGACCGCAACCAGGTGCTCGCGCCGATGATCGGACTCGGCTACTACGGCACCTTCACGCCGCCGGTGATCCTCCGCAACGTCATGGAGAACCCGGCCTGGTACACGGCGTACACGCCGTACCAGCCGGAGATCTCCCAGGGCCGGCTGGAGGCGCTGCTCAACTTCCAGACCGTCGTCGCCGACCTCACGGGCCTGCCGACCTCGGGCGCCTCCCTGCTGGACGAGGGCACCGCCGCCGCGGAGGCCATGGCGATGTCCCGCCGCGTCGGCAAGGTGAAGAACGGTGTCTTCCTGGTCGACGCCGACTCCCTGCCGCAGACCATCGCCGTGATCCGGACCCGGGCCGAGCCGACCGGTGTCGAGGTCGTCGTCGCCGACCTGAGCGAGGGCATCCCGGCCGAGGTGGCCGAGCGCGGTGTCTTCGGTGTGCTGATCCAGTACCCCGGCGCCTCGGGAGCCGTCCGCGACATCAGGGCCGTCGTCGAGCAGGCGCACGGGCTCGGCGCGATCGTCACCGTCGCCGCCGACCTGCTGGCGCTTACCCTCCTGACCTCTCCCGGCGAGCTGGGCGCCGACATCGCGGTCGGTACCACCCAGCGCTTCGGTGTCCCCATGGGCTTCGGCGGACCGCACGCCGGCTTCATGGCCGTACGGGAGAAGTTCGCCCGCAGCCTCCCGGGCCGCCTCGTCGGGGTCTCCGTCGACGCCGACGGGAACAAGGCGTACCGGCTGGCGCTGCAGACCCGCGAGCAGCACATCCGCCGCGAGAAGGCCACCAGCAACATCTGCACCGCGCAGGTGCTGCTCGCCGTCATGGCCGGGATGTACGCCGTCTACCACGGCCCGGACGGGCTGCGGGGCATCGCCCGGCGCACCCACCGGTACGCGACGCTGCTCGCCGAGGGGCTGCGCGCCGGCGGTCTGGAGATCGTGCACGGCGGGTACTTCGACACGCTGACGGTACGGGCCCCGGGCCGGGCCGCCGAGGTGGTCGCCGCCGCCCGCGAGGAGGGTGTCAATCTCCACCTCGTCGACGCCGACCATGTCTCCCTCGCCTGTGACGAGACCACCGGGCGCGCGCAGCTGGCGGCCGTATGGGCCGCCTTCGGTGTCGAGGCCGACATCGAGGCGCTGGACGCGGTCACCGGCGACGCGCTGCCCGAGGGCCTGCTGCGCGCCGACGAGTATCTGACGCACCCGGTCTTCCACCAGCACCGTTCCGAGACCGCGATGCTGCGCTACCTGCGCAAGCTCGCCGACCGTGACTACGCGCTGGACCGCGGCATGATCCCGCTCGGTTCCTGCACCATGAAGCTGAACGCGACCACCGAGATGGAGTCCATCACCTGGCCCGAGTTCGGCGCGATGCACCCCTTCGCCCCGGCCGCGCAGGCGCAGGGCTATCTGACGCTGATCCGTGAGCTGGAGGAGCGGCTGGCCGAGGTCACCGGCTACGACGCGGTGTCCCTTCAGCCCAACGCCGGTTCGCAGGGCGAGCTGGCCGGCCTGCTGGCCGTTCGCGCCTATCACCGGGCCAACGGCGACACGGGCCGCACGGTCTGTCTCATCCCGTCCTCCGCGCACGGCACGAACGCCGCGAGCGCGGTCATGGCCGGCATGAAGGTCGTTGTCGTCAAGACCCGCGAGGACGGCGACGTCGACGTCGAGGACCTGCACGCCAAGATCGAGCAGTACGGCGAGGAACTGGCCGTCCTGATGGTCACCTACCCCTCCACGCACGGTGTGTTCGAGGAGCACATCAGTGACATCTGCGCGGCCGTGCACGACGCGGGCGGCCAGGTCTACGTGGACGGCGCGAACCTCAACGCGCTGGTGGGGCTCGCCAAGCCCGGCAAGTTCGGCTCGGACGTGTCGCACCTCAACCTGCACAAGACCTTCTGCATCCCGCACGGTGGCGGCGGCCCCGGTGTCGGTCCGGTCGGCGTACGGGCCCACCTCGCCCCGTACCTGCCCAACCACCCGCTCCAGCCGTCGGCGGGCCCGGAGACAGGCGTCGGCCCGATCTCGGCGGCGCCGTGGGGCTCGGCCGGCATCCTGCCGATCTCCTGGGCGTACGTCCGGCTGATGGGCGGCGAGGGTCTCAAGCGCGCGACGCAGGTCGCCGTGCTCGCCGCCAACTACATCGCCAAGCGCCTGGAGCCGCACTACCCGGTCCTCTACAGCGGCCCGAACGGGCTGGTGGCCCACGAGTGCATCGTGGACCTGCGCCCGCTGACGAAGGCCACCGGCGTCACCGTGGACGACATCGCCAAGCGACTGATCGACTACGGCTTCCACGCACCGACGATGTCCTTCCCGGTGGCGGGCACGCTGATGATCGAGCCCACCGAGAGCGAGGATCTCAACGAGATCGACCGCTTCATCGAGACGATGATCGCGATTCGGGCGGAGATCGAGAAGGTCGGAGCGGGCGAGTGGCCCGCCGACGACAACCCGCTGGCCAACGCCCCGCACACCGCGGCCGCGCTGGGCGGGGAGTGGGAGCACCCGTACAGCCGCGCCGAGGCGGTCTTCCCGGCCGGTGTCTCGGCCGCGGACAAGTACTGGCCGCCGGTCCGCCGTATCGACGGCGCGTTCGGCGACCGCAACCTGGTCTGCTCCTGCCCGCCGCTGGACGCGTACGACCACTGACATGACGAGCGGTGACATGACGAGTGATGACATGGTGCCCCGCCGGTAGGTAGGGCGGAACGCATGTCGGGGCCGGTTCGGAGGAGAGTCTCCGGGCCGGCCCTTCGTCATGTCGGAGCGCCCGTGTCAGGCCGCTGTCGCCACCTGGTCGGTCCGTGGCGGCCGGTGCGGGGCGATGATCTTCCCGTCGGGCAGCAGCTCACCGGTGTCCTCGAAGACCAGGACACCGTTGCACAGCAGACTCCAGCCCTGCTCCGGGTGGTGTGCCATCAGTCGTGCGGCGTCGCGGTCGGCCGAGTCGGCCGTCGGGCAGGCTGGCTGATGCAGGCACATGGGTGGGTTCTTTCGCTGTGTCGTGGTCGGTGTCCCGCGGCTCGACGCCGTCATGGCAGCCCCCGTATCTGTGTGGTCCGGACCTCAGACCGGACAGGGGCCCAGTCTCGCCGTGCTGACGCCGATCCGCAGGCATTTCGGGGCAGCGCTTCCTGGATGCGCCGCGAGGCGCCCCGCGACCACAGGGGCCGCGGGGCGGGCGGGGGTTCGCCGGGACGGACCGGCGCGGGACCGCTCAGGCCGGTGTGCGCAGCAGGGGTGCCGGCGCGAGGCGCAGACCGATCACCGGCAGCAACTCGGTGGCCCGGTGCGGACGGTGCGCCGCGATGCCCGGTGGGGCCGGTGCGAGGGGCACCAGGACATCGGCCGGCGCGGGTGAGCCGGCCGAGGCGTCGGCCTCCGTGTCCTCGTGCAGCCAGAGCATGAGCATGTACAGCTCAGGAACCGACAGCAGGCGTGGCTGGTAGGAAATTCCCAGGGTCTCCGCCTGGCGCAGGGCGCGCTCCGTGGCGGTCAGGTAAGGGCCTTCGAAGAAACGCGAGAAGGTCCAGCCGTCCGCGGTCAGCATCGTGTCGGCCGCGGCCACGGCGCGGTCGCCGCTGCGGATCAGGAAACGCCATCCGACCAGCCTGGTCCGCGGTGTGTTGCCGGCCGGATCGACCTGGTCCAGCACATGGACGGGAAGAGGGAGCTCGGGGCTCAGCGGTCCCTGGACGGACTGCAGAGCGGGGGTACGGGCATCGCGCACGGCCGTGGGGGAACCGAGTGCCGCGAGAACGCTGCGCAGGGCGGGCGCGGGGGCCGGGGGAACATGCAGCGGCATGGTGGGTTGCCTCTCACTCAGGAGACAGGGTGATGCTTGAGGTGGTGCTGGGACGGGTGCGGACGTCACTGTCAGCGTGCGGGGTCAGAGGTGGGCCTCAGGGCTCGCCGACTCTCTGCCTCGTACGCAAAGGTTATACGACACGTGTTCACGGCATGTTTCCGCTAGCTGTCACGGATATTGCGTACAAGGCCGAATCCGGTCCATCTTCCGTGGCGTTTTCGCTGATGTGCGGCGAACGCGGAACCTCTGGCCTGGGGTGATTCGTCCGACAGGGACGGCCGAAAGTCGTCGGCGTTTTTCACTGCCCGTCGAGCGGTGGTCGCGGATCGCCACACCATGCCCGAGGAATGTGCCCCACGACTGTTTCGGAGGCACTCTACCGGCCGTCAGGTGCCCGTGGGACGTTACGGATCAGCGAGTCTGGGCATTATCGATCGTGAAGCGAGCGGCCGGAGCCGCTGGCTGCCCACTCGAGGAGGGACACTTCGATGGGGGAGAAGGTTGAGGCGGGCGGTTCCGACCTGTCCGACCGGCAGAAATACCGCAGGAAGATGCAACAGTGCCTGGTGGTGCTGGAGCGGCTCCTGGCGGAGGAGAGGTTCGACAGGCCCAAGAATCTGATGGGCCTGGAGATCGAGCTGAATTTGGCGGGCTCCGACGGGATGCCCCGCATGATGAATGCGGAGGTGCTGAAGCGCATCGCGAGTGGTGATTTCCAGACCGAACTTGGAATGTTCAACCTGGAAGTGAACATCGCCCCGCACCGGCTGGGCGGACGGGTTCTCGACCAGCTCGCGGAGGAACTGCGTACCGGCCTCGGATATGCGCACCGCAAAGCGTGCGAGGTCGATGCGGGCATCGTGATGATCGGAATTCTTCCGACGCTCGGCCAGCATGACGTGGTCTCCGCGAATCTTTCCGACGTCGACCGCTACACACTGCTCAACGACCAGATGGTCGCCGCCAGGGGGGAGGATTTCACTCTGGACATCGAGGGGGTGGAGCGGCTGACATGTACGTCGTCGTCGATCACCCCGGAGGCCGCGTGCACCTCCGTGCAACTGCATCTCCAGGTCACGCCGGACCGCTTCGCCGATGTGTGGAACGCGGCCCAGGCGATGGCCTCGGTACAGGTGGCACTCGGTGCCAACGCGCCGTTCCTGTTCGGCCGGGAGCTGTGGCGGGAATCCCGGCCTCCGCTCTTCGAGCAGGCCACCGACACCCGGCCGCCCGAGCTGAAAGCACAGGGGGTGCGCCCCCGGACCTGGTTCGGTGAGCGCTGGATCGACTCCGCGTACGACCTGTTCGAGGAGAATCTGCGCTACTTCCCGCCGCTCCTGCCCATCTGCGACGACGAGGAACCGCTGCGGGTACTGGACCGTGGCGGCGTACCGGATCTCCAGGAACTGGTGCTGCACAACGGCACGATCTACCGCTGGAACCGGCCGGTGTACGAGGTCGCCGACGGCGTACCGCATCTGCGGGTGGAGAACCGGGTCCTGCCGGCGGGCCCCACGGTCACCGACGTGATCGCCAACGCCGCCTTCTACTACGGCCTGGTACGCGCGCTCGCCGAGGACGCCCGTCCGGTGTGGAGCAGGCTGCCCTTCGCCGACGCCGCCGAGAACTTCGACACCGCCTGCCGGCATGGCATCGACGCCGAGCTGCGGTGGCCGCGCCCGGGACGGGCCGCCGGGATCACCACGGTGCCGGTGGTCAAGCTCGTACGTGACGAACTGCTGCCGCTCGCCGCGGCCGGTCTCGACGCGTGGGGTGTCGAGCCCGCCGACCGCGACTTCTACCTCGGTGTGATCGAGGAGCGGTGCAAACGGCGGACGAACGGGGCATCCTGGCAGGTGGACACGTACTACCGGGCGCTGGAAGCCGGGCTGGACCGGGACGCGGCGCTCGCGGCCACCACCCGGCGCTACAGCGAACTGATGCACCAGGGAGATCCCGTGCACACCTGGCCGGTCGGGTTCCCCGGGCCGTCCGGGGGCGGTTCCGGGCAGTCCGGAGGCGGTTTCGGGCCGTCCGGGGGCGGTTCCGGCCCGTTCGGCGCTGGGGCCGGACCGTTCGGAGGTGGTTCCGGGCGGTCCGCCGGCGGACCCGGTCACGGCGGCACGGCGTAACGGTGCGCGGCGCGGCGAACCGGCCCTGCCCGCGCCGCGCACAGCCGCGTCGGGCAAGCTGTGATCCTTCATGGCGTTCGCCCGCCTGTCGCCAGGCATGAGGCGTGATGACCCGACCGGAGGCAGGCGTGCAGGCGGAGGCAGGGCGGGTGACCGGTCCTTTTCCCGGTGAGACCATCTCGCGGAGGACCTTCCGGTCCGAGACGGTGCTCGTGCTGGCGCTCTCGCTGGGCGCGAGTGGGGTATCGGCGCTGATCAGTTTTGTCGGTTCGCTGACCAAGCCCGGGGCGCTGAACGACCAGGCGGCCACGCTCAACGCGTCGGCGGCCCCCGGGCGGCCGTGGCTCGACCTCGCCTGGCAGCTGTTCGGGATCAGCACCGCCCTGGTCCCGGTCGCCCTGGTGGCGCACCTCCTGCTGCGCGAGGGCAGCGGGCTGCGGGCCCTCGGCTTCGACGGCCGGCGGCCCTGGCCGGACCTGGGCCGCGGAACGCTGGTGGCGGCCGGGATCGGCAGCGCCGGACTCGCGTTCTATCTGGTGGTGCAGTCGGTCGGATTCAATCTCACCGTGGTGCCGGAATCACTGCCCGACGTGTGGTGGAAATTTCCGGTGCTGATCCTGTCGGCGATCCAGAACTCCGTGCTGGAGGAGGTCATCGTCGTCGGCTATCTGCTCCGCAGGCTCGGACAGCTGGGCTGGACACCGATGGCAGCCCTGGTGGCGAGCGCGCTGCTGCGCGGCTCGTACCACCTGTACCAGGGGATCGGTGGCTTTCTCGGCAACATGGTGATGGGCGTGGTCTTCGTGCTGCTGTACCGGCGGTGGGGACGGGTCGGCCCGCTGGTGGTGGCGCACGCGCTGCTCGACATCGGGGCGTTCGTCGGATACGCGCTGCTCGCGGGCAAGGTCGACTGGCTGCCCACGCTGTAGGGCGGCTACGGCGGTGTCCTGGCTTTCTGTAGGGCGGCTACGGCGGTGACCCGGCTCGTGCCCCGGCTCCCGGCTCATGTCACGGCGCGGGTGTCGCCGCCCTGTCACCTGTCACCTGTCACGGTGAGCTGAGCAGCTCGCCGTCGAGGACCGTCACGGCACGCCCGGTGAGCAGGGTCCGGTCGCCGCGCAGCGAGGTGCGGACGAGGCCGGTGCGGGCGGAGCCCTGGAGGCCGGTCAGCTCGGTACGGCCCAGCTTCCCGGACCAGAACGGGGCGAGCGCGGTGTGCGCGCTGCCGGTCACCGGGTCCTCGTCGATGCCGACTCCCGGGAAGAAGCCGCGCGAGACGAAGTCGTAACCACGGCCCGGCTCCTCGGCCACGGCGGTGACGATGATGCCTCGCCGGGAGAGGGCGGCGAGCGCGGAGAAGTCGGGGTGGAGGCCGCGTACGGTCCGCTCGTCGGCCAGTTCGACCAGCAGATCGCCGATGTGCTCCGAGGTGTCGTGCACCGAGACCGGCTCGGCGCCCAGGGCGGCGGCGACCCCGTCGGGGATCCGCACGGGCGTCAGCGGGGAGGTCGGGAAGTCAAGGGTGAGCGACCCGTCCTCGTGCGCGACGGCGCCGAGGATCCCGGGGCGGGCGGCGAAGCGCAGGGCGCCGCCCGCCCGCCCGGTGGAGTGCAGTACATGAGCGGTGGCCAGCGTGGCGTGCCCGCACATGTCGACCTCCGTGACCGGGGTGAACCAGCGCAGCGCCCAGTCGGCCTCACCGCCGGGCGGCAGGGGATGGGCGAAGGCCGTCTCCGAGAGGTTCATCTCGGCCGCCACCCGCTGCAGCCAGTTGTCGTCGGGGAAGCCCTCGGATTCCAGGATCAGCACCCCGGCCGGATTGCCGGCGAAGGGGCGGTCGGTGAAGGCGTCGACGATTCGCATGCGCATGGAGCGAGCGTACGAGAGTCGCGAGGCGGCAGGCCACGGCGGATTCCGTGGCGGTGAAGGGGGGAGCACGGGCTGATCGTTTCGCCGGCGGTGGTCGGTCCGGATGCTGCCGAGGAACATGCCGCCACCGTGGATGTACAGGATGCCCGGGAGCGGGCCGGCGCCCTCGGTGCCCACGGGCCGGTGGACCCGTACGGCCACGGCCGGTCCGTTCGGCAGGGCCTGGCACGGTGAGGTCTTCGTACTCCACCTCCACGCGGTCGTCGGATGACAGCGCCGCGAAGGCTGCCCGGTTCATCTCCTCGTACACGCCGCACGGCTGGCTCCCGAGCGCAGCGGCAAGGCGATCGCCACCGCGCTGGCGGGCATGACCGTCGGGGGCAGTTCTCGGCTTCTACGTGCTCTACACCTACATCGCGCCCTTCGTGCAGCGGGCGGAACCAGGCGTCGGCACCGGCACCGTGCTCTTCGTCTTCGGCCTGGGCGCCATGGGCGGCGTCTGGATCGCCGGAGCCACGGCCGACCGTCGGCTGCGCACCGCGACACTCAGCCTGCTGACCGTGGCCACCCTGTGCCTGGTGTCCTTCGGCCTGTTCGCGCACAGCACGGTGGCCGTCCTGCTCGGCTTCCTCTGGGGCGGGACCCACGGCGGCATCCCCACACTGATGCAGACCGCAGGAGTCGGAGCGGCACCCCAGGACCCCGACACCGCCAACTCCCTGTGGGCCACCGGTTGGAATATCGGCATGGCCGGCGGATCGCTGCTCGGCGGCGTGGCCCTCACGGGTGCCGGAACCGGGGCACTGTCCTGGACCGCTCCCGCCCTGCTCGCAGCGGCCGTCCTGATGGCCGCACTCGCGCGCCGCAACGGCTTTCCTCCTGCCGACTGAGCAGGTCCGGCCAACGTGCTGCGGGGAGAGGGCACATTCACGGGGCGCGATCGCCCCCAGCGCCAGAACCGGTGGGAAGGGGTGTGTGGGCGCCGCACTTTCGCCGGGGACAGAAGGGGGATACGTTCGCGGACCTCAGTCGATACAGAACTCGTTGCCCTCGATGTCTCCCAACACTCAGAACTAGAGGTTCTGGAGTGTCGTCGTGGTGGCATCGGTCCTGGTCAAGCCCGGTAGCGGGAACCCGTCCGTCCCTACCGAGGGGATGACGACCAGCGCAAGAAACCCCCTCGCGGGCACGGTGTTCGAAACCGAAACGCTCCGGGGTGTGCGGTGTGTACGCCTTTCCGTGCTCACCGATGAGACGACCAGTCCCGAGCGTCAGCGCGAAGCAGACGACAAGGTTTCGGCCGAACTCGGGGTGAGCTTCGGTGAGGGTGACCAGCTTCGCGAAGCAGTCGACCTTGACGTGTCGGCAAGCAAGATCGCTCCGTTCGACCGGCCCGCGCTCGGCTCATGGCTCGCCCGCCCCGACAAGTACGACGCGCTTGTCTGGTGGCGCTTTGACCGTGCCATCCGATCCATGAGCGACATGCACGACCTTGCGAAGTGGGCGCGGCAGCACCGGAAGATGCTGATCTTCGCCGAGGGCATCGGGGGCGGCAAGCTCGTCTTTGACTTCCGCAACCCCATGGACCCCATGAGCGAACTACAGATGCTCATGCTGGCATTCGCCGCTCAGGTGGAGTCGCAGAGCATCAGTGAACGCGTGCTCGGCGCCATGGCAGCCATCCGCCGGATGCCGCTCCGGTGGCGGGGCTCGCGTCCGTCGTACGGCTACATGCCCGCCCCCATGCCCAAGGAACACGGCGGCATCGGCTGGACGCTCGTACCGGACCTGGACGCCGTGACGGTCATTGAGCGCATCGTCCGTGAGCTGTTGGAAGGCTTGACCATCTCGGCAATCTCCGTGGCGCTCAACGTGGACAAGGTGCCGAGCCCTCGCGATCACTGGGCAGTGAAGAAGGAACGCACCACGGGTGGCAAGACCGGCGGCGCAAAGGGCGAACACGTCGTGCGCGATGTCTTCAAGTGGACTGGCGCTGTCATCGCGCGACTGCTGCGCAACGAAAACTTGCTCGGCTGGAAGATGCACAAGGGCAAGCCGGTCCGTGACGCCGAGGGCAACCCGGTCATGGCGACCGAAGCCCCGATCCTCACTCGCGAGGAGTTCGACCGTATCGGCGCCGTACTGGACGCGCGGAGTATCGACAACCGCGAACGCAGTGACACGGACGCGCTGTTGTTGCGGGTCATCCACTGCGATCACTGCGGGGGCCGCATGTACATGAGCAAGCCGACCCGCAACGGTGCCAGCGTGAGCAACTTCTACAAGTGCAACAGCCACGCACGGGGCGAGTCGTGCGAGCTGCCCGCCAGCATCCGCGCCGACTGGGCGGACGAGCACGTGACCGCCGAGTTCCTGCGACTGGTCGGCTCCGTCCAGACCACACACGTTGTCGAGATCCCCGGATACGACCCCGCGCCCGAACTACGCGCCACCCTCGCCGAGTTCGCCGAGCACCAGGAACAGAAGGGACGCCAGAAGTCGAGGCACGCCGCGAACGCGTGGCAGGAACGCGCGGACGCACTCGACAACCGGATAGCCGACCTGGAAACCCGCGAGAAGCGCGAGGCACAGTGCATCGTGACCCCGACCGGACGCACGTTCGCGGACGAGTGGGAGAGCGCGGACACCACGGGCCGGCGAGCAATGCTCGTTGAAGCAGGGGTTCGGCTGGACGTACGGCGGGGCGTTCGTGGCGGATGGCGGAAGCTCGATACTCGGGGCGTCACGTTCGCCATGTCCGGAGAGCTGGACCCCGCCGCAGAAGCGCTTGCCGCCGTTGCTGAGATCGTGGACGCCGAAGCCAACGGCACGGACGTGCCCCCGACGCCGGGCAGTGCCGTACGGCTCACGGAGCCCGCTACCGAGATGGTCCCGGTCGCCGCGTAGCGCTGCGAAGCACGGGATACGCTCGCCTGTAGACCGCACCGACACGGAGTGTGTGGAGTAGGCCCGGTGCTTTACAGGTTCGTCCTGGGATGCAGTACGACCGGTCCGCACGGCCCCGGTTGGTCCCCGTGACCGCCGGGGCTTTCCCATGCCCGCAGACAGGCGTACGCGGCTCCGCCGACCAGCGGATGAGCGGTGACGAAGTGACGGTTCTACCTACTTTTTTGAATGCACATAGAAAATCTAAGGGAAAACGAAAACGGCATCCCAACCGTCACTCCGTCACCACTCGGTCCCGGTGGGAATCTCTCCGTCCCTACTACTCCCGGAGACAGGGACGCGACGAACACCCGGAGCCCGAGCGGCGCGGGAGACCTTCCGTCCCTACTACTTCCGAGAGAGGGACCAGGGACTACCGCGCACCCCGCTAACCCGGAACCGGCGGACCGAGTGCCCACCCTCACCCGAAGCTCTGCCCGTGCACCACGCACCCATACGGGGTGGCCGCAGGGGTCGTGAGGCAGAGCGCGGGGACCACACCGCCCACCAGTAACCGCCCGTCGACCACGGGCGCCGAACGGGGTCGTAAGCCCGTGTGGTCCCCATGCCCCGCGAGGGGTGCCAGACAAGGAAGGGCGCCACAGTGCAGCGCTACGGCGTGCGGGGCGCACAGGGACGGGACGTTGGGTGTTCAGCCCGTCCACCACGAGCGAGGACGAGCGCCAGGACGACGACCAGGCCGACGAGAACGAGGGGGCAACGTGCGCTGTATCGACTGTCCGGAGCCCGTTACTCGCCGGGGACGCTGTGACCATCACCATCAGGTCTACGAAAGCCGTTCCGCGGTTCGTACTCGGCGTGCTCGTCGCGCTGTTCTCGCTGCTGTCTACTCGGGGGCCGCTCGGCTCCGTGCTCTGGTCGGTGCCCGTGGTGGGGCCCGGTGTGCACGGTGCGGGTCGGTTGCCCTCGCCGGCTCGGTCGACGTGGACCATGCGCGGCCCCTCGGCCGTGGTGGCGAGGATTCAGACCAGAACGTTCAAGTCCTGTGCTGTGCCTGCCACTTGGTCAAGACGGGCGAAGACTTCCCAGCACTGCCGACGTAAGGAAGAGGTTCACCCCCAGCGTTCCGACAATTCGGAGAGCAAGGACGAGCCGCTCAACTGGTTCGTCGGGGAGAGCATCAATCTTCAAGTGGAAGCCGGTTCCGCGGACTTCGAAGGATCGGCCTGAGTCTGTGGGTGCGGCGCTGCCGCTTGCTGGCTTGGGCATGGACGCAGAACACCGCGGTCTCGGGCGGTACGTCAAATTCCGCAGATACCGGGACACTCGTTCGGCTGACAGGGCAGGGAATGTCCGCCCCACGCCTACCGCCATGCTCTCGCTGGGGTCGATCCTCCACGCCCCCTATCCCTGGCTGCCCTGTACCAGTCATCGCGCCGTGAGCCATGCCGCGAGCCCGCTTCCTGTGGCCGTGGCGAGGGCTGCCACCAACCATCCGGGGATGCGCTGGATCGTCACGTGCAGCACGTTGCCGCAGCGGAGTTCAAAGACAGGAACGGGCTGTGATGTCTCTTGCATGCGTCCAGCCCATCACGCAGCGCACCGAGAAGAACAGGTCTTCTGACCGGACTTCTGGCGGCCTTTTACCGGACTTTCACCGGAACTCTTCCGGAATTTTCGCAGGTCAGCATCAGTCTCGCTCTGGATTGGAGGGGATCCCCCGTGGCCCCGCAGACCCCGCCCCCCTTGCACCGTCCCCGGCTGTCCGGAGCTAACCGCCCGTGGCGGCCGGTGTCCTACTCACACCAAGGAAGCGGAAGCGGCGAGGGGCACGACCACGGCCAAGGGATACGGCGTCCGATGGGAACGCATCCGGGCGCGCTACCTCTACAAGCACCCGTGGTGCGTGCTGTGCTCCGTCGTTGCGACGGTTGCCGACCACTTCCCCGAGTCGCGCCGTTCGCTGGTCGCACGTGGCGTGTCCGATCCGGACGCGTGGTCTCGTCTGCGTCCGCTGTGCGCGTCGTGCCACAACCGCGAGACCGCGAAGCACCAACCCGGCGGGTGGGCTGCCGAGCGCGTCCAGCCTCGCCGCTCGTGACCCCGACCAGGGGGTGACCCCGCCACCTGCCGGAGAAAGAACGTGGGGGAGGCAAAAAACTCGCGTGGCTCATTTGAGCGTTTTAGCGGGCTGCCGAGCCTCGAAAAATCGGCAGAAGAAATCCATTCGATCCAAAAAAAGGAAAGTAATCGATGGCTCTTACCCTTGCCGAATCCGGCAAGCTCACTCAGGACATGCTCAAGCTCGGCGTAATCGAAATGTTTGTTCAGGAATCGCCGATCCTTGATCGTCTTCCGCTTATCGACGTTCAGGGGAGCGCGTACAAGTACAGCGAAGAATCCAAGCTTCCGGGTGTTGCCTTCCGTGCCGTGAATGAGGCATACCCGGAGAGTGTTGGTGCGCTAAATCAGCGGATCGAAACGCTCGCCATTCTTGGTGGCGATGCGGATGTTGACAAGTTCATTGTCCAGACGCGAAGTAATCTCAATGAGCAGCGCGCCGTTCACACGCACATGAAGATCAAGGCGGCATCAGTTCATTTTTCCGATCAGTTCTTCAACGGTGACGTCATGGTCAACCCGAAGGGTTTTGACGGTCTCCGAAAGAGGCTGATTGGATCACAGGTGGTCGATGCGGATGGGGTCGCCCCTGTCGCCAGTGGTTACACATTCTTTGACGCGTTGGATTCCCTAGTCGGGCGGGTTCGCGGGCTCAGTGGATCTAACGGAGCCATCTACACCAACAGTGAGATAATCGCCAAGATTAAGTCTGGATTCCGGCGCCTGGGTGGCAGTGAACTCCTTATGAGTGAAATCGGGGGGAAACTTGCTCCCACGTGGAACGGGATTCCCCTTCTGGACGCCGGCCAGAATCTTGATGGAACAGACGTAATTCCGCTTACGGTTCGTGAGGACGGTAAGGGGACCAGCGACATGTACGCCGTCCGTTTCGGTGCTTCCGAAGCGGACACCGGGATAACTGGTCTCACCAACGGCGGAATTCAGGTAACCGATCTGGGCGAGGCGCACGAAAAGCCGGTCTACCGAACCCGGATTGATTTCTACTGTGGACTCGCCATGTTCGGCGGAAAGGCTGCCGCCCGCCTTACCGGAGTCGTGAACGGCTGACCGCATTACGGAGCCCCCGCGCTCGTCACCCTTCGGGGCGGCGAGCGCGGGGTTCTCTCATTTTTTGAGGGCTTGGGTGGCCCGTTCGTGGGTTTCTCGCGCCAGTGGGTTTCCTCGATAGGGGTTCAACAGGGACGGAATCATTGCCGCATGTCGGTCTACGCGGTCTGAGTGCATGGCAGGATATTGGTCGAGCACTTTATTCCACGTACCACAGGCGGCTTCCAAATGCCCAATCTCCAATTGCCGCTCCGCTAGCATAGAGCTAAAGCGCAACGAAGAAACTTGACTGTCAGTCGAATCCCTCAATTTGAAGTGAAGTTGCAGAGAAGAGATGCTGCCCGAGACATCACCCAGCGCGTGCCGAACTTGAGCAACGTGGTACGCAACTGTGGCAGGGCTGTATCCACCGAATGTGCCCGAAGAACTCTCAGCCCTTTCCATCGACTTTTCAGTTTCTTGGACGCTCCTGAGAGCGTTTACGCGGTCGCCAGCAATCGCAAAAGCATGAGCTTGTTGACCAGACAGGAAAGCATTCATGCGCGGTCCGGATCTGGGCGATGCGGCCGAAGAGGCGTTAGCGAAACGTACGGCAGGGGTGCCATGGCCTAGGTCTGCGGCTTGCACCGACATGCCGCGCAGAATGTGACAATAAGTCGAGTGATCGGCACTTGCGCCTGCCAGTTCTAGCCCTTTGAGATAGTAGCGTTGAGCGAGTCCGTGTAGACCTTCATCTACGGCCATCCAGCCGGTCAGGTAACAGAGAAAGGAAGCGGCCGACATCATCGCTTTGCGGACTTGTTCGGGAGCGTCGGCTCGGAGATACGGGGCAACCGTATTCACGAGGAATGCGGCTGCCATTGGGCGAGCGTGACGCCCACCGAACTGATCATCCAGTTCTGATACGCGATCCGTCATAGCGGTGACCATGTCAACATCGGCCATCCCTATGCTCAGCGGCTTACCGGATCCGACCATTTCCATCCGGCCTACGACGTCCGGCCAGTTGGGAACGGAAAGAGCGACGGAAAACAGGGCCGCGCCCACGATGCTACGGCGGGACGGGTCCATATCTTGCCTCCCCAGGTCGAGCAATCCATCCACCGTACTCGGATGGGAGATTGACCCTTCGGGAGGTGTGGGGAACCCTGCCTCAGCATGTGTGAGGGGACGGAGCAACCTTCGGCCGAACGCTTCAAGAATGATCGGCCGCGTGGGTTCCTTAGGCAAATGCCCGTTCAGCCACTGATGGACCGAGGGTGACCGGTACTTGAGGGGGGTCCCCCGTTCCGTGCCAATGCGGTTCACCGCTTGGGCGAACTGCCGCAGGGTCCATCCGCTCTCGCGGTACAGCCGCTCAAGTCCCGTGTTCGGCTCCGGTGTCGTCACTGGCCCCAACTCCCGTGCTCTCGCTGCTTAGCGCTCTTAACTCTTGGCCTCTTCACAAGCGTAGCGCCGTGTGTAACCGGGCTGTTGCCTAGAGCGAACACAGCTCAGAACAGTGCGGAAGGGACAGGGGTCTAGTGATGACAGAGTCAGAAGTACCCGCCGTGGGGATGCTCGTGGTGGACACGGAACACGGCGACCGGGCTGGAGAGTTCCGAGGGCTCGCGGGTCGGTACTGGTTGCTGCGGCCGGTCGGTGGGGGTCGCGAGTGGGAGGCCGAGCCGGACGGTCTGCGGGAGCCGACCCCCGCCGAGCGGCTGCGTGCCGAGAACGCGCGTCAGAATGCGCGGAGCAGGGGGGCCGTCCTGTGACCCCCATCCATGTTCCCGAAGGGACCGCCCCCGATAACCAGGCGGCAGAGTGCGCCGCGTGTGAGGAACTGCGACGGGCTGAAGCCTCCGCCAACAAACGTCGCGATCGCAGTGCGGCAGTTGACCAACGTGTCTTGCTCGCCCGGCACCGTGCGGCGGATCACGGGGCGAGTGCGTGATTCGTCTGTGGGTGTGGTTCGTCCTCGCTGCGGGCGCCTTGAACGTCTTTTTGCGGCTCCGGTTTCCTCGGATCGTGTGGGTGCTTTCGACGACGTCCGGTGAACGGCGGGCGCTCATGTCCGAGCTGCAACGACTTGAGTCCGACCCGCTGTTCGCCGCCGAGTGGCGCGACGCTCTCCATGCGGAGTGGGATCAGCGGGTTTTCGACAGGGCGTTCGCCGAACTTGCAGGGGCCATGACCCACGAATTGCGTGACCGGTGAGCGTCACCATGCCGTCTGGCGTTCTGCACCCGGACGTGTTCGGCGGTTTCCCCTCGCCGGCTGGCACCGACGACGGAAACCGCTGGGTGTGGGGGCCGTGCTGGGGCTGGTGCGAACGCCCGTGGGCGCGCGTTCTGTGGCTCGGCCCCGCGCAGACGGCGGGAAACGTCGTTGCCGATCTCTACTACTGCGGACCGTGCATCAGGCGCCTGCACGAACGGATCGTGGCCCACGCACGCGGAGCCGAACCACACTCCCCAGCAACGCGAAAGGCATGAAACGCATGACGGACAAACCGCCGGTGACCGTGGCGGGCACGGTCGGGGACGAAGTGCTGACGGTCCACAAACTGCGAGTCCTGGACAACCACCCCCGCAAAGCGGTGTGTGGGGCAGGTCACCCCGGCGGGGTGACCGAAGTGTGGCTACGCGCCGTCAACTGTCCCGCATGCCTGGCCACCGACAGCGAATGATCATCCCGTCGCTGACTCGCCTTCCCAAGGAAGCGCCATGCTGCAATGCACCGCTGTCACTCTGCTGCCCGCCCCCGACTACATCACCGAGCAGGCCACACCCGAACGCCCCGCCAACACCGCCTATGTGTCCTGCGAACTCGGCGAGCACGACGACGACCATGCGCAACTGCTGTGGATGGAGGATGAGCAGGGCGGTGCTGTCTGGGCACGCTGGAACACGGACAGCAGGCGTATCGAATTCCTGCCGTGGTGCGGCGTCTACCGCCCCGACCGGGACGAGGCATGCGGACTCTTCGCAACTCATCCCGCCGGGCACTCGGGTCTGGTGCAGGGTTGGGTGACAAGTTCAGTCACGCGGCCTGGAGGGCCGGTGTGGTCATGACGGTTTCGAATTCGACGGGGGTCAGTCGGCCGAGTGCGGCTTGTCGACGGCGCCGGTGGTAGGTCTTCTCGATCCAGGTCACGATGGCGATCCGCAGTTCCTGGCGGGTGGCCCACGTGCGGCGGTCGAGGACGTTCTTCTGCAGCAGGCTGAAGAAGGACTCCATGGCTGCGTTGTCGCCCGCCGCTCCGACCCGTCCTATCGAGCCGACGATCTGGTGGTGGCCGAGTGCGCGGACGAATTTCCGGGACCGGAACTGCGACCCGCGATCGCTGTGCAGGACACACCCGGCGACGCTGTCACGCCGGGCAGCAGCGTTGTCCAGGGCGGCGACGGCCAGGCGGGACTTCATCCGCTCGTCGATCGAGTAGCCCACGATCCTCTTGCTGAAGACGTCCTTGATCGCGCAGAGATACAGCTTCCCTTCCGCTGTGGGATGTTCGGTGATGTCGGTGAGCCAGAGCCTGTTCGGGCCATCTGCGGTGAAGTCGCGGCGGACGAGGTCGTCGTGCACTGGCGGACCGGCCTTCTTGACCCTGCCGCGTTTTTTGCCGAACACGCTCCACCAGCGGTTGTCCCGGCAGATCCGCCACGCGGTCCGGTCCGCCATGCCGGCTCCCGTGACTCGTGCTTCGTCGGCCAGGAAGCGGTAACCGAACTCCGGGTCCTCGCGGTGGGCGTCGAACAACGCGTTTGAGCGATACGCCTCCTCGACCGCAGCGTCGGTCACCGGCTTGTCGAGCCAGCGATAGTAGGGCTGTCTGGCGAGCTTCAGGACCCGGCACGCAACCGTGACGGGAACCCCGTCCACGGCCAGCTCTCTCACGAGCGGGTAGATCCTTTTCCCGGCAGGTATGCCTGCGAGAGGTAGGCCGCAGCCCGGCGCAGGACCTCGTTCTCCTGCTCCAGCAGCTTGATCCGCCGACGTGCTTCGCGCAGTTCCGTGCTCTCCTGGCCAGTCGTACCGGGCTTCGTCCCGGCGTCGACGTCCGCCCGGCGCATCCACTTCCACAGCGTCATCGCGTGAACGCCGAAGTCGGCGGCCACCTGCTCGACCGTCACACCCGGGCCGCGGTTCCTCGCGACCCGCACGACATCCTCGCGGAACTCTTCCGGATAAGGCTTGGGCACAGCGACATCCTTCCCACCTGCCCTACAGGGCAAGCCAGTTCAGATGTCACCCGGATCGTGCATCAGACCCCTCATTTGAAGTCGTGGACCCCCTCCGCGAAGCGCTGAGAGACATCCTGTCCGGCGTCACGCCCCGCGCGTTCCTGTCGGACGCCCGCCCACCTTTGCTCTCAGGACATGACGACCTGGACGGCCCTTAGCCGTCCTGGCGCTCGTTCTCGCCGGCTGACTCGCTCCGCTCCGCAACGTAGGTCCCTCGCTGGGGCACGGTATAGACGTACCGGCGTTCCCACAGATTCCGCACCGTGCCAAGCCTCACTGACGACCAGGCCGCCGACATGGTGACCGCCGTTAAGTCGTCGTTCTGTAAGTGACCAAACGCAAGGCGCCCCGTGCGGCCAAGTGCCGGGCGGGGCTTCTGTGTTTGTTCCACTCCGACTGCTGGCGGACTCGGCGAGTCGAGAGCAGTCACTAAATGTAGTCAGTTGCATACTCAGAGCATGCGGGGGCGATGTCCGCCCTCCCCGACTTACAGGAGGAATCGCATGCGACGTACTGCAACCGCACTGGGCAGTTTGGTAATGGCCGGTTCGCTGGCCCTGGGCCTGTCCGGCTCAGCCTGGGCCGCTGAGGGCACACTGACAGTCAGCGGGCAGACCTACACCGATCCCGCGCAAGGCTGCTACACGGGCAACTTCTGGCCCCTGTCGGTGAACAACGAGACCGACACACTTGTCTACGTCTTCGACAACGACAGGTGCTACGGCCAGCCCATCGACCGGCTCGGCGCGGGCGACTCTCGCGTCTTCGAGTTCGGCGAAAGCGTTCGCGTCCCCCGATAGCAACTGGCCGGACCCGCCGCGAGGTGGTTGCGGCCATGGCGCGAGACATCTTCTCGGGCGAGGCTCACGACGACTGACCAGCGGTCCGCAGACAGCAAAACGCCCCGTGCGGCCAAGTGCCGGGCGGGGCGCTGTCGTTGGGGCTGACCTGCCGGTATGCTCAGAACTGGTAGTCAGAGGTGTTGGGGTCCAGCATCGGGATGCACGCATCGTTGCCGTCATACAGCGTTTGCACGTGTACCGCGCCAAGCGGGACCAACCGTGCGCATTCGGCCTCAAGTGCGGCGAGGCGCTCTTCACCCACGAGTCCGGTGCCGACCCGCACATCAAGATGCACCCGGTTCTTGGCGGCCTTCCCCTCGGGGACGCGCTGGAAGTACAGCCGCGGGCCCACACCTGAGGGATCAACGCAGGCGAACCAAGAATCCCGCTGCTCAGGTGACTGCGAGCCCTTGAAGTCGTCCCAGGTGACGAACCCCTCCGGCGGCGGCGGTACGACGTACCCCAACACCTCGCACCAGAAACGAGCGAGGCGTTCAGGTCCTGCGCAGTCGAAGGTGACTTGGAACTTCTTGATCGACGTCATCGGCCCACCGTATTGGCGCGGCGCGTGCCGTTCACCGAGATCCCCGGGTTCCACGGCGTGCGGGGTGGGGTCTCGCTTGAGGTAAGCAGCGTCAAGGAGCCAGATCGCCTGAGATGACGAGCGAACCGGACCAGATCACCTGAGACGGGACAAGGGAGTGCCGTGTGCCAGTGAACCTTGACCGATTGCCACCGAATTTCGACCGCGTGGAGGCGCTTTACCGGCGGACCGCCGAGATCAGTCCGCCGGGCCGCTCCTCGCGCTGCGGAGGGGTGCTGATCGGGCGGCCGTATGCGGCAGCGCGCTCGCGCAAGGTGTAACTGTCGGCCTCCCAGCCGTGCCCGGCCAGCCAGCCCACCGGGTCGTTGGGCGTCTCCGAGACCCACATGGACGCCGCCGATCCCGGCTCGGCGTCCGCGCCGAAGCGCTCGATCACGCCGCGCGAGCCCAATGTCAGCCCCATCCGACTGCCTGCCGCCGACTGCGCGCTGATCCGGGCCAGCAGCAGCTCCACCGCGTCCTCGGGCAGATAGATCATGCCACCGTAGGGCGAGGGTCTTCTCCATGGTGGCGACCAGGCCCGGGCCGGTCAGTTCAGCAGGGCAGCCGTGAACGTCTTGCGGTGGTCCACCAGCCAGGTCTGCACGCGGTCCCAGCGTTCCCATCCACCACGCTCGGCCAACGCCTGGAGATAGACGGGGTCTCCGCCGGCCACGCGGCGGGCGACGAAGGCCCGGCAGACCTCCGTGGCCTGCTCGATGACGCCGGGCAACTCGGCGCGGTCCCCCGCCGCGAGGCCATAGCCGTCGGCGAGAATCCGCAGCCGTGCGGCCGCATCCAGCCCAGGGGGATGGAGAGCGGCCGTGGACTCGGGATCACGCATGGGCACCCAATAGCGGGCGGTCATGGCGATGTCCCAGAGGGCACGGCCCGGGGCCGCCAAGTCGAAATCGATCAGGGCCGCGGCACGACCGTCGCGGAAGACGACGTTTTCCGGGCACACATCGTTGTGGCACACCATCGTTCCCCCCTCCGGGTCGGCGAGGTCCGGGGGCCACTCGGCGCGGGTGTCGACCGCGACGGCCGCGCCGGCCTCATGCAGACGCCGCAGCAGGCTCCCCACCGATTCGAGGGCAGGACTTGTCATCGCCCAGTCCGGGAACGGCGGCAGAGCCACGTCGCCAGGGATGAAAGTCAGCTGCTCACGGCCATCCGCGATGAGACCGACAGGGGCCCGGCGCCTCGTCGAAGCCGTGCTCCTTCAGCGCAAGGAGATAGGCATGCAGGGCGCGCGCGTTGCGCGGTGCCGGTCGCTCCACCAACTCCCCCCGGCGGAAGACCGCCCCCGCGTTCACCATCCCGCCGACCAGCGCCTCGTCTTCAGCCGTCATGAGGATGACGCTATCGCCAGATCGAACCCGCGCGGGCCGGGCCGCAAACCGTATCCACCGTCTTCATGAACGGAGCGACGTGGTCCCCGTTCTCGCTGCCCAAGTGGTCCCCTCCGACCCTGTCATGGTTGGCCGACAGAGGGCCTTCGCACACGACGTAGCTCAGCGTACGACGCAACGCGCGACGCGGAATCCCACGTCGTCGACCTGGAAAGTCGGGTGGCTGCGGCGCCGCGCGGAGGCCCGGCAACTCCACTGTTCATCGAACCAACCACCGCCGCGGAGCACCCGGTAGGCGCCATAGACCTCGGCATCGTAGACATCCCAGCACCAGTCCCAGACGTTGCCGAGCATGTCGTAAAGCCCCCACGGGTTGGGGCGCTTGCCGCCCACCTCGTGGATGCGCTCATGCGAGTTGCCGCGGTACCAGCCGATCTCGTCGAGTTCCCCGTAGCGCGGCCCGGTCGTCCCGGCACGGCAGGCGTGCTCCCACTCGGCTTCGGTCGGCAGCCGATACCCGTCGGCGGACGCGTCCCACTCGATTTCTTCGGCCTCGGCACCCAAGTGGTACGCGGGCGTGCAGCCGGCGTACTGGGACAGGGCGTTGCAGAACCGCGCCGCGTCCCACCAGGAGACGCACTCGACGGGCACCTGGTCCCCAGGGGTGGCACTCGGCCGCTGGCCTGTGATCTGTGCGTACAACGCCTGGGTGACCGGGGATGCCGCGAGCTGGTAGGGCGCGAGCTCGACCGACCAACTGCGCTGTGTCCGCCGGTCCGACAGTGTCACCTGCCCCGGTGGGATGGCGATCATCTCGTTCCCCATCATCATGTCCATGATCAGGAGATCCTAACGAGACCTGTCGGTGCGAAACGACAGAGCCACCAATGGGTGTCCTTGGCCTCAGTGGCCATCGATCAACGTTCACCGGCACAGGTCAAGAAGGGCCGGAAGGGTGTTTGTCAAACGAAGTATTCCGATATATCGTTGACGCATCGCGACAGATCAAAGATGAGAGGAGCGTAGCGATGCGTTCACATGGACATGGACACGAGCACGGGCCGGGACCCGGTCACTGCGGACCCGGTCATGAAGGCCGGGACGGCTTCGAGAGGCGGCGGGGTGCCTTTGGGCCCTTCGGTCCGCCCTTCGGCGGCCCGTTCGGCGGTGGCGGCCGGGGACACGGCGGTGGCCGGGGACGGGCGCGGCGCGGTGACGTACGCGCCTCCATCCTGGCGCTGCTCAAGGACCGGCCGATGCACGGCTACGAGATGATCCAGGAGATCGGCGAGCGCAGCGGCGGGGCCTGGCGGCCCAGTCCCGGCTCGGTCTATCCGACGCTCCAACTGCTGGAGGACGAGGGGCTGATCACCAGTCGGAGCGAGGGCGGCAAGAAGCTGTTCACGCTCACCGAGGCCGGCGGCGCCGAGGCCGAATCGGGGCCCGAGGCCCCGTGGGAAGAGGCCGGGCGCGGCGTCGACTGGGACACGATGAACGAGATCCGGCAGGCCGGCTTCGGCCTGATGGAGGCGTTCGGACAGGTCTGGAAGACCGGCACGCCCGAGCAGCGGCAGAAGGCTCTCGCGGTCATCAACGAGTCCCGCAAGAAGCTGTATCTGATCCTCGCCGACGAGGACTGACCGCCGGTCGGCGTGGATTGTGGGCCCCGTGGCTGATGCCACGGGGCCTCTTCGGTCCGCACGGAGAATGCGGAGGCGAGGTCAGGCCGGGCGGCGTGCGCCCTCTTGGGGGAGAAGTGGTCCGATCTCATTCCTTGGGATGACAACCCGTTCAGATGTACCCAACTCCGGTGGGAGGTGAAGATGCTCCCCGCCGGGGATGTCGCCGACAGGAGTGGACTGATGGGGTGGGACGGTGCAAAGCCCTCCGCCGCGCCTGCCCGAACAGCCCTCCGCGACCCGAGCCGCCTCGGTGCCGGGGCAGGCTGATTTCTCGCCGGGCCGAGCTGCTTTCTCGCCGGGCCGAGCAGGGTTCTCGCCGGGCCGAGCTGCTTTCTCGCCGGACCGAGCAAGGTTCGCGCCGGGCCGGGCCGGTTTCGCGCCCAACCTTGCCGAGGCCGAAGCCGGGTTCACCCCGGAGCTGGCCCCGGTCGTCGCCGGTGCGCGCCGTAGAGCCCACCGCGACGGCGATGGGCAGATCGACACCGCTCATCTGCTGCACTCACTGCTGGAGACGGACCCCGGCGTACGGGCGGCGTTCGGCGGCGGCCCCCAGCCGGCCCGGGTCCTCGGCTACCTCGTACAGCGGAGCATCGGCTACGGCCTGCGCTGGCACGGGACGGTGGAGGACTCCGGGGCCGCCCCCCTCGTACGGGAGGACGCCGTGGCGGGCTGGTCGCCACCCGCCGTCTCCGCCATGAGGGGCGCGCTGGAACGCGCGGCGCTGCGCGGGGCGTCCCCGTCCGGCGGGCTCGAACTGCTCGCCGCCCTCGCCTCGGATCCGGCCTGTCGGGCGGTCCAGGTGCTCGAACGGGCCGGAGTGGACACGCGGGCGCTGTCCGGGCGGCTGTCTCCCGGGCCCCGACAGGTGTCACGAGGATGAAGCTCCTGACGCCACCTGCCATGATGGCGTCATGCACGTGTCTCAGGGGAGGAACGGCGGCCTGGGACTCGCCCTGCCGTCGGCGTTCGCATTCGGCAGTTCGGGCGTCGCGGCCAAGCCGCTGATCGAAGCGGGACTCGACCCGCTCCACGTGGTCTGGCTGCGGGTCGCCGGCGCCGCTCTGGTCATGCTGCCGGTGGCCTGGCGCCACCGTGCGCTGGTGCGCCGCAAGCCCGCGCTGCTCGCGGGATTCGGCCTGCTCGCCGTGGCGGGCGTCCAGGCCTGCTATTTCGCCGCGATCTCCCGTATCCCGGTCGGCGTCGCGCTGCTCATCGAATATCTCGCTCCGGCGCTCGTCCTCCTGTGGGTCCGTTTCGTCCAGCGCCGGCCCGTCACCCGCGCCGCCGCGGTCGGGGTCGTCCTGGCGGTGGGCGGACTCGCCTGCGTGGTCGAGGTCTGGGCCGGACTGGGTTTCGACCCGGTCGGGGTGCTGCTCGCGCTCGCCGCCGCCGGCTGCCAGGTCGGTTACTTCGTCCTGTCCGACCAGGGCAGCGACGCCGAGGACGCACCGGATCCGCTGGGCGTGATCGCGTACGGGCTGCTCGTCGGAACCGTCATCCTGACCGCCGTCGCCCGCCCCTGGCGGATGGACTGGTCGCTGCTCGCCGGCAGCGCCGATCTGGGCGGATCGCAGGTGTCCGCGGCCCTGCTGCTCGGCTGGGTCGTGCTGATCGCGACCGTGCTCGCCTATGTGACCGGGGTGATCTCCGTACGCAGCCTCTCGCCACAGGTGGCGGGTGTGGTCGCCTGTCTGGAGGCGGTCATCGCGACCGTGCTGGCCTGGGTCCTGCTGCGGGAACACCTCTCGGCTCCCCAGATCATCGGCGGCACGGTGGTGCTCATCGGTGCCGTCATCGCCCAGTCCTCGACACCTGAGGCGCCGGCGGGGCCGTCCGGGCCGGTGGCCGGCGGAGCGGCGGTCGAGGTCGCGCCGCCGTTCGCCGCCCGCACCACCTCACCCGACAGGGTCTAGGTTCTCTGCCCGGCCCGCGTCCGCGGGGCTCCGGTGGCACGAACGGTTGCCGGAGGAGGCGTCCCGGGGCGGCGTTCAGGGGTGGACGAGTCCGGCGGGCTTCCTCAGAGCGCGGAGAGATAGCCGGGCACCGGGACGGCCGGGTCCAGGTCGTCGGCCGGGACCGGCGTGCCGTAGCCGCGCACGACGGGTACGACACCGGTCCAGTACGGAAGGGTGGTGTCCTCCGGCTCGTCGTTCGGGCCGCCCGTACGGACCTTGGCGGAGACCTCGTCGAGGTCGAGGCGGAGCACGGCGGTCGCTGCCAGCTCACGGGCGTTGGCCGGGCGTGAGTCGCGGGACCGGCCGGGCACCACGTGGTCGACGATGGCGTCGAGGGCGGTGCTCCGCTCCTGCGGGTCGGTCACCTGGCGGGCGATGCCGTGCACCACCACGGAGCGGTAGTTGATGGAGTGGTGGAAGGCGGACCGGGCCAGCACCAGGCCGTCGACATGGGTCACGGTCAGGCAGACCGCGAGGCCGGGGTCGTCGGCCTGCCCGTCAGCCCGTCCCTCGGCGTCCTGCCGTCCCGCCATCCGCAGAGGGCGCGAGCCGGTCGAGCCGTGGACGTACAGCCGCTCGTCCACCCTGCCGTAGAGCGTCGGCAGGACGACCGGGGCGCCGTCGCGGACGAAACCGAGATGGCAGACATACGCCTCGTCGAGAATGCGGTGCACCAGCTCCCGGTCGTACGCGGCCCGCTCGCGCGAGCGCGTGGGGACGGTGCGTGCGGTCGGCCGGTAAGGGGCCCCGGCGATCTCCGGCGTGCTGTCTTCCGGCGCCTTGCTTTCCGCGGTGCCGCGCTGGACCGGTCCGGTCCGGGCCGTGCCGCTCTGCGCCGTACTGCTCTCCGACATCCCGCTCTCCGACATCCCGCTCTCCATTGCACTAGTGCATAATGGTTTTTGTGCTAGAAGAGTATCGGATCGTGGGCCGCCGTGCCGTGGAGATCGCCACGAGTGTCGAGCGGGCGGTCGGTTCCGGCGCGCTCGCGCCCGGTCAACCGCTGCCGCCGATGCGGGAGTTGGCGACAGGCCTCGGAGTCAATCCGAACACGGTCGCGGCCGCCTACCGCACCCTGCGCGAACGCGGAGTGATCGAGACAGCGGGACGCCGGGGCAGCCGGGTCCGGGCGCGTCCGGCCAGTACGGCGCGCGGATCGATCCGGGTCGAGGCGCCGCCCGGTGTCCGGGATGTCTCCGAGGGCAATCCGGACCCCGCCCTGCTGCCCGCCCTGCACGACGCGCTCGCCGCCGCCGCCCGGCACGACGCGGCACAGCCGGGCCTGTACGGACAGGCCCCCGTGGACCCGGAGTTCGCGGCACTCGCCCGGGCGGGGCTGGACGCCGACGGGGTGCCCGCCGGACCCGTCGCCGTCACCTCCGGATCCCTGGACGCGATCGAACGGGTGCTGGCGGCGCACCTCAGACCGGGCGACGCGGTCGCCGTCGAGGACCCGGGCTGGGGCAGCCTGCTCGACCTCGTACCGGCGCTGGGACTGCGTCCCGTACCGATGCGGCTCGACGACGACGGACCCCTCCCCGCCGAACTGGACCGGGCACTGCGGGCGGGCGTCCGGGCGGTCGTCGTCACCGACCGCGCGCAGAACCCGACGGGTGCCGCGGTGGGGGCGGCCCGCGCCGGGGAACTGCGCGCACTCCTCGCCGGCCACCGCGAGGTGCTGCTCATCGAGGACGACCACGGCCATCGCATCGTGGATCTGCCCCTGCACCCGCTCGCCGGAGCCACGGACAGCTGGGCACTCGTCCGCTCCACCGCGAAGGCCTACGGCCCTGACCTGCGCCTCGCGGTGCTGACCGGTGACGCCACGACCGTGGACCGGGTGACGGGACGGCAGCGGCTCGGCCCCGGCTGGGTGAGCAGACTGCTCCAGCGGGCCGTCGTACACCTGTGGACCTCGGAGGCCGTGGACGCCCGTGCGGTGGCGCGCGCGTACGGGGAACGGCGGGACGCGCTCGTACAGGCGCTGGCCGACCGGGGCGTCGGGGCGCACGGGCGCAGCGGGATGAACGTCTGGGTGCCGGTCGCCGACGAGACCGGGGCGGTGGCGCGGCTGCTCGGCGCGGGCTGGGCGGTCGCGCCCGGGGCGCGCTTCCGGATGTCGGCGCCGCAGGGCGTACGGCTCACGGTGTCCGGGATGACGGCGGACGACATCGGGCCGGTCGCCGACGCGGTGGCATCGGCGGCCGGCCCCGCGCCCGCGCGCAGTTACGGCTGAGAGCCTGCCGGGAGGCCTTCGATCGCCTGATCAGAGGTCACCCGGCAGGCTCTGAGGCTTCACCGGCCTCTTCGCCCGGCTCTGGTCGCCCGGCTCTGGGTGAGTGAAGCCCCGGCGAGGACGCCGGCCGCGCCGACCGGGGTGTTCCAGCTCAGCTGCTCGTCGAGGAGTGTGACGCCGGCCACCCCATCAAGTCACGAGAGGCTGATCGCGTCGCCCGAGACCTTGATCGACGCGGCGGGCAGCGGCCGCGTCGCCGGACCGCCCCGCACACTGCCGTCCGCCGCGCTGAACCGGCTTCCGTGGCAGGGGCAGTTGATCGTCCCGTCGGAGACGTCCTTCACGGCGCAGCCCTGATGGGTGCACGTGGACGAGAACGCCTTGAACTCACCCGCCGCCGGCTGGGTCACCACCACCCCCTGATCCGCGAAGACCTTTCCGCCGCCCTCCGGAATGTCGGTGGTCCTCGCGAGGACCCCGCCCGCGCCGCCGCCGCCGGGCTTTCCGGCCCCGGAGCCCGCCGGACCGTCCGCGCCGCCGCACGCGACGAGCGCCACGCCCAGGCCCGCCACGCCGGCCGCGGCGACCACGCTCCGGCGTCCCACCGTCCGTCCGGCCTCTTCCGTTCCCGTCATGCCCAGCTCCCGTTCCCCGCGTCCATGCCCGGCGCCCAGGTCCGCCGGTTCGTCAGGGGGTACGGGCAGAGGCGCCGCGATGTTCAGGCGCCGAGGTTTTTCCTGAGGAAGTTGAGTTCCAGGAGGAGCAGGTTCTCGGCCACCTCCTCCTGGGACACCTGGTGGCCCGCCCCGGACAGCGGCAGTACGGTGTGCGGCCGTCCGGCGGCGAGCAGTGCCGCCGAGAGGCGCAGCGTGTGTACCGGGAGCACGTTGTCGTCGGCGAGTCCGTGGACGAGCATCAGCGGACGGGTCAGCTTGCCGGCGTGCGGGAGCAGCGAGGAGCGCTCGTAGTTGTCGGGCTGGACGTCGGGGTGCCCGAGGTAGCGCTCCTCCCAGTACGTGTCGTACAGCCGGCGGTCGGTCGGCGGGGCGCCCGCGACCGCCGCGTGGAAGATGTCGGGACGATGCAGCACGGCGCCTGCCGCCAGGTACCCGCTGAACGACCAGCCCCGGATGCCCACCCGTTCCAGATCCAGGACGTCGTACCGCTCGGCGGCGGCGTGCAGTGCGTCGATCTGGTCCTCCAGGACGGGCGTCAGCCGGTCACCGACGATGGCACGCTGCCACGCCACCCCGCGTCCGGGGGTGCCGCGCCCGTCCGTGACCAGGACGGCGAAGCCCTGCTCGGCGTACCACTGGCACACCGCCGTGTGCCACGTCCGCGCCCGGGTCACCACCTGCAGGCCGGGGCCGGCGTACGGACTGAGCAGCACCGGCAGCTTGCCCGAGCCGCCTTCGTGGCCCTCGTACCAGGACGGCAGGTGGAGGCGGACACGCAACTCCCGCTCGCCGAGAACGAGATGGACCGGCCGTGGCGTGACCAGCGGCTCCTCGGTGAGGACCGCGATCCGGCCGGCCGGCTTTCCGCCGCGTACCACTGTCACCGTGTGTCCGTCCGGGGTACGGCTGTCGAGGACGACCGTGTCGCCTCCGACGGCGGCCGAGTGGACGCCCGGGCCGTCCGTCAGCCTGACGAAGCCGGACTCCGGTTCGTACGACCAGACATGGACCTCGGTCGGATCCTCGCTCGCGGTGAAGAACACCCGCTCGCCCACCGCGCCGAGCACCGCGCGGACATGGAGTCCGTCCGGGGCGAAGGCGTTCCCGATCCGGATCGTGCGGGCGTCGCCGCGTACCCCGGGCACCACCGGGGTGCCGGACGCGGTGTGCAGGGGAGCGCCGGGACGGCACTCCACCCACCTCTCGTCCGTCTGCCGGGACAGCAGCGAGAAACCGCCGGTCGCCGGGTCCACGGCGATGATCCACATCGTGCGCTGATCGCGGGTCTGGAGGCTGACGACCGGGCCCGCGCTGTCCCAGTCGGCGGTGACGACGTACTCGAAGGTGAGATCGTTCCACGCGCCGCTCGGGGCGTCCCCCTCGCGCGCCGCGTGCGGCAGCCGGACCGGAGTGTGTCCGCCACCGACGCTGATCAGGTGCAGCGAGGTCTCCGCGTTGGCCGTACCGGCCGCCGGATAGCGGATCGACCGGGGCGGCAGAGCGGGGTTCGCCGGATCGCCGATGTGCCGGCGCGCCACCGGCGACGTGTCGACCCGGGCCACGAGCAGCGCGTCGCTGTCCGGCGACCACCAGTAGCCGCGCGACCTGCCGATGGACTCCGCCGCGACATGATCGGCGAGCCCGTACGTCACCTCGGCGTCCTCCGGCTCCGCCAGTGGCCGGTCCTGAGCCCCGTCGGTCCGTACGACACGGAGGGCGCCCCCGGTGACGTAAGCGATCAGCGTTCCGTCGGGGGAGGGGCGCGGATCGGTCACCGGGCCCGCGGTCGGGATGTGTCGCGGCACCCCGCCGTCCGTCGTCACGACCTGGAGGGCGCCGTCCAGGGCGTACGCCACCACGTGCGCCTCCCGGTCGACCGCGTACGCCGCCGGTCCGGCGCTCGCCGTTGGCCCGGCGAGCACCCGCTCCTCGCCGTTCTCGTACAGCCGCAGCGAACCGCGCGGATCGGTGCCGGAGACGGACCGTACGAACAGCACGCGCTCGCCGTCGGGAGAGACGGTGAACCGGCTGGGGGCGCCGAGCGTGAAGCGGCGGGTCCGGGCGAACTGGCGGGGGAACGCGTTGATCTCCATGGTCTCCAGAGTCTCTTCGACAGCACCGTGGCCCGGTGGCCCGGTGGCCTGCGGATGACGAAACGGGCCGGCCCCGGCCCCGTAGTGACCTGGCGTCATGCTCACCGAAGTCATCGCGACCCGCTACCGAGAGACGCGTCCACCTCACGGATCTCGGTACCAGCAGGCGGCTCTGCGCATATGTCAGGAGATCGAGAGATGTCGAGCGTGGGAAAATTCCTGAGAATACCTGCGCCGACCTCCTACTGGCAGATGAGGCGACGCGCAAGCCTTGAGCAATCAGCCACGGAATCGCCACACATGCACCTGCCGACCTATCCCCTGTGGTGACAACCGGCACGCCCCGAGCAACTCGATGACCCGACGATGACCGTGGACAACTCTCCGCAGGCCAGCGGGCCGTCAACACCTCCCACGCCAAGATCAGAGCCCTCGGCGAGCAGGCCATGGCCACCCTCAAGACCTGGCGCCTCCCGCACAAACTCCGTTGCAGTACGACCCGCATCACCACGATCGTCAAGGCCATCCTGGCTCTGCAACTCGCAGCGTACTGACGAGACCGGGATCAACAACACAGGAGGAACCCCAGCATCGTGCCTGACATCAAAGTCACCTACGACAGGACCGCGAACGCGGCCTACATTTACTTCACCGACCCGCAGGTCAGAGTGAGATCAGCACATACCTATCCCTGCGATCCGATCGATGTCGACGGCATGATCAACCTCGACTTCGACGAGCAGGGCCGCCTCATCGGCATCGAGGTCCTAGCCGCCACGGCGAAGCTCCCCGAGTACGTGCTCCAAGCCGCCGAGCGGCTGGATTCCGAGGGAAGTTGAGCCCGGGATCAGCCCGGCGAGAGCCGCCCCGCACAGCCACCGGCGCAGGTTGGAAAAGGCTCCGTGTCAACCGCGTTGCCTGAAGCGTGGTGTGCGAGGCCGTGTTCGGGGGTCGGGCCCACTCGCCAGGGTTCGCTGTGGATGACGTCATCGACAACCAGCATTCAGAAGGCCCTCGCGCCGACTTCGACCGTGAGGTCTACGCCTACCAGCACGTGGCCGTCGCGCTCGCCGAGCACGAGACGCCCCGTCTGCTCGCGGCGGACACCGGCCTGCTCGCGATTCTGACCACGGCGCTGCCGGGCCGCGTCGTGCGTGACCTTCCCCTGGAGACGGAGGACGAGCAGCGGGTGCACCGGTTGGCCGGCGGCATTCTCGGCCGCTGGCAGGCCTGGACCGGACTGGTCGCCGAACAGACGCGCGAAAACATCCTCGCGTCGGTGGCCGCGCAGGCAGCCGAGGCCGCCCAGTGCCTGGAGCGGGCCGGTCACCACTTGACCGCCGCTCAGCGGGACCTGGTCCTGCGGGTGTCCACGGACCTGCCCCGCCTGGCCGAGGACGCGCCCGTCGCCTTCCGGCACGGCGACTTCTCGCCCCGCAACTGGCTCTGGGACGCCCATCGCGGAACCGTCGGCCTGATCGACTTCCAGTTCGCCGCCCACGGCCTGGCCGTGGAAGACCAGGTGTGGCTGCACGGCGCCCAGTGGCCCACCCGACCGGACCTGAAGGACGCCTTCCTCTCCGGCTTCGGCCGCACGCTGACCGACAGCGAGCAGCAGGCGCTTCCCCTGCTCACCGCCCGTCTCGCCGCGTCCTACCTGACCATGGGCATCACCACCGACGACCGGGTTCTCATCGACCGCGGCCGTACGGTCCTCGACCCCTGGCGGCCTCCACCGCCTGCTCCAGCCCTTGATCGTCATCGGCGGCCACCCAGCGTATGAACGTCATGGCGTGCTGGAGATAGGCGATGGGGAGGGGCTCACCACCCAGCGTCAGGACGTCGCCGTGGCCCGGCGGACTGATCTTGCCGATGTGATCGCCGGCCACCGCGTCCGCCTCGGTACCGTCCCAGTCCGCCACGTACGTGTCCGGGCACAACGCATACAGGCCGAAGTCCGTTTCTAGCCACCTCACCAGCAGCCTCCTCTTCTCGTGAAGCTTCCTGGCGAGGCGTTCCCGCCGCCGGAGGCGGAGCATCCGGGGGAGAAGCCGGGCGCGGACGGGCCGACGAGGAAGTCCTCGCTCATGCTCACCACGCGCTTCGGTAACGCCGTCGCCCTGAACGCGTGGGACACCTGTACCTGGAAACCGGCGGCCGGCAACATACCACCGCGCCCCGAGGGGGCGAAGCCGTGGCAGTGGGAAGCGGCGCCGGAGGACGGTTTCACGCGCCGCGTCACACTGATACCTCGATCATGCTGGAGGCGGGGGAGCCGGTGGTGACGTGGGCGCGGTGGCTCGGGCACTCTTCGCAGGCTGTCACGCTCGGTTACTATTCTCACTTCATGTCGGAGGCCAGGAGCAGGGGACGCAGCGCGATCGACGGGCTGCTCGGAGATCAGGGAGGTCGGCGTGCCGGTCGAAACTCCCCAGATTCTCCCCAGGGCTGATCCCGGCCGACTTCCCGGTGTATGCGTGCCTGAAGTCGACCGTGGATTGTAAGGCTAGCGAGATAGGGAGGCTGAGAAATTGCTTGAGGAAGTCATCGCGACCCGCTACGTCACGCCCTTGCGTGAGGGCGGCTCGCTCCCGGGGATCGTCGAGGCCGACGATCTGGGTACGTATGTCATGAAGTTCACCGGCGCCGGGCAGGGGCGCAAGACACTCGTCGCCGAGGTCATCTGCGGAGAGCTGGCCCGCAGGCTGGGCCTGCGTGTCCCCACGCTGGTCCAGATGCAGCTCGACCCGGTCATCGGACTCTCCGAGCCGGACCAGGAAGTACAGGAACTGCTGAAGGCGAGCGGTGGGCTGAACCTCGGCATGGACTACCTGCCGGGATCGATCGGCTTCGACCCGCTGGCGTACCAAGTGGGACCGGAGGAGGCGGGGCGAATCGTCTGGTTCGATGCCGTCATCAACAACGTCGACCGGTCCTGGCGCAACCCCAACATGCTTGTCTGGCACGGGGATCTGTGGCTGATCGACCATGGCGCGACCATGATCTGGCATCACAACTGGCCGGGTTCCGAGGCCTCCGCCGCGAAGCCGTACAACGCCTCCGACCACGTGCTCGCGCGCTTCGGCCCGGACATCGCGGCGGCCGCCGCGGAGTTGGCGCCGCGGGTCACCAGGGAACTGCTGACCGAGATCGCCGCCGAGGTGCCGGACGAGTGGCTGGTCGACGAGCCGGGCTTCGACTCGACCGACGCGCTGCGCCGCGCCTATGTGGAGCCGCTGCTGACGCGCGCCGCGGCCATCCACGAGCGAATCACCCTCGACGCGCCCACCAGGAACAAGCCCTCGCAGGCTCCGGGCTGGCTGGCTGACCGCCTTGCCCCGCAGCCGCACCAGCACGCACACAGTGACAAGGATGGCGGCCAGTGAGCAAGAGGGACGTCTACGAGTACGCGCTGCTGCGCGTGGTGCCGCGCATGGAGCGCGGCGAGTGCTTCAACGCGGGGGTACTGGTCTATTGCCGCGCCCACTCCTATGTCGAGGCCAGGACCCATCTGGACGAGGCCAAGCTGAAGGCACTCGACCCGCACGCGGACGTCGTGGGGGTGCGGGCCGCCCTGCGCGCCGTCGAGAGTGTCTGCGACGGCGGCGCCGGGGCCGGGCAGGCGGCGGGCGATGACGCGGGCCGGCGGTTCCGCTGGCTGATCGCGCCGCGCTCGACCGTCGTACAGCCCGGGCCCGTGCACACCGGTCTGACCATCGACCCCAAGGCCGAGACCGAACGGCTGCTCGACCTGCTGGTGCGCTGACGGCCGTCGCGGCGGCCGGCCGGTTCTTCCGCGTCGGCCGGTCTCTCCGCGTCGGCCGGCCCTGCGCACTGATCGCTCCCTCGGCCGGTCCATCACTCCCTCCGTTGGTCCTGTGGGCCGTTGACACCGGGTGTCCAGGCTTCTAGCGTCTCGTCTGCTGAAGCTACTAAGCGGTTGCTCAGCGTCGAGAGCCGCGGGTTCCTAGGGCGAGGAGAACAGGGATGTCCACCATCGAGCAGCGGGTAGCCATCGTGACCGGGGCGGCGCGGGGCATTGGCGCCGCCACCGCCGTGCGGCTGGCGGCGCAGGGCCGCGCCGTCGCCGTACTCGACCTGGACGAGGCGGCCTGCGCGGACACCGTCAAGAAGATCACCGCAGCCGGCGGCACCGCCCTCGCCGTCGGCTGCGACGTCTCGGACAGCGCGCAGGTGGAGGCCGCCGTCGCACGGGTCGCCGCCGAGCTGGGGGCGCCGACGATCCTCGTCAACAACGCCGGCGTGCTCCGCGACAACCTCCTCTTCAAGATGAGCGAGTCCGACTGGGACACCGTGATGAACGTGCACCTCAAGGGCGCGTTCCTGATGGCCCGCGCCTGTCAGAAGCACATGGTGGACGCGGGCTTCGGCCGGATCGTCAACCTCTCCTCCAGCTCCGCGCTGGGCAACCGGGGCCAGGCCAACTACGCCGCCGTCAAGGCCGGTCTCCAGGGCTTCACGAAGACCCTCGCCAAGGAGCTGGGAAAGTTCGGCATCACCGCCAACGCCGTCGCCCCCGGCTTCATCGTCACCGAGATGACCGCCGGGACCGCCGCCCGTATCGGCATGGACTTCGAGGAATTCCAGGCCGCGGCCGCCGGTCAGATCCCGGTGCGGCGTGTCGGAAAGCCGGAGGACGTCGCCAACGCGATCGCCTTCTTCGCGGGCGAGGAGGCCGGCTTCGTCTCCGGCCAGGTCATGTACGTCGCCGGCGGACCGCTCAACTGAATCGGGGGGACCGCAGATGACGACGCAGACGCGTGACAGCGGAAAGGTCGCCCTGGTCACGGGCGCGAGCAGGGGCATCGGGTACGGCGTCGCCGAGGCGCTCATCGCCCGGGGCGACCGGGTGTGCATCACCGGCCGGGGCGAGGACGCGCTCAAGGAGGCGGTGGAGAAGCTCGGTGCCGACCGGGTGATCGGCGTGGCCGGCAAGGCGCACGACGAAGCGCACCAGGCGGTCGCCGTCGAGCGCACCATGGAGGCGTTCGGCCGGGTCGACTTCCTGGTCAACAACGCGGGGACGAATCCCGTCTTCGCCCCGATGGCCGAGCTGGACCTGAATGTGGTCCGCAAGGTGTACGAGACCAATGTCATCTCGGCGCTGGGCTTCGCCCAGCAGACCTGGCGGGCCTGGCAGAAGGAGAACGGCGGCGCGATCGTGAACATCGCGTCGGTGGCGGGGATCTCCGCGTCCCCCTTCATCGGCGCGTACGGCATGAGCAAAGCGGCGATGGTCAATCTGACCCTCCAGCTGGCGCACGAGTTCGCACCGGGTGTACGGGTCAACGCGATCGCCCCGGCCGTGGTCAAGACCCGCTTCGCACAGGCCCTCTACGAGGGCCGGGAGGCCGAGGCGGCCGCCGCCTATCCGCTGGGCCGGCTCGGGGTGCCCGAGGACATCGGCGGCGCCGCCGCCTTCCTCACCTCCGACCAGTCGGACTGGGTCACCGGACAGACGCTGGTGGTCGACGGAGGGATCTTCCTCAACGCCGGCGTGGGGTGAGATGAGCCACTTTCCGCCGTGAATGTCCCGCCGGATCGACCTGGGTGATCCGGCGGGACCGATCGGGGCGGACCGTTGTCAGTGGCCCCCGGTAGGTTCGGTGTCGACAAGTGATTGCACACCGGAGGTTGTTGACGTGACCGACACCGACATGCTGCCCGAGTCCTGGCGCGGCGTCCTCGGCGACGAACTGCAGAAGCCCTACGTCAAGGAGCTGGCCGAGTTCGTCGAGGAGGAACGGGCGAAGGGGCCGGTCTACCCTCCGCGTGAGGAGGTCTTCGCGGCCCTCGACGCCACGCCGTACGACAAGGTCAAGGTCCTCATCCTGGGCCAGGACCCCTACCACGGTGCCGGGCAGGGGCACGGGCTGTGTTTCTCCGTGCGGCCGGGCGTCAGGACGCCGCCGTCCCTGCGGAACATCTACAAGGAGATGAAGGAGGAGCTCGGCCACCCGGTCCCGGACAACGGCTATCTGATGCCGTGGGCGGAGCAGGGGGTGCTGCTGCTCAACGCGGTGCTGACCGTCCGCGCGGGCGAGGCCAACTCCCACAAGGGCAAGGGATGGGAGAAGGTGACGGACGCGGTGATCCGCGCCGTGGCCGAGCGGCCCGACCCGGCGGTCTTCGTCCTCTGGGGTGCCTACGCGCAGAAGAAGCTGCCCCTCATCGACGAGGATCGGCACGTCGTCGTCAAGGGCGCCCACCCGTCGCCGCTCTCGGCGAAGAAGTTCTTCGGGTCGCGTCCGTTCACGCGGATCAACGAAGCGGTCGCCGCGCAGGGGCACGAGCCCATCGACTGGCGCATCCCCGACCTCGGCTGATCCGCCGCCGCGCCCGAGCCTGAGAGGGATTGTCCGGTACGACGGCTAGCGTCAGCCATGTCGGATTTGCCGGATGTGACGGTTCCCCGGACGGGCAGCGGAGGCAGCAGTGATGGAGCGGCAGGAGGCGTCGGAGGACGCCGTCATGACCCGGATCGGGCAGGCGGTCATGCTCCTCCACGGCGGCGACCGCGAGGAGGCGCGCAATCGTTTCGGCGACCTCTGGACGGAGATCGGGGAGGCGGGTGACGCGCTGCACCGCTGCACGCTCGCGCACTACATGGCGGACACCCAGGACGACCCGGGCGACGAACTGGCCTGGGATCTGCGGGCGCTGACCGCCGCCGACGGGACGGCCCGGCCCGACGCCTCTCCGGCGGTGCGTGCCTTCTACCCCTCGCTGCACCTCAACCTCGCCGCTGACTATGTGAAGCTCCAGCGGCCGGAGGCGGCACGGCTCCATCTCGACCGGGCCCGTGCCGCCGCCGACGCGCTGGGCGACGACGGATACGGCTACGGAGTCCGGGTCGCGATCGACCGGCTGGCCCGGCGGCTGGCCTAGGCACTGTCCGACACATGGCGCGGTCCGCCCTTGGGCGGGCTCACGGCGTCCGGTGCGTGCGATCACCAGGCGGGGGATCGCCCCGTCGACGGACGGACCGGACGTGGAAAACTCCGGAGCCGGCCGGTCAATCTCCGTACGTCCCCCGGCAGATACGTGCCTGGGGGCTGTCCGCCGGCCAGCGGCCGTACATCTCGCCGAGGGCGCAGACATCGGTGAGCGGGACCGGAGCGACGGACGGCACGGGAATCCGCTGCTCCGCCGGCCCCCGGTGGCGCCGCCGCTCCGGCCGGGGTGCCGGAGCCTGGGCCTCCGGGGCGGGCGCGGCCCGGTGGCCCCCGGGGGAGGAGCGGGCGGTCGCCGCCGGGCCCGGCGGGGGCCCGACCGCCTCCAGGGCCTCCTTGGCCGGGGACTGGACGACCTGCGGCTCCATGACACCGCGGTCCGGGGCGCCGCCGCCGGCCGTCCGGCCCGGTACCGGTCCCGGCGGGGTCGCCGGCCCCACGGCAACGCACCCGGACACGGCGGTCACCGCCATCCCCATCAGGAGCATCGCCGCACTTCTCGTTCGCTGCACCCGCGCAACTCTGCTGGTCGCGGAGCCCGTTGAGGAGCGGAAAACGGCGGATTGGCCCGGACGGGTGAGGGAGGGACGGCCGGTGACGCCCGCCTGACCCGGTCGCTCCCCGTTACTCGCCCGTCGCGCCGTCGATCCGCTCCCGGAGAAGGTCCGCGTGGCCGTTGTGGCGCGCGTACTCCTCGATCATGTGGGTGTAGATCCAGCGCAGGTTGAACGGTTCACCGGTGCCCAGGGCCCGCCGGCCCGCGCCGAGGTCGTCGAGCGAGTGCGGCGCGGCCAGCTCACGGGCGTGCGCGATCTCGGCCTGCCAGGTGGCGTAGGCATCGGCCCAGGTGTCGGTCGCACCGGGATGGAAATCCCCGTCGGGATCGGCGTCGTCGCAGTAGATCAGCTCGGCCTTCTCGGCGGCCAGGGTATTGCGGAACCAGCCCCTCTCGACCCCTGCCATATGCCGGACGAGACCGAGGAGGGACAGCTCGGAGGGCGGTACGGAGGTCTCCCTGAGCTGCTCGTCGTCCAGCCCGGAGCATTTGAGAGCCAGGGTCTGGCGGTGGTGGTCCAGCCACCCTTCCAGCATCTCGCGTTCGCCGGCGAGGGTGGAGGGTTTGGTGCGCTCGGAAGTGGTCATGGCGGTCATCATCACGTAACGGCCCGGGCATTCGCGAGCGCTTATTCGAGGCCGCCCGCCGGGATCAAGGCGGGCGCCGCCGGGATCAAGGCGGGCGGCCGCCACGGCGCACGTATGCTTCCGGAACAGCGCATCAACATGCGAACAGGCAAGCGAACAATCGTATGAACAGGTCAGGGAGGCCCTCGTGAAGGTCGGCTGCATCGGGCTCGGTGACATCGCGCAGAAGGCGTATCTGCCGGTGCTCACCACGCTCCCCGGAGTGGAACTGCATCTGCAGACCCGCACCCCCGCCACCCTGACGAGGATCGCGGAAGCCCACCGGATTCCCGCGGAGCAGTGCCACACCGACCTCGACTCGCTGCTCGCCCAGGGCCTCGACGCCGCGTTCGTGCACGCGTCCACCGCCGCGCACGCCGAGATCACCACCCGGCTGCTGGAGGCGGGCGTACCCACGTACGTGGACAAGCCGATCGCCTACGAACTCGCCGACTCCGAGCGCGTGGTGCGCCTGGCGGAGGAGCGGGGCGTCAGCCTCGCCGTGGGCTTCAACCGCCGCTTCGCGCCGGGGTACGCCCAGTGCCTGGAGCACCCGCGCGAGCTGATCCTGCTGCAGAAGAACCGCGTCGGGCTGCCCGAGGACCCGCGCACCTTCGTCCTGGACGACTTCATCCACGTCGTCGACACCCTGCGTTTCCTCCTTCCCGGCCCCGTCGAGCACACCGACGTACGGGCGCGTGTGCGGGACGGGCTGCTGCACCATGTGGTCCTGCAGCTCTCCGGCGAGGGTTTCACCGCCATCGGCATGATGAACCGGATGAGCGGATCCGCCGAAGAGATCCTCGAAGTGTCGGGACAGGACAGCAAGCGGGCCGTCCACGATCTCGCGACGATCATCGATCACAAGGGACAGCCGAGCGTACGGCGGCGTGGCGACTGGGTGCCGGTGTCCCGCCAGCGCGGCATCGAGCAGGGCGTTCTGGCCTTCCTCGACGCCGTGCGGGACGGCAGGACACTCAGCGCGCGGGACGCGCTGCGGACCCATGAGCTCTGTGAGCTGGTGGTCCGTACCGTCCTGGAGCAGGCCGGCTGAGCGACCGCGCGGGTACGGACCGGCGCCCTCATGCGCGTACGACCGTACGCGGGTCGCCCGTATGCGCTGACGCCCCCGTCGCTCGGCCCCGGCGTCAGCCGGTGGTCCCGGCGCCGGTGCTCCGCCGCCACTTCTCCTGGACGACGACGCCGCGCAGCTGCCAGCCGGCGTCGCCGCGCAGCAGATCGAACGTGCCCCGCCCGCCGCACACGAGATCGGCTCCCGACTCGCGCCGCAGCGGGCTGAGGTAGTCGGCCCGTACCTCGGCGTGGTCGCCCGGATAGCCACCGAGGTCCTGGATGCGCAACCGGCGGTTGACGATCAGGTGCTGACGGACGGTGAAGGGCCGCAGAGCGCCGGCCAGCCAGTCGGCCACCTCGGCGGCCGGCCCCTCGATGCCACCCGCCGCGGTGTAGTCGGCCCGGCCGTCCGGGGTGAACAGGGCCCGGAAGCCGGGCCAGTCGTCGTCGTCCACGGCCACCGCGTATCCGGTGATCACCTCATCGATGGCCAGACGGTCCATCACGGTCGCGAGATCCACACGCTGCGTCATCGCCTCAGTCTCCGGCAGCGCGGGCCCCAGGAGAAGAGCCCTGCGCGTCCCGGCCCCGGGGACGGGACGGCCGGCGGAACGGCGTGGTCCTGCCCGGCGGCCGGTAACCAGGACGGGACGGTCTTCCACGCCGGCTTCCCGGACGGTACGCCGAGCGCCTGGTCGGTGACCGGCCGCCGCCCCGCCGCCCCGCCGGGACCCGCCGGGACCCGCCGGGATCAGCCTGTCGTCAGGCGCGCGCACTCCGCCACCACGGCACGGAGACTTCCGCTCGCGCGCAGCAGTTCGCGCTGCACCCGTGCGCCGTTTCCGTGCCGCAGAAGCTCGGCGATGCCCTCCTGGACCGGTATCAGGTCGCCGCTGTCGTCCAGGGCGTCCCGTACATGATCGAAAAGCGCGTGTATGGCCGCCTCGGCGGGCACCGGACGCATGGTCACGGGATGGATCAGCTGCCTCTCCAGCCCCGACCGGGCCGCCGACCAGGCGGCCAGCCGCAGCAGCCCCACCCCCGGCCGGGCAGGGGGCTCGCCGGCCTGCCAGGCCCGGGCCGCGGTCTCCACCAGGGCACGCACGAGAGTCGCCAGGAGCACCGTGGTCGACGCGTTCAGGCACACATCCGCCACCCGGATCTCCACGGTCGGATAGTCGCGGGAGAGCCGGGCGTCGAAATAGACCATGCCCTCGTCGCGCAGGACGCCCGTGTCCACCATGGCCCGGACCTGATCGTGGTAGCGCTCGGCGGAGCCGAAGAGTCCCACCGGCCCGGCCGAGGGCCAGCGGCCCCACACCCGGCTGCGGTAGCTGCTGTATCCGCTGTCGTCGCCCTGCCAGAAGGGGGAGTTGGCGCTCAGCGCCAGAAGAACGGGAAGCCAGGGCCGGATCCGGTCGAGGACCGCCACCCCCTCCTCGTCCGACTCGACCGAGACATGGACGTGGCAGCCGCAGGTGAGCTGCTCCTGCGCGGTGAGCCCGAACTCCTGCTCCAGCCAGTGGTAGCGCTCGTCCGGGGTGATCGAGGGGCTGACCGGCAGCGGGGATGTCGCCAGCGCCGCGACCGCCGCACCCACCTCGCCGGCGTGGCGCGCGGCCTCGGCACGCCACCGCCTGATCTCCGCCGCCAGTTCGCCCATCCCGGTCTGCGGATGTGTCGCGAACTCCAGCTGCTCCTTCTGCAGTTCCTTCTCGAAGATCTCCTCGTGCCCCTGGCCGTGGCGCGAGGCGACAGCCAGCACCGCGGTGGAGAGCGCGCGGGGTTCGCTGGTCTCCAGGTCCACCAGGAGGAGCTCCTCCTCCACTCCGACACTGCGCACGAGGACAGCCTTTCCGTCGTTGTCACCCGGGGCCGCCGGTCCTCCGGCCGCTGTGACGGTGGTGTCCCCGCCCCGACCGGCGGCGGACACCACCGCTCCCGCTGCTCTGTCGTGTGCTCCCGGCCGGGCCTTTCATGTGCGGTACGGCCACGCTCCTGACGGCTGACCACGGAAACCTGCACTTCCTGTAACGAGGTGTCCGGCGGTTGGGTACGGCCGCGTGCCGCCGCCGGGCAGAGCCCCCGCCGGTGGTACGGATCCGCCGCGGATGTTCCATGGTGCGGGGGCCGACCACGTAGCCCTCCAGATCGTCACCGCCGACCGCGGTGTTCTCCCTCGCGCCGAATGGCGCCGGCTGGCGGAGATCCTGGACCTCGGCCAGAGGTAGGCGGTCCGCCGCCACCGTGTGCGGTCCGCCGCCCGGTCACCTCGCCAGCTCCTTGACGCCCGCCAGCAGGCGGTCGACATCCTCGGCGTTGTTGTACGGGGCGAGACCGGCCCGTACCGCGCCGTCCTCGCCGAGCCCGATCCAGCGGGCCGCCTCGATCGCGTAGAACGTGCCCGCGGGGGCGTTCACGTCCACCCGGGCCAGCCGCTCGTAAACCTCTCGGGGGGAGCGGCCGGCCAGGGTGAAGAGGGCTGTCGGGGTGCGCCGGGCGGCGGAGCCGTACAGCGTCACGCCGCTGATCGCGCCGAGTCCGTCGAGCAGCCGTGCGAAGAGCTCCTCCTCGTGCGCCTCGACCAGCCGCATCGACGCCAGCACGCGCGCCCGCCGATCGGCCGGGCCGGGGCCGGACGGGCTCAGACCCGCGATGAAGTCGACGGCCGCGGTGGTACCCGCCAGCAGTTCGTACGGCAGCGTGCCCAGTTCGAACCGCTCGGGGACGGCGTCGCTCGACGGCAGCAGCTTGTCGGGGTGCACCCGCTCCAGCAGCTCGGGCGCCCCGACCAGTACGCCATGGTGCGGTCCGAAGAACTTGTACGGCGAGCATGTGTAGAAGTCGGCTCCCAGCTCGTCCAGCGAGACGGGGGCGTGCGGTGTCAGATGGACTCCGTCGACATGCACCAGCGCCCCCACGGCGTGCGCCGCCTCGCTGATCGCCGCCACGTCAGGACGGGTGCCGAGCAGGTTGGACGCGCCGGTCACCGCCACCACACGGGTGCGCGGCGACAGCACCGCCGCGATGTCGTCCACACGGAGGGTGCCCGTGACCCGGTCGAAGCCCGCCGGCCGTACGGTCGCCCCCACGGCCCGGGCGGCGGCGGTCCAGGGCCGGATGTTCGCGTCGTGGTCCAGGCGGGTCACGACGATCTCGTCGCCCTCCGCCCACTGCTTCGAGAGCGCCCGCGCGAGGTCGTAGGCGGCCTGGGTCATCGACCGCGCGAAGACCACGCCCCCGGCCCGGCAGCCCAGCAGGTCCGCCACGGCGGACCGCGCCCCGGCCACCACGGCATCGGCGTGACGTTCGGCGGCGGTGACGGCGCCTCGGTTGGAGATCCCGCTGGTCAGGGTGGCGGCCACGGCCTGTGCCACCTGCCGCGGCACCTGGGATCCCCCGGGGCCGTCGAAGTGCGCCACGCCCTGGTCGAGAGCGGGAAAGGAACCGCGCAGCCGCGCGAGGTCGAGGTACATGGCCCCATCCTTCACGCCCGGTCCGGTACGTCAACAGCGCGGCCGATCATTCTCCGGTCGTGCTCGGGCTGTGTTCCGTTGGGGTGTCGGTCATGCGACATACCTACCGTGCGCGGCATGAAGAAGCTTTTGATCATGTTGAGCGCCGCGGCACTGACCGTCGGCCTTGCCACCCCCGCCATGGCCGACCGCGAGCACAAGGACTTCGGTCAGGCCACGCTGACCGGGTTCTCCTCCCTTCCGGCCGAGACGTTCGTGCCCGGCAGCGCGCCGTCCGGCTTCGCCATCGGAGCGGACGAAGCGACCAACGGCATCACGACGCCGTTCAAGGGCCAGCCGGTCCAGGGATTCAGTGGCGTCGTCAACCGGCACGACGGCAGCTACGACGTGCTGTCCGACAACGGTTACGGCAACAAGGCCAACAGCGCCGACTTCCTGCTCCGCATCCACCACATCAAGCCGGACACGCGGACCGGGAAGGTCAAGGTGCTGGGCGGATTCAACCTGAGCGACCCCTACCGCCATGTTCCGTTCGCGCTCACGCGCAGCGACCGGGTGCTGACCGGCGCCGATTTCGATGTCGAGTCCATCGTGCGGTCCTACGACGGCACTTACTGGATCGGTGACGAATTCGGCCCCTTCCTGCTGCACTTCTCGTCGTCCGGCCGCCTGCTCCAGGCCCCCATCGCCCTCAAGGACGTCAAGGCGCCGGAGAACCCTTACCTCAACGGCGGCCAGCCCAACCTCGGCAGCAGCAAGGGCTTCGAGGGCATGGCCCGCTCGGTCGACGGCCGTCACCTCTACCCGCTCCTCGAAGGAACGGTGGCCGGTGACCGGCCCGGCGACCTGCGCATGAACGACTTCGACCTGCTCAAGCAGCGGTACACGGGGAAGCACTGGACGTACCGCCTGGAGTCCACCTCGCACGCCATCGGCGACGCCATCGCCGTGGACAGCCACCGCTTCCTGGTCATCGAGCGCGACAACGAGATGGGCGACGCCGCCGCGTCCAAGCGCGTCTACCTCGCCGACACGCGCGACCGCGACGGTGACGGCGTCATGGACAAGACCCTGGTCGTCGACCTGCTGAACATCGCGAACCCGAAGGGTGTCGGCGGCTTCGGGAAGACCTTCCGCTTCCCGTTCGTCACGATCGAGGACGTGGTCCTGCTCGACGACCAGACGCTGGCCGTCATGAACGACAACAACTTCCCGTTCTCCTCCGGCCGTACGCCGGGCAAGGCGGACAACAACGAGTTCATCACCGTGCGGCTCGCGCAGCGCCTGAACGCCGACATCCGCGCGTTCATCTGATCCGTACGGCATCCGATCCGTACGGCATCCGATCCGTACGGCATCTGACCCCTACGGCATCTCATCCGTACGGCAATCGAGCCGCACAGCATCTGATCCGTACACCCGCTCGGCCGTAGCCGGAACGGCGCGCGGGCCGGTCAGTCGCCCAGGACGAGCTTCTCCAGGGCGGCCCGCGCCCGCGCGTCCGAGCGCGCCCGCAACGCCATCGCGGCCGCCAGCTTCCGCGTCCACTCGTCGAGCGGCACCGGCGTGCGCGACAGCACGACACCCCGCACCACCTTGGCGATCTCGCCGACCGTCCGCCCGTGCGTCAGGCTCAGGATCAGCCGCTGGTCGTCCAGCGAGATCTCGACCCGCTCCACCCGGCCGTCCCGTCCCGCGAGCCGGTCGCCCATGCTGCGCCTGCGCTCCAGCACCACGGAGCCGGGGGGCAGCGCCTCGGCCAGTGAACGGCTCAGCACCTGGGAGTACACCTCCAGATCGGCGGCGTCCCTGCGGAGCGCCGCCGCCAGGTCGTCGACCGCGCCGGTGCCGCCGTCCGCCGGCTCCAGCTCGCCGCCGGAGGACGGCTCGGGCCCGGGCTCACCGTCGCTCATCGGGCCTCCCCTCGTCGTCCATCGCGTCCTCCACCAGGCACCCGCCCGTCGAGGCAGCCATCCGTCCCGGGCGGCCCCGTCCAGGCATCTGTCCGTGCGAGCTGCCACCTGTGCGAGTTGCCACCCGTGTGAGCCGTCACTTGTCCAGGCTGTCACCCGTCCAGGCTGAGCACCATCGTCGGACGCTCGATCTCGTGGTCCGCGCGCAGCGGCCGAACCGCCGTGCCGATGGAGAAGAACTCCGTGGTGTGGCCGCCCCAGCGGTGGTTGTGGGCGTTCAGCTGGACGCCGACGACGCCCTCCGCCTCCAGTTCCTCCGCCTCGGCCTGCATACGGGCCATGGCCAGCTCCCGGGCGTCGTAGAGCGCCTGGGTGAACTTCTCGATCTCCACGTTCTTGCCGAAATTGGAGAAGGCGGCGCCCACCCGCTGATGCGCGATGTGGTAGACGCAGGTACCCATGACCATGCCGAGCGGCGCGTAGCCGGCCCGGATCAGCGTCCAGAAGTCCTGACCCGACAGGTCCGAGGTGAAGGGCTGGCCCTTGTTGTTGCGCCAGGCCGTTCCGCCGGGCGCCGGGTGGTCGGCCTTCACCGCCGTACCGATGGCGATGAACTCGGCGATGTCGTTGCCGAACTCCCGCGCCTCCACGCTCAGCCGGACGCCCACGATGCCGTCCGCGCCCAGCTGCGCCGCCTCGGCCTCCATACGGGTCATGGCCAGCTCGCGGGCGTGGTACATCGCCTGGCTGAGGGTCTCCAGCTCCTGGTTCTTGTTCCAGCGGCCGAGCTGGATGCCCACGTGGTAGATCGAACTCCCGAGCACCAGGCCGATGGGCCGGAATCCCACCTCCTTGACCAGCAGGAACTCGTTCACCGACAGGTCGCTCGTGAAGATCGAACCGGTCTTGCCGGGCTCCAGCCGCGCCAGCCGGCGCATGGCATCGGCCGGCACCCCCTGATCGCTCGGGCCGCCGTCGCCCACTTCGTCACCGCTGCTCCCGGACACCTGTCATCCTCACTGTCAGTACCGCACGGTCACTTCGATGCCGGAGCACGGGGCGCACCACGGGCGCGAACCACGGGCGCTGCCCCCGCGCACCCACCGCTCCGCTCCCACCGCACCTCACCCCTGCTCGCCCAGATCGCTCAGTTCCGCGGCGAGCCGCTCGCTCTCGGCCGGGTCCCCGTACGGGCTGGACTCCACCGCCGCGAGCCGCCGGCGCAGCCGTTCCCCGCGCCGGCCCAGCGGCATCACGGCGAGCGTCGGCGGGCGCCGCGCCCCGGCCTCGAAGCGCGCGATGGTCGTTCCCACCATGGTCGACTCGGCCACGTGGTCCTCCCCCTCGGCGCCGAAACGCGACGCCCGCATGCAGGCCTCCCGCCAGACCCGCAGATTCCCGTCGGCCAGGATGACTCCGTCACCACCTCGGCGAAGCCCCTGGAGTTCCAGCTGACGCCGGGCGTCGGCGCGTACGTCCCCGACCAGTTCGCTCCAGGCGCCGACCTCCGTGTTGTTCCAGGAGAGCGCCTGGGAGCGGGTGCCGAAGTCGTCGTGGCGGACGCCGATCGACATACCGACCAGCAACTCCACCGGAACCCAGCCGCCCGAGACCAGCTTGGCGAAGCCCTGGCCGTCCAGATGGCAGGTGAACGGATGCGGCGACCGTACGTCTCCGCGGGCGCGCACCGCCGTACCGATCACCTTGAACTCCAGGCAGTTCGGCTGCGACGGGAAGGGCGCCATGGTGAGCTCCGCCGCCACCACGCCGTCGCCGCCCAGCGCGGTGCACTCCGCGGCCAGCCGGTGCAGCGCGGTACGGCGCGCGTCGTCGAACACCTGCACAAGAGCGCCGGCGGGCGCCCCTTCCCCGGAGAGCGCGACCGGTCCAGGGGCCCCCGAGAGAGGGAAGCCCGCCCCGAGGTAGAGGCAGTCGTAGTAGCCCCAGTACTGGCCGGAGCGCCCCACGTGATAGACGGCCGATCCCATCGCCTGCCCGACCGGTTCGAAGCCGACCGAGCGGATCGCCGTGAACTCCCCGGTCGACAGCGCGGACGACCACGTGCCGCTGCGTCGCGCCTCGGCGATGCGTTGCTCCGCCGCCGGCGGCAGGCCGCCGCCGCTCCATGGCACCGACACCGGTCCCACCCCCCTGTCGCGAGGATCCGCCGAAAACCTGTCCCGTCGTCGCACCCTAAGGGCGTCTCCCCGCCAGGGCCCCTGACCACCACGCCACGGCGCGGCCGACGACCCGTTCGCGTCAACGCGGTGCCGCCCTCGACGGGGCTGACGGCCCGGCATGGGCCGGTGACGTGGCGCTCCTGACCGGGAAGAGGACCGTGGTGATGGTCATCGGCGTACCGGTGACCGCGATCAGGTGGAGACGGGCTCTGCCGCGCGGCAGGGCGCGGAAGCCGCCCGGCGGGGTCAGGACGTACGCGGCCGAGGCGTGCGGGCCGAGAGCGGCGGGGCCGGAGCTGATGGGCCACCAGTCGGAGGCGCCCTGGCCGGTACGGCTGGCGAAGTGCGGCGCGAGCGCCGTCCCCGTGGTGTTCACGGCATGGACGACCACCGACGTGATTCCCCGGCGGGGCTGGTCGGTGAACTCGGGGGCGACGCTCAACCGCAAGGGCGGCGGACTCGTGGCCGCCACCCCGACGCACAGGACGGCCGGCACGAGCAGCCCCGCGGCCAGCGCGGCCTTGGCTCCGGGGCCGCTCACCCGGGTGATACGCGGCTGCCACGCGGTCGCCAGCGCGGTTCCCGGCACGGTGGCGGCGGCCGCCAGCCACAGCGGCGTCATCAGCAGGAAGTACCCGTCCTGCGAACGGGTGGCGAGGTAGAAGGCGAGCCACGGCAGGACCGTCAGGGCGGGGCCGAGCCGCCGTACGAAGAGGGTCAGGGCGGCCAGCAGACCGAGCAGCAGCAGGAGGCTGGCATAGGAGTAGAAGTCCAGGCGGCCGCTGCCGTGGGTGAGGTAGTACGAGATGCCCATGACGCCCTGCCCGTGCAGGATCGCGCCCTGGGTCATCGGCAGGAAGGTACCGGTCAGCCAGGCGGGGAAGTCCTGTACGGCGAAGTACGCGTTGATCAGCGACCAGGTCAGGGCGGCGATGCCGGTGTAACGGGCGATCACGCCGAGAGCGGCCCGCCCGCCGAGCTCGCCGCGCCGGACGGCGTACACCCCGACCACCAGGAACGGCAGCAGGAACCAGCTCAGCTGCTGGGCGGCGCAGGCCGCGCCGAGGCAGCCGGCACGCAGTACCCCGTACCGTCCGAGCCGCCCGCCGGCGCCGGTGGCGGGCCAGCTGACCACGACCGGCACGAGGAGGGCGAAGGCGACGATGGCCGGATAGCCCGAACGGGCGTAGTTGGGCAGCATCCCGAAGCCGAGGCACACAGCGGTGGCCGCCGGCCGCCACGTCGCCGGGAGCAGCCGCCACAGCACGACCGTACCCACGATGAGGGCGCCCGTGGTCACCCCGGTGGCGGCGGCCCTGGAGTGCACGAGGGCGTAGACAGGGGCGGTGAGCAGAGCGGCCAGCGGCGGGTAGGCGTAGGTGTAGTCGCCGCCCCCGGACATGGTCTTGGTGACCCCGACACCCTCCCTGTCGAAGAGCCACGGCCAGGGCCGCTCGTAGATGGGGTGGCCGCGCAGGATCTCGCTCGCGGCCTGCGTGGTCAGCACCCCCTCGTCGGTGCCGATGTGCTGCATCCAGTGACGGCAGATGACGAGCGTGATCGCCAGGACCAGTACGGCCAGGTCCACCCGGCCCAGAGCCTTGCGGCCGCGTACGGACAGGGCCAGCACGCCGCAGATCAGAATGCCCGCGTAGCAGACGGAGATGACCGCCGCGAGAGGCAGCGCCGCCTCTTCCACCGCCCGTGTCCAGGCGCCACGGGTACCGATGAACAGGCTGATGGCCGCGAGCAGTGTCATCCCCCGGTGCCACTGCGGGGGGACGTTGTCCCGTGGCCGGTCCTGCCCTGTCAGGCGGACCGGGACCACCCGATGGCGCGTCGCGGCGCCCCCGGCATGGGCGGGCAGGGTGTCGTCCATGACGGCGCTTCCTTCTCGGTGCGAGCCAGCCGGAAAGTGAGCGTCGCCGGCGGGAGCTTCCCGCGCGGCAAGGCCAAGGCCCATGAGAAGCGACGCGGGCCGGGACCGCATCCTGGTCGTCGTCCGGGGCACCACGAAACCGGCGGCGACGACGTGGCTGTGCGTCAGCTGTGACGGCCACGTCGGACCGGTCCGGGGCGCCAGGCCGCCGCCGCCACGTCGCCGCCAGGTCGCCCGCGCGGAACGCCCGGCCGGGAAGGCCCGGCCGGGCGCTTGGGTCGACCGGCCGCCGTCACGGACAACCGCTACGGGTCGACGGCACGGCCATGGGGTCGCCTGTCAGGAGCAGCCCGAGGCGATCTGGCGGAAGTTGGCGTAGTGGTCTCCCGTGTACCAGACGGTGTGCGTGTCGGGGTCACGGACGAGGCGTTCGGCGTCGCGGTGCTGTCCGGGCCGGCGGGGGTTGACGTCGTACTCGCGGTAGTGGCCGTCCAGGGGCAGGTCCAGACTGCGATTGCCGTAGCGGTTGCTGCCACGGATGACGTACGGCGTGTCCGCCACGGAGTAGTCGGTAGGCCGGTTGGCCGCCGGCCAGGACAGCGTTTTCCAGATGCCGCACGCCTCCTTCACCTGACCCGGGAACTCTTCGACGGGCAGTGCGGGCTCGATGACATCGGCCGCCCGCACCGCCTGGTGAGACGGGAGGACCGGGGATGTCACGGCGGTGGCCGAGGGTGCGGTCGGCACGACGGCCGCGGTGAGGAACAATGCGGCGGCGACTGTACGCCGCCAGGGGGATGGAGTCATTCCCCATCAACGGGGAGCGCGGCTCACGGGACACGTGCGGTCACCCGTACGCGGACCTGGTCGCGGAAGCTCAACGCGCTCCGCCCCCATCCGGGGACAGGGTGCGCGAGCGGCTGCGTGGATACTGAGCCGTATGCGTATCGACTTCGATCCCGACCAGTGTGACCGCGGCACCTTCTACCGGCTGCTGACCGCGACAGTGGTGCCCAGGCCGATCGCCTGGGTGTCGACGACCTCCGCCGGGGGCGTCGACAACCTCGCCCCGCACTCCTTCTTCACGATCTCGTGCGTGGCGCCGCCGGTGGTGCAGTTCACGTCGGTGGGGCGCAAGGACTCGCTGCGCAATATCGAGGAGACCGGCGCGTTCGTGGTGAATCTCGCGCCCGAGCCGCTCTTCGAGGCGATCAATGCCACGGCGACGGATTTCCCGCCCGGTGTCAGTGAGTTCGATGCCGTGGGCGTCGTCCGCGAGGCGAGTCTGCGGGTCAAGCCGCCGCGCGTCGCCGCTTCTCCGGTGGCGCTGGAGTGCGAGTTGCACAGCACTCTGCTGCTGGGTGACTCCACCGTGGTGTTCGGGCGGGTCGTGCACGCGGCGGTCGACGAGGCGGTCATGGACGACGGTCACCCCGAGGTGACCGGGCTGCGCCCGCTGTCGCGGCTGGGGAAGAACGAGTGGGGCACGGTCGGCGGGCTGCGCGAGATCGCCCGGATTCCGTACGAGCGGTGGCAGGGCGCCGACGGCGACGGCCGATAGAGGCGCGGGCCCCGGGGAGAGGCGGCGGAGGCCGCCGAGCGTGGCCGGGTGACCGGTCGGACGCTCAGGCGGCCTTGTCGGCCTTGTCGGCCTTGGTGTCGAGGGCCGCGGCCCACTCCAGCAGCAGGTTCTCGTACGCCTCGGCGGGCCAGCTTCCGTCCGTCGTGTCGGCGGCGTCGACGAGCGCGCGGATCCGGTCGTTGGCCGCGATGGCGTCGAGAGCCACGCAAGCGGATGCGGAAGAGGAGGACATACGACAACCCTATGGGTACGGAAGGGGGGCGCAGGACCGATCGGGGAGCGTCCTTGCTCACACTCGCGCGCTCCGGCGGCGCCTCGCGCCCGCCCGTACGCCCCCTGTATGCCCCCCGTATGAAAGGCGTACAGAGGGCGAAGCGGTCAGCCGGCCGACTCGCCGGCGTGCGGGCTCAGGGTGTCCGTGCCGACCAGGAAGAGCAGCGCGATCCCGAGCAGGATCCGGTAGATCACGAACGGCATGAAGCTCTTGGTAGTAATAAATTTCATAAACCACGCGATAACGACATATCCGACACCGAACGCGACGAGCGTGGCGAGGCCGGTCGGTCCCCATGCCACATGTCCGTCGCCCGCGTCCTTCAGCTCGAAGACGCCCGAGGCCAGGACCGCCGGGATCGCGAGCAGGAACGAATAGCGTGCCGCGGCCTCGCGGTTGTACCCCATCAGCAGACCACCGCTGATGGTGGCGCCCGAACGGGAAACGCCGGGCACCAGCGCCAGGGCCTGGCAGAAGCCGAAGATCAGACCGTCCTTGACGCTCAGGTCCTTGAGCGACTTGCGCTCCCTGACGGCACGGTGCTTGGCGCCGGTCTCGTCACGGGCCGCGAGGCGGTCGGCGACACCGAGGACGACGCCCATCACGATCAGCATGACGGCGGTCAGGCGGAGATCACGGAACGGACCCTCGATCTGGTCCTTGAGCGTGACGCCGAGGACACCGATCGGGATCGAGCCGACGATGACCAGCCAGCCCATCTGCGCGTCGTGGTCACCGCGCATCGCCTTGTTCGTCAGTGACCGGAACCACGCGGAGATGATCCTGGCGATGTCCTTGCGGAAGTAGATCAGGACAGCCGCCTCCGTCCCGATCTGCGTGATCGCGGTGAACGCCGCGCCCGGGTCGTGCCAGCCGGCGAACGCGGCGGTCAGCCGCAGGTGCGCGCTGGACGAGATGGGCAGGAACTCGGTCAGCCCCTGGACGAGCCCGAGGATGAAAGATTCGAACCAAGACATGGGGTGCTACGCCATCCAAGAAATGATCATGCACCGGCCGGCGGAGCCGGGGCGCAGGGGCGGGCTGAGGGGTGACAGGCGGTGCGCGTGCCGATCATATGGATGGGTACGTGGTCCTCGTCACGCGGACTCTTCACCGACATGGCGCCGTTGAGGCGCCTCACATGTCAGGCGATCCCGTCCAGGGGAACAGCAGGGGCGATCACGTGCCGGTGCACGGCAGCGTAACGTCTGCTGATGACGGGCCGACGGGAGCCCCTGCCGTCACCCGCTCGCCTCCGCGTCCCGTAGCGCACCGGGCGCCGGTAAAGCCCCAAACCCGGGCCGAAACGGAGAGAGCAACGTCACATGAATGAGCTCTGCTGCTCGTTCCTTACGCTGTCCTAACATCTGGATCATGACGGTCCTGCCTGACGACAGGCTCTCCCTGGCCGCCGAGTTCCCCGATCCGACCCGCGAGCAGTGGCAGGGCCTGGTAGAAGGCGTGCTACGCAAGACGGGGCGAGACGTTTCGGGACCGGCGGCCGAAGACGCGCTCTCCACGATGCTCCAGGACGGACTCTCCACCCGTCCCCTGTACACCGCAGAAGACGCCCCGGGCGACGCCGGCTACCCGGGCTTCGCGCCGTTCACCCGGGGTGGCAGGCCGGAGGGTGGTGCCGTCTCCGGTTGGGACGTCCGCCAGCGGCACACGCGCGCCGATCCCGCGCGGACCAACGAGGCCGTGCTCTCCGACCTGGAGAACGGGGTCACGTCCCTGTGGCTGGCGGTCGGCGCCGGCGGAGTGCCGGTGTCCGCACTGGCCACGGCACTTGACGGGGTCTACCTCGATCTGGCGCCGATCGCGCTCGACGCCGGGGAGGAATTTGCCTCCGCCGCGCGGGAGTTGCTGAAGCTGTACGACGAGCGCGGGGTGAAGCGGGAAGACGCCCGGGGCACCCTCGGCGCCGATCCGGTCGGTCAACTCGCGCGCACCGGGCGGGAGACGGCCGACCACACCGCGGAGGCCGCGGAGCTCGCCGCGCTCTGCCACCGTGAGTACCCGAACCTGCGCGCCATCGCCGTGGACGCGCTGCCGTACCACGAGGCCGGCGCCTCCGACGCGCAGGAGCTGGGCTGTTCGCTCGCCACCGGCGTCGGCTGGCTTCGCGACCTCACGGCGGCCGGACTCTCCGTCGAGGCGGCCTGCGCGCAGCTCGAATTCCGGTACGCGGCCACCGCCGACCAGTTCCTGACCATCGCCAAACTCCGTGCCGCCCGGCGCCTGTGGGCCCGCGTCGCGCAGGCATGCGGCGCCGACGACGCCGGGGCGCAACGTCAGCACGCCGTGACCTCCCCGGTCATGATGACCCGCCGCGACCCGTGGGTGAACATGCTGCGCACCACGGTCGCCTCGCTGGCGGCCGGACTGGGCGGCGCCGACGCCGTGACCGTACTGCCCTTCGACCACGCACTCGGCCTGCCCGACGCCTTCGCCCGCCGGGTCGCCCGCAACACCTCCACGATCCTGCTGGAGGAGTCCCACCTCGGACGGGTCATCGACCCGGCGGGAGGCTCCTGGTACGTGGAGCGGCTCACCGACGACCTCGCCCGCGCCGCATGGGCGTGGTTCCAGGAGATCGAACGCGCCGGCGGCCAGCGTGCCGCACTGCGCGACGGGCTGATCGGTGAGCGGCTCGCCACCACCTGGGAGACGCGTTCGGGACGGCTGGCCAGGCGGCGCGAACCCGTCACCGGCGTCAGCGAGTTCCCGCAGCTCTCCCAGCCCCCGGTCGAGCGCGACCCGGCGCCCGCCGCCCCGGCCGGCGGGCTGCCCGTCGTCCGCCGCGACGAGGCGTACGAGGCGCTGCGGACCCGCTCCGACGCGCATCTCGCCGCCACCGGCACGCGCCCCCGGGTCTTCCTGGCGGCCCTGGGCCCGGCCGCCGCGCACACCGCGCGGGCCACCTTCGCCGCCAGCCTCTTCCAGGCCGGCGGGATCGAACCGGTCCACGACCCGGTGTCGGTCGACGCGGCCGCCGCCGCCGAGGCCTTCACCCGCAGCGGGGCGACCGTCGCGTGTCTGTGCTCCAGCGACGCGCTCTACGCGGAACAGGCCGCGCCCGTCGCCGAGGCACTCACGTCCGCGGGCGCCCGGTGGGTGTTCCTGGCCGGCCGTCCCGGCGATCTGCGTGACACATATCTAGCGGCCGGAGTCGACGAGTTCGTCGCCGCGGGCGGCGACGCGATCGCCGTCCTCACCTCCGTCCTCGACCGGATGGGAGTGGCGTGATGCGGATCCCGGACTTCTCCGAGATCGACCTCGAACCCGGCGCCGGCGCCGACACGGCCGGGGTCACCGAGGACCAGTGGCGTACGGCCGTCAAGGAGCACACCGGCAAGGCCGACAGCGAGCTCGTCTGGGACACCCCGGAGGGCATCGCCGTCAAACCCCTGTACACCGCTCAGGACACCGCGGACCTCGACTTCCTGGGCACCTACCCGGGCATCGCACCGTATCTGCGCGGACCGTACCCGACGATGTACGTCAACCAGCCCTGGACCATCCGGCAGTACGCGGGGTTCTCCACCGCCGAGGAGTCCAACGCCTTCTACCGGCGCAACCTCGCCGCCGGGCAGAAGGGCCTCTCGGTCGCCTTCGACCTGCCGACCCACCGCGGTTACGACAGCGACCACCCCAGGGTGACGGGCGATGTCGGCATGGCGGGCGTGGCCATCGACTCGATCTACGACATGCGCCAGCTGTTCGACGGCATCCCGCTCGACAGGATGAGCGTCTCGATGACGATGAACGGCGCCGTGCTCCCCGTACTCGCGCTGTACATCGTGGCCGCCGAGGAGCAGGGCGTACCGCCCGAGAAGCTGGCGGGGACCATCCAGAACGACATCCTCAAAGAGTTCATGGTCCGCAACACCTACATCTATCCGCCGAAACCCTCGATGCGGATCATCTCCGACATCTTCTCGTACACCTCGCGGAAGATGCCGCGCTACAACTCCATCTCCATCTCCGGCTATCACATCCAGGAAGCGGGCGCGACGGCCGACCTGGAGCTGGCCTACACGCTGGCGGACGGTGTCGAGTACCTGCGCGCGGGGCTCGGGGCCGGACTCGACGTGGACGCGTTCGCGCCCCGCCTCTCCTTCTTCTGGGGCATCGGCATGAACTTCTTCATGGAGATCGCCAAGCTGCGGGCGGCCCGGCTGCTGTGGGCCAGGCTGGTCAAGAAGTTCGACCCGCAGAACGCCAAGTCGCTCTCGCTGCGCACCCATTCGCAGACCTCCGGCTGGTCGCTCACCGCGCAGGACGTCTTCAACAACGTCACCCGCACCTGCGTGGAGGCGATGGCCGCGACCCAGGGCCACACCCAGTCGCTGCACACCAACGCGCTGGACGAGGCCCTCGCCCTGCCCACCGACTTCTCCGCGCGGATCGCCCGCAACACCCAGCTGCTGCTCCAGCAGGAGTCGGGTACCTGCCGGGTGACCGACCCGTGGGGCGGCAGCGCGTACGTCGAGAAGCTGACCTACGACCTCGCCCGGCGCGCCTGGAAGCACATCGAGGAGGTCGAGGCGGCCGGTGGAATGGCGCAGGCCATCGACGCCGGTATCCCCAAGCTGCGGGTGGAGGAAGCAGCCGCCCGTACCCAGGCGCGGATCGACTCGGGACGCCAGCCCGTCATCGGCGTCAACAAGTACCAGGTGGAGACCGACGAGCGGATCGAGGTGCTCAAGGTCGACAACTCCTCCGTACGCACCCTGCAGATCGAGAAGCTGCGGCGGCTGCGCGCCGAGCGCGACGAGAACGCCTGCCAGGACGCCCTGCGCGCCCTCACGCGGGCCGCCGAGGCGCCCTCCGCGCCCGGACTCGACGGCAACCTGCTCGCTCTCGCGGTGAACGCGGCCCGCGCGATGGCGACCGTCGGGGAGATCTCCGATGCCCTGGAGAAGGTGTACGGGCGCCACTCCGGCCAGATCCGTACCATCTCCGGTGTGTACCGGAATGAGGCAGGCACCTCCCCGGCCGTGGAGCGCACCCGCGCGGCGGTCGAGGCGTTCGAGCTGGCCGAGGGGCGTCGCCCGCGCATCCTGGTCGCCAAGATGGGCCAGGACGGTCACGACCGCGGCCAGAAGGTGATCGCCACGGCCTTCGCCGACCTGGGCTTCGACGTCGACGTCGGCCCCCTGTTCCAGACGCCCGCCGAGGTGGCCCGGCAGGCGGTCGAGGCGGATGTGCACATCGTCGGCGTCTCCTCACTGGCCGCCGGGCACCTCACGCTCGTACCGGCGCTGCGCGAGCAGCTCGCGGCGGAGGGCCGGGAGGACGTCATGATCGTGGTCGGCGGGGTGATTCCGCCGCACGACATCGAGGAACTGCACCGCGCGGGCGCGGCGGCCGTCTTCCCGCCCGGCACGGTGATCCCGGACGCGGCGCTCGGTCTGCTGTCGTCGCTGGCCGCCGCGCTGGGCCACGAGGGCACCGACAGCGACAGCGACAGTGACCCTGACAGCGACTCCGACTCCGACTCCGATGCCGCCGGGCCCGCCGACGCGGGGGCCCGGGACGACACGACCGCCGCCGCCGGCCACGAGCGGTGAGCCCGTGCCGCCACGGATCGACATCGACAGGTACGCGAAGGGCGTCCTGGACGGCTCCCGTTCGTACATCGCGCGGGCCATCACCCTCGTGGAGTCCACCAGGCCCGACCACCGCCGACTCGCCCAGCAGCTGCTGACCGAGCTGCTGCCGCACTCCGGAAAAGCACGCCGGATCGGCATCAGCGGAGTGCCGGGTGTCGGCAAATCCACCTTCATCGACGCGCTGGGGACGCTGCTCACCGGCCTCGGCCACCGGGTCGCGGTGCTCGCCGTCGACCCGTCCTCCAGCAGGACCGGCGGCTCCATCCTGGGTGACAAGACCCGGATGGAGCGGCTGGCCGTGGACCCGGCGGCGTTCGTCCGCCCGTCGCCCACGGCGGGCACGCTGGGCGGCGTCGCCAAGGCGACCCGGGAGAGCATCATCGTGGTCGAGGCCGCCGGTTACGACGTGGTGCTCGTCGAGACCGTCGGTGTCGGCCAGTCGGAGACCACCGTCGCCAACATGGTCGACTCCTTCCTGCTGCTCAGCCTGGCCCGCACCGGGGACCAGCTCCAGGGCATCAAGAAGGGCGTCCTGGAACTCGCCGACGTCATTGCCGTCAACAAGGCCGACGGTCCGCACGAGCGCGACGCACGCTCCGCCGCCCGTGAACTCGCGGGCGCGCTGCGGCTGATGCACCCCGTCGACGCCGCCTGGACACCTCCGGTGCTCAGTTGCAGCGCCCGCGACGGCACCGGTCTCGACACCCTGTGGGAGCGGCTGGAACAGCACCGCGCGGTCCTCGGCGCGGACGGCCGCCTGGCGCGCAAGCGCAGCGACCAGCAGGTGGACTGGACCTGGTCGATGGTCCGCGACCACCTCCTGGACCGGCTGCGTGAGCACCCCGGCGTGCGGGGCCTCGCGCCCGCGCTCGAAGAACGCGTCCGGGAAGGGACGCTGACGGCGACCCTGGCCGCCGACCGGATCATCGAGGCGCTCGCCGCCCCGGCCCCCGGGCCCGCGAACGTGTGAGCCTCCGGGCGCCGCGAGCGCCCGGAGGCACCGAGCGACCCGAGGAAGGGAACCACATGGCCCACGACGAACCGGTGCTGCTCCACCGGGCCGGCCGCACGGCTCACATCACCCTCAACCGCCCCCGCGCCCTCAACGCCCTCACCCACCCCATGGTCCGTACGGTCGACGAGGCGCTGGCGCGGTGGGAGCGCGACGCGACCGTCGCCGCCGTGGTCATCTCCGGCGCCGGCGAACGCGGGCTGTGCGCGGGCGGTGACATCCGCGCCATCCACGAGGACGCGCGCACCGGGGGCGGCGCCTCGGCCGCCTTCTGGCGCGACGAATACCGCCTCAACGCCCGGATCGCCCGCTACTCCAAGCCGTACGTGGCGCTGATGGACGGCATCGTGATGGGCGGCGGCGTCGGCGTCTCGGCGCACGGCGGCGTACGGATCGTCACGGAGCGGTCGGCCGTCGCCATGCCCGAGACCGGGATCGGCCTGGTCCCCGACGTCGGCGGGACCTATCTGCTGTCCCGCGCGCCAGGTGAGCTGGGCACCCATCTCGCCCTCACCGGACGCGCGGTGGGCGCGGCGGACGCGCTGCTCTGCGGGCTCGCCGACCACTTCGTCCCCTCGGACCGGCTGCCCGGGCTGACCGACGCGCTCGCCGGTACGGATGTGCTCGCCGGTACGGACGTGCGCTCAGCTACGGGTGCCCGCGCCGGCGCGGACGTAGAGGAAGCGGTACGACGCCACGCGACACACGCACCGGACGGGCGGCTCGGCGCGGACCGCGCCTGGATCGACACGTGCTACGCGGCCGACTCGGTGGAGGAGATCGTCGGACGGCTGCTCGGCCACGGCGCGCCTGCGGCGAAGGAGACCGCCGAAACGATCCTGACCCGGTCACCCACCGCCCTCAAGGCGACGCTCGCCTCGCTGCGCCGGGCCCGCGAACTGTCCACGCTGGAGCAGGTCCTCGACCAGGAGTACCGCGCCTCCTGCGCCGCGCTCGCCACGCCCGACCTGCTGGAGGGCATCCGCGCCCAGGTCATCGACAAGGACCGGTCACCGGCATGGTCGCCGAAGGAACTGGCACAGGTCACGGACGCCGACGTGGCGCGGTTCTTCGTCCCGGCACCCGGCGGCGATCTCGGACTGGGTGACGGGGGCCTCCGCGGGGAGTTCCCGGAGAGGCCTTAGGGCCTGTTGCGAAAGTTCCGCCTGGCTCGCGACGCCTGGCTCGCGACGCCTGGCTCGCACACTCGCCGCGTTGTCGGAGTCGTCCGAGTACGTCCAGTACGAGGACGATTCTCCGCCTTGCGATGGCACGCACCAGCCGCCGTGAGCCCCGCCCTTCGGGCGGACGGCGCTACTTTCGCAACACCCCCTAGCCTCCGCCGATGCGGTGACGCTTGCGCCAGGCGAGGACCGCCGCTCCCACACCCGTCACCACGATGAAGCCCGTCGAGATCAGGAACATCGGCGAGGTCGGGGACGACGCCCTGCTGCCCGCGACGACGTACGCCGTCGTGTTGGGAATCGAGCCGATTCCCGTCGCCACCAGGAACGGGACCCATCCCATCCGGGAGACGGCCGCGCAGTAGTTGGCCGCGGCGAACGGCACCCCCGGGAAGAGCCGTACCGCCAGCATCGAGCGGAAGCCGTGCCGGCTCAACTGGCCGTCTGCCGCCTTCAGCCAGCGCCCCCGCAGCAGCGGACGCAGCGCCTCCTGCCCGAGAAGACGGCCGAGTCCGAAGGAGATCCCCGCGGCCAGCACCGTACCCGCGACCGCGGCGACCGTCCCGGAGAGTGAGCCGAGGAGCGCGCCCGCGGCGAGATTGAGCAGCGGCCGCGGCACGAACGCCACGGAACACAGCCCGTACGCGACGGCGAACAGCACCACGGCGGCGGAACCCTCGACCTGCTGCGGCCAGCCGTCCGCCAGCAGCCTCTGTGGTTCGAACAACAGCACGGCCGCCCCGGCGGCTCCCAGCAGGGCCACCAGCAGCGCGAGCCGCGACCAGGGCGACAGCAGGGCCCTGGAGCAGCGGACAGCGAGGCCCGGGGAAGGCCGGGTGACGGTGTCGAGCATCCGGGGAAGAGTAACCGACGGGCACGGATGATCGTCCGTAGTGTGACGCGTATGACCTCCGCGACGCCGATGCCCGATGTGCCGGTCAGCGCTCTCGCCGACACCGTCATGGCACGGCTCACCACCATGTATCCGACGGCGGCGGATCCGCTGCGCGCCGAGCACTCCACCGCGTACCTCAAAGGGGTCGCCCCGTTCCTCGGCATCGCCGCCCCGCAGCGCCGCGCCCTGTCCCGTACGGTCCTGGAGAACACCCCGCGCCCCGGCGAAGCGGACTGCGCCGCGATCGCCCTGCGCTGCTGGGAACTGCCCGAGCGCGAATACGCGTACTTCGCCATCGACTATCTCCGCCGGTACAGCGGCCGCTGCTCGTCGGACTTCCTCCCCGTCGCACGTCATCTTGTGATCACCCGCCCCTGGTGGGACACGGTCGACCTGCTGGCCGCGCGCGTCGTCGGAGCCCTGGTGGCCGCCGACCCCGCGCTGACCGCCGACATGGACCGGTGGATCGACGACGAGAACCTGTGGATCGCCCGGACCGCCCTGCTGCACCAGCTCCGTTTCCAGGAGGCCACCGACACCGGGCGGCTCTTCGGCTACTGCCTGCGCCGCGCCGACCATCCCGACTTCTTCATCCGCAAGGCGATCGGCTGGTGTCTGCGGGAGTACGCCAAGACCGATCCGGACGCGGTAAGGACATTCGTCGAGGGTGCCAGGGACCGACTGTCCCCCCTCTCCGTCCGCGAGGCTCTCAAGAACCTCTGAGAACCGCAGCCCTGAAAACCATTCGACGCGGCGGCGGCCGTGGGCGAGTATCAGCGACATGTCCTGGTACGCCTTCCTCGCAGCGCCGTCCGCAGTCGCGGACGCGCCGAAGGCTGCCGCGTTCACTCCGGCCGCACTCGCCCCGGCCGCAATCACTCCGGCCGCACTCGCCTCGGCCGCAGTCGCCCCGGCCGCACACGCGGCGGCGGCGCACCTCGGCGGCGCCCGAAGCTGACCCTTCCCGGATCGTCCGGCGGACCCCACAGGGGGAGGGTCGGCAAGGCCCGGGGGTCCCTCTCACGCTTCGAGTCCGGTAGGGAATCATGCCCAAGACGGCATACGTGCGCACCAAGCCGCACCTCAACATCGGCACCATGGGCCACGTCGACCACGGCAAGACCACGCTGACCGCCGCCATCACCAAGGTCCTCAGCGACCGGGGGACCGGCACGTTCGTCCCCTTCGACCGTATCGACCGGGCTCCTGAGGAGGCCGCCCGTGGCATCACCATCAACATCGCGCACGTCGAGTACGAGACCGACACCCGGCACTACGCGCACGTGGACATGCCCGGTCACGCCGACTACGTCAAGAACATGGTGGCCGGAGCCGCCCAGCTCGACGGGGCGATCCTGGTCGTTTCCGCGCTCGACGGGATCATGCCGCAGACCGCCGAGCACGTCCTGCTGGCCCGTCAGGTCGGCGTCAACCACATCGTCGTCGCCCTCAACAAGGCCGACGCGGGCGACGACGAGCTGACCGATCTGGTCGAGCTGGAGGTCCGCGAACTCCTCACCCAGCACGGTTACGGCGGTGACGCGGCGCCCGTCCTGCGGGTCTCGGGCCTGCGGGCGCTGGAGGGCGACCCGCGCTGGACGGCGTCCGTGGAGGCGCTGCTCGACGCCGTCGACACGTACGTACCGATGCCCATCAGGTACGCGGACGCGCCGTTCCTTCTCCCGGTGGAGAACGTCCTCACCATCACCGGTCGCGGCACGGTCGTCACCGGGGCCGTCGAGCGCGGCACCGTGCGCGTCGGCGACCAGGTGGAGGTGCTCGGCGCCGCGACGGGTCCGAAGATGAGCACGGTCACCGGTCTGGAGACCTTCGGCAAGCCGATGGAATCCGCCGAGGCCGGGGACAACGTCGCGCTGCTGCTGCGCGGCATGCCGCGCGACGCGGTCCGGCGCGGCCAGGTGGTGGCGGCGCCCGCCAGCGTCGTCCCGAGCCGGCGCTTCACCGCGCGGGTCTACCTGCTCTCCGCCCGTGAGGGCGGCCGCGGGACACCGGTGGGCAGCGGCTACCGGCCGCAGTTCCACATCCGTACGGCCGACGTGGTCGGCGACATCGACCTCGGCGAAGCGGCCGTCGCCCGGCCCGGGGAGACGGTCACCATGACCGTGGAGCTGGGACGCGACGTACCGCTGGAGCCGGGACTCGGCTTCGCGATCCGTGAGGGCGGCCGCACCGTCGGTGCCGGTACGGTCACGTCGCTGCTCTGACCAGGGGCCCCGCGTCCGTCTCCCGACCGGGGGAGCGGGCGCGGGGCCGGGCACGGCCCGCCCGGGGGGCCCGGAGCCGGTGGCGCACGGTGGACAATGGCCGGGTGAACGAAGCGATCCCCGTCATCCGTGCCGTGGACCACGGCACCGCCAAGCTGCTGCCCGACGTGGACCGGGAGAGAGCCTGGCTGCTGACGGTCGACGGTGCGCCCCAGTCGTACGTCGATCTGGACGAGCCCACGCATCTGGAGTTCGAATACGTGCGGCGCCTCGCCCATGTCGTCGACCGCGCCGCCGGTGAAGGCGATCCGCTCACCGTGCTCCACCTCGGCGGCGGTGCCTGCACCCTGCCCCGCTACGTGGCCGCGACCCGGCCCGGATCGCGGCAGCGGGTGGTGGAGGCCGACGCCGGGCTGCTGGCGCTGGTCGCCGAGCGGCTGCCGATACCGGACGGCAGCGGGATCACCCTGCACGGCGCGGATGCCCGCCGCTGGCTCGAAGCCGCCCCGGCCCGCTCCGCCGACGTGCTGATCGCCGATGTCTTCGGCGGCTCGCGGATCCCCGCCCACATCACCTCCGTCGAATACGCGCGGGAGGCCGAGCGGGTCCTGCGTACCGACGGGGTCTACGCCGCCAACCTGGCCGACGGGGCGCCCTTCGACTTCCTCCGCTCCCAACTGGCCACCTTCGCGGCCGTCTTCGAGGAACTGGCACTCATCGCGGAGCCCGCCATGCTGCGAGGCCGCCGTTTCGGCAACGCCGTACTGGTCGCCTCGCACACCGCGATCGACACGGCGGCCCTGGCCCGCCGCGCCGCGTCCGACGCCTTTCCCGCCCGGGTCGAGCACGGCCCGTCGCTGCGCCGGCTCATCGGGGACGCGGTGCCGGTACGGGACGCGGGCGCGGTTCCCTCACCCAGGCCGCCCGACGGAGCGTTCAGCATCGGCTGACGCACACGGGCACCCGCCCGGTCTCCGGACGGTCGCGGCCTCCAGGGGATGGCCACATTCATCTACTCGTGGGTAACATCATGCTCATGAGCGCTGATCAGATGTCCGTCGGCGACATGCTCGCCGCCACCGTCCCCATGGTCAGGACCCTCCGGCTGGAGTTCCTGGAGACCACCGCGGAGCGTGCCGTCCTCCGGCTGCCGGACCGGTCCGACTTCCACAACCATGTCGGCGGACCGCACGCCGGCGCGATGTTCACGCTCGCCGAGTCCGCGAGCGGTGCCATCGTGCTCGCCGCCTTCGGCGACCAGCTCCACCGGGCCGTTCCCCTCGCTGTCAAGGCGGAAATCGGCTATAAGAAACTCGCCATGGGACCCGTCACGGCCACCGCGACCCTGGGCCGGCCGGTGGCGGAGGTCGTCGCGGAGCTGGACGCCGGAGAGCGCCCCGAATTCCCCGTGTCCATCGCCCTCACCCGCGAGGACGGCGCCGTCACGGGCGGGATGACCGTCGTGTGGACCCTGCGCCCGAGCTCCTGACCAGCCGGATCTCCGCCCTCCGGCCCCTTGGGCACCCTGACGTCCGGCATCCGGCCACCAGGTAGGCTTCCCGGCGGGCGCCCGCGTGGCGCACGCCGGGCCCGTGGCGGCCCGGGGGTGGACAAGGATTGACGGAGGAACCGGCTGTGCACGTCCAGGAGTGGCTCGAGACGGTTCCGGCCGTCAGTATCTATGTCCTCGTGGCGCTGGTCATCGGGCTCGAAAGCCTCGGCATCCCGCTGCCGGGCGAGATCGTCCTCGTCAGCGCGGCCCTGCTCGCCTCCCAGCACGGCGACCTCAACCCGTACATCCTCGGCGCCTGCGCCACGGCCGGAGCGATCATCGGCGACTCGATCGGCTACGCCATCGGCCGCAAGGGCGGCCGTCCGCTGCTCGGCTGGCTCGGGGCCAAATTCCCCAAGCACTTCGGCGAGGGCCAGATCGCCCTGGCGGAGCGGTCATTCGAGAAGTGGGGCATGTGGGCGGTCTTCTTCGGCCGCTTCGTCGCCCTGCTGCGTATCTTCGCGGGACCGCTCGCGGGCGTGCTGCGCATGCCGTACTGGAAGTTCCTGATCGCCAACGTACTGGGCGGGATCGTCTGGGCCGGCGGTACGACGGCGGTCATCTACTCGGTGGGTGTGGTCGCCGAGGCATGGCTCAAGCGTTTCTCCTGGCTCGGACTGGTGCTCGCCGTGCTCATCGGGCTCGTCTCGATGCTCGTCCTGAAGAACCGTGCCAAGAAGGCCGCCGCGCGGGCGGAGTCCACGCCGGCGACGGCCGAGCCGGACGCCGTCCCCGCCGCCGACTGACCGGCCGGCCACCCCTTCCCCGCAGACCGAGCCGCCCGGACGCCGGGCGGCTCGGTGGCATGCGCACCGGCGCCGTCGACGCCTCCCATAGCGCACCCGACGCCAGGTCGGCCAAGAGTTGGCTGTTTTTGGCGACGAATGATCAATAACCTTGTAGGTGTGGCCCGTTGCAGCTCGGGCCAGTGCCGATCGAGGGAGCTTCATGGCCACTGCACAGCAGGTCCCCGACATCCTGTCGCCCGAGTTCGCCGAGAATCCCTATCCGGCCTACCGCGTGATGCGGGAGACCGCTCCGCTCTTCTGGCACGAGGCCACCCGGAGCTATGTGATTTCGCGGTACGACGACGTCGAGCGGGCTTTCAAGGACAAGGAGTCGGTGTTCACGACCGACAACTACGACTGGCAGGTCGAGCCCGTACACGGGAAGACGATCCTCCAGCTCAGCGGACGGGAGCACGCGGTGCGCCGGGCGCTGGTCGCCCCCGCCTTCCGGGGCAGCGACCTCCAGCAGAAGTTCCTGCCGGTCATCGACCGCAACGCCCGCGAACTGATCGACACGTTCCGGCACACCGGCTCCGTCGACCTGGTGGAGGCCTTCGCCACCCGCTTCCCGGTCAACGTCATCGCCGACATGCTCGGCCTGGACAAGGCCGACCACGTCCGGTTCCACGGCTGGTACACCGCCGTCATCAACTTCCTGGGCAATCTCTCCGGCGACCAGGAGGTCACGGCAGCCGGCGAACGGACCCGTGTGGAGTTCGCCGAGTACATGATCCCGATCATCCGGAGCCGGCGGGACAACCTCGGCGAGGATCTGCTCTCCACGCTCTGCGCCGCCGAGGTCGACGGCGTACGGATGAGCGACGAGGACATCAAGGCGTTCTGCAGTCTGCTGCTCGCCGCCGGCGGCGAGACCACGGACAAGGCGATCGCCAGCATCTTCGCGAATCTGCTGCTGCACCCCGAGCAGCTCGCGGCCGTACAGCGGGACCGCACCCTGATCGACCGGGCGTTCGCCGAAACCCTCCGGTTCACCCCGCCGGTCCACATGATCATGCGTCAGACCGCCAAGGACGTCGAGCTGAGCGGCGGCACCATACCCGCGGGCGCCACGGTCACCTGTCTGATCGGCGCGGCCAACCGCGACGACTCCCACTACCAGGAGCCGGACACCTTCAACATCTTCCGCGACGATCTGACCACCACGACCGCCTTCTCCGCGGCCGCCGACCACCTGGCCTTCGCCCTCGGACGGCACTTCTGCGTCGGCGCCCTGCTGGCCAAGGCGGAGGTCCAGACCGGCGTCAACCAACTGCTCGACGCCATGCCCGACGTCCGGCTGGCCGACGGGTTCGACCCGGTCGAGCAGGGAGTGTTCACCCGCGGACCGCAGTCCCTGCCGGTGGTCTTCACCCCCGTCACGGCATGACGGCGACCGCCGGGCCCGAGAAACCCCCGGGCCCGGCGGCCGGCCGCACCGCACGGCTCTCACCGCACCGGTTCGCCGCCGTGTCGGCGCACCACCCTTTTCACCGCGGCCTGTTCACCGCAGTCCGTTCACCGCAGTCCGTTCACCGCGCCCCCGTTCACTGCACCACGGGGGTGAACCGCACCGGCAGCGCGTGCAGACCGCGCATCCAGATCGAGGGCCGCCAGGTCAGCTCGTGCGGTTCCACGTCCAGGACCACGTCGGGCAGCCGCTCCAGCAGCGTCTCGATCGCGCTGCGGGCGATCACGTCGGCCAGCAGCGGAGCCGGGTACGGGCAGCGGTGCTCACCGTTGCTGAAGGAGAGATGCGCCGAGTTCTCCGCGCCTATGTGCCCCTCGGGCCAGATCTGCGGATCCGTGTTGGCCGCCGCCAGTCCCAGTACCAGGCAGTCGCCCGCCTTGATGTGCCGCCCGCCGAGCTGGGTGTCGCGCACCGCCCAGCGCCCGATGAAATTCTGCGTCGGGGTGTCCAGCCACAGCACCTCGTTGAGCGCCTGGCCGACGCTGAGCCGGCCGCCGGACACGTTCAGCGCGAACCGGTCGTCGGTCAGCAGCAGTCGCAGGGTGTTGCAGATCCAGTTGGCCGTCGGCTGCTGGGCGGCGGCGATGATGGTGATCAGGTCCTTGACGATCTCCTCGTCCGTCAGCCCGGCCGGATGGTTCAGCATCCGGGACGTGATGTCCGCGCCCGGCGCGTTCCGCTTCTCCTTCACCAGCTGCTCGATACGGTCCTGCACCCGCAGATAGGCGGCGACCGGGTCGTCGCCCTCGGCGGCGTCCACCGTGAGCCGCAGGTCCCGTACGAGATCGTCGGTGTCCACGCCGTCGGTCGGCATGCCGCAGAGCACGACGACCGCGCGCATCGGCAGCGCGTACGCGTAGCCGGTCATCAGCTCGGCCTGGCCGCTGCCGGCGAAGGCGTCGATGAGCCCCTCGGCGATCTCCCTGCACACATGGGCGAGTTCGAACTGATCCGCCCCCTCCAGTGCTTCGGTGATCACCCCGGCCCGCCGCTGGTGCTCCGCGCCCTCGGTGAACATGACGGACGGCTGATAGCCGACGAACGGCATCAGCGGCCAGTCGGCGGGGATGGCGTCCCACTGGTTCCAGCGCCGCGAGTCACGGGCGAACAGCTCGTCGTGGCCGGTGACGTACGAGACCTCGGAGTAACCGAGCACCAGCCAGGCGGGTACGTCCCCTTCGAGCAGGACCGGGGCGATCGCGCCGTGTTCCCTGCGCAGGTTGCGGTACAGCTGGGACGGGGTCTGCTGGTATTCCAGCCCGCTCAGCGGTACCGCGCCCGCGTGTGCGGGGCAGCCCGGTGGCGGGGCCTGGTCGGACGAGGGTCCTGCGGGTTCGGTCATGGGGTCATCTCCCGTGCCATGGCCAGTTCGTAGAGGTGGTCCACGAGGGTGATCAGAACGTTCTTGCCGGAGGAGCGCACCCGCGCGTCGCAGTCGATCAGCGGGACGTGCTCCGGCAGGGACAGCGCCTGCCGGATCTCCGCGAGCGAGAAGGCCGAGGCGTCGTCGTCGAAGCGGTTCACCGCGACCACGAAGGGCGTCTTGTGGTGCTCCAGCCGGTCGATGGCGTACCAGGACTCGCTCATCCGCCGGGTGTCGACGAGGACGACCGCGCCCAGCGTGCCCGAGAAGAGCCGGTCCCACAGGAACCAGAACCGCTCCTGGCCCGGCGCCCCGAACAAATAGAGCACCATGCGCTCGTTGAGGCTGATGCGGCCGAAGTCGAAGGCCACGGTCGTGGTGGTCTTCGTGGTCAGCCCGGCCGTCTCGTCGACGCCGACCCCGGCCTGGGTCATGACCTCTTCGGTGTTGAGCGGACGGATCTCGCTCACCGACCGGACGAGTGTGGTCTTGCCGACCCCGAACCCGCCCACGACGACGATCTTCAGCCCCGTCTCGGCGGCGTCGGCCAGCGGCGTACGCGCGGGCAGTTCAGAGATTGCGGAGTCCATGGAGCACCTCCTTCAGGAACGCGGAGTCGGGCAGCTCGGCGACCGAGCGTGCCGCCCGGGGATGCCGAGCGGTGATCTTGCCCGTCGCCAGCAGATCGCCGAGGAGGATCCGTACCACCATCACCGGCAGCCGCAGCTCGGCGGAGATCTCGACGACCGCCGTGGGATGACGGCACAGGCCGAGGATCCGGACATGCTCCGACTGCATGCCCGGCGCCGGTTCGCACTCGCTGACGATCAGGGTGACCAGGTCGAACGTGTCGTCGTCGGCGCGGCTGCGGCCACCGGTGACGGTGTACAGCCGGTCGGGATCCCCCGTGTCGACGGGCCGGCGGGTCATGACGGGGAACTCTCCTGGACCGGTGTGCGCGGCTCGGCCCGCAGATGCTCACCGATCTGTTCGACCAGCTCGGTCATCTGGTGGCCCACCACGCCGGGGTCGGCGCCGTCCTCGGCCACGACCGCCAGGTGGGCCCCGTCGCCGGCCTCGACGATGAACAGCAGTCCACCGTGGAACTCGGTCATGGAGTGCCGTACGCCGCCGGTGCCGTTGCCGAACTCGACCGAGGCGCCCTGTGCGAGCGCCTGGATCCCGGAGCAGATGGCGGCCAGCTGGTCGGCCTGGTCGAGGGTGAGATGACGGCTCCAGCAGAGCTTCAGCCCGTCACGTGAGAGCACCAGGGCATGACGCGTCCCGGGGGTGCGTTCCAACAGGCTCTCCAGGAGCCAGGTCAGGCTGTTGTCAGTGGTCTGCATGGTGTGCGTGGGGCGGGTTATGCCCGGTAAGCCGGTCACCAGCCCGTGCCTCCAATCTCGCGTTCTGGGTGGGGGGTGCGGGCGCCGATCCCCCGGGCGCCGTACGGGAGAGCGTGCCGTTACTCGCGGGGAGTCCCGGGCCTGCTGTCGGGGGAGCGCCGCGCGCGGTGGAAGGCCCCGAACTGGGAGCCCGCGTCGCGGGGCGGCCCCGCCGTCCCGGTCTCCGTGTCCGGCTGCGGCCTGCCCCGGTCGGCGGCGGCCATGGTGCGGCCGGGCGGACGCACCGGGAGGCCGTTGGGCGTCGCCACCCGGGGGCCGCCCCCCGGGGCGGACGGGGAGGGGAGGACGGCCGGCGCCGACGGGGCGGACACGACCGGAGGTGACGCCTGCGCGGGTACGGTCGCCTCCGGGGCCGGGCGCCGCAGGGACTGCTCAGGAGCCATACCGCGCTGCTGGGCGAGAAGCTGGGGCGGGAACAGCACCACGACGCCGGTGCCACCGCGCGACGACGGACGGTAGTTGACGCTCATGTGGTACTTGGCGGCGAGCCGGCCGACCACGGCGAGACCGAGCCGGGTGCCCTGGAGCAGGGCCAGGTCGGTGACCCGTCCCGACACGGACTCCTCGGCCCGCCGCATCGCGGCGTCGGCCATCTTCAGGCCGCTGTCCTCGATGGTCACCACGATGCCCGCGGTGCGCTCCTCGACGTAGACATGGACCTCGTCGATCGGTGGCGAGAAGTTCGCCGCGTTGTCCATCAGCTCGGCCAGCAGGTGCATCACGCCTTCGGCGGCGAATCCGGCGATCGCGGCATTGCTGGAGCAGTGCAGCCGGACCCGCTGGTAGGCGGCGATCCGGCCGACGGCGCCGCGCAGGATGCTCTCCATGCCGATCGGCTTGTTCCACGCACGGCTCGCGCGGCCGCCCATCAGCAGCGCCAGCCGGTCGGTGAGCAGCCCGAGCTGGGAGGTGTTGTGGTCGAGCCGGAGGAGGTCTCCGAACACCTCTTCGCCGTGCCGGTCCTGCATCTCGCGCAGATCGGCGAGCATGCTGACGGCCTTCGCCTGGACCCGGCTCAACGCCTTGGCGCTGGCCGCCTGGGCGGCGGCGGCCCGCCGCTCACTGGTGGCGAAGTCCCGGACCAGCGAGTCGACCAGGATCCGCAGCCGCGGGTCGGCGGGCGGCTCGATGGTGGCGAGCACGGTGTCCGCCGAGCCGCCGGAGCGCAGCCCGCCGATGGCGGCGGGCAGCGTCTTCGTGGTCAGCAGGTCCAGGTCGTCGGCCGCCTGGGTCAGCCGGGCCACCGCGGTGTCGCGGTCGGTGGCCGCCCGGGACGCGCGCAGCTCGGAGGAGGCCACCTCGGTGGCGAACACCTGGAGGACGCGCCGCAGCTGGGGGTCGGAGAGTGAGGGGGTGGCCGCGAGTGCCTCCTCCGCGCTCGCGCCGTCGCGCAGCCGCTTGACGACCGTGGGCAGCGTGACGTTGAGGAGGTGGGCGGAGTCCGCGCCGGCCTGGGCCAGCTGGGTCTGCGCCGTCCTGATCTCACTGTCCGCCGAGACCGCGCCGCGCCGGCCGCGCCGCAGCAGCAGCGCGGAGGTCACGACGGCGGCCGCCACACAGAGCCAGGCGGCCGCGGCGGTGGCGGTCACCCAGGTACGGGCCGGCGTGGGGGCCAGCGCGGCCACCGTGGCACCGGCCGCGCCGGCCACGACCAGCACAGCCAGGGGCAGGGCGAGCGACGAGCGTGTTTTGCGTATGCGGTGCGGACTGGGGGCGACAGGCACTGACATTCCGCGGTCCCTCGGTACTTGAGTGCGGGGGGAAACAGACCGGCCGACCAGCGCGCTTCGGCCGCACGGGCGGGATCGGACACCGATGGGGACGGCGATCTTCCGCACCACATGTGGCGCTCATGCTAGCCACGGGAAGGAGCGCGGAAGGCCCAGGAACGGCCGGAGCCCACACAACGGAGGAGTTCGTCCCGAAGTCACCCGTCGGACACGGACGGCATGGTAAGCGGGGTGCCCGCACAGGGCCGTGTCCTCTGCGCCCGCTGGGCGTACGGCCCAGCCCGTACGGACGTCGTGGTCGCCCGTACGGCCCTGGGCGCCCCTCCTGACGTGACGTCAATGTCCGCTGTGGTCAACTGATTTCAGCCAACCCTTGCTGTTTCGACGGCCTGCTCGACCGCCTGATCGACGGCCGGATGCCCGTCCACGGTGTGTTGCCGGCGGGGGCGAACGCCGTGGTGGGAGGCGCAGTACAGTGCGATGAACGGTTTCATTGAATATATTGGACGGAATGTGTCGGATCTCGACCAGCTCACCCAGTCGCTCGCCCGCAACCTCAAGCGCTGGCGAAGCGAACGCGGCTTCACGCTCGACGCCCTGGCCGCCCGGGCCGGGGTCAGCCGGGGCATGATCATCCAGATCGAGCAGGCCCGTACCAATCCGAGCGTCGGTACCACGGTCAAGATCGCCGATGCTCTCGGTGTCTCCATCGCCACGCTCCTCGACCACGAGCAGGGCCCGCAGGTCAGGATCGTGCCCGAGAGCCAGGCCGTACGGATGTGGTCCACCCCGGCCGGCAGTCGCACCACCCTGCTGGTCGGCGGCGAGGCCCGGGGTCCCGTCGAGCTGTGGTCCTGGACGCTGGAACCGGGCGAGGGCAATGCCTCGGACCCGCATCCGCCGGGCACCGTCGAACTGCTCCATGTGACCGCCGGTGAGCTGACGCTCGTCGTGGACGGCGCACCGCATCCCGTGCCGGCGGGCGCGTCGGCGGCTTTCGAGGCGAACGTCCCGCACGCCTATCGCAACGACGGCCCGGATCCGGTCGAGCTGATCATGTCCGTCTCCATCCCGCCGGGGCGCTGAGTCCGGGCGCGAAGTCCACGGCACCGATCGGTCCACCGAGGCGGTGCATCGAGGCGGATCACCGAGGCGGTTCACCGATTCGGGCGCCGGTCGGAGGATGCTCGCCGGTGAGCCGGTGGCGCATATGTGCCATGCGCATCTGCGACAGCCGTACAGGTTGGAATAGAACGTCTACCACCTCAAGAATGCGAACAAACGTTCCTTGTTCAAACGTGAGGAAGACACGTGCCCAGCATTCCGAGAAGTGGCCTGCGGCTGACCGCACTCGCCACCGCGGCGGCGCTGCTGTCCATGGTGCCGGCGGCATCAGCTTCGGACACATCGTCAGGCATTCGCTCCGGAGCAGCTCTCGGGGCGGCCCTTGGAGCGGCCCCCGTGGCCGCCGCGTCGGGGAAGCCCCGGACGCTCACCCTGATCACCGGCGACCGGGTCACCGTCACCGGTGGAGCGGGCGGCGCGGTCAACGCCTCCGTGACGGACCCGCAGGGCCGCCAGGTCCCGGTCTACCGGACCACCGAGGACGGCGACACCTACATCTACCCGCTGCACGCGATGCGCTACGTCTCGGCGGGGGTGCTCGACAAGGCCCTGTTCAACGTGACGAAGCTGCTGGCCGACGGCTATGACGACACGCACACCGACCGGCTGCCGCTCATCGTCACCTACGGCTCGAAGGCCAAGGGCGCGCAGGCGGTGCCGAAGGGGGCGACCAGGACCCGGACGCTGTCCAGCATCAACGGCGCGGCTCTGAGCACCCCGCACGACCGGGCGGCCGACCTCTGGTCGTCGCTCACCGGTGGCGCGGCGACGGCCTCCGGCCTGGCGGACGGCGGCCGAGCCGTACCGGGTCTCGGTTCCGGCATCGCCAAGGTGTGGCTGGACCGCAAGGTCAAGGCCACCCTCGCGGACACGACGGCGCAGATCGGGGCCTCGAAGGTCTGGGCGGCCGGCAACACGGGCAAGGGCGTCAACGTCGCGATCCTCGACACGGGCATGGACGTGGGCCACCCCGATCTGACGGGGAAGGCCGTGGCGACCGCCGACTTCACGAACGTCGGCGGCCCCGGCACCGGTTTCCGTACCGGCGCCACCGCCGTGACGGACCGCGTCGGCCACGGCACCCACGTCGCCTCCACGGTGGCCGGTACCGGCGCGGCGTCGGGCGGCAAGGAGAAGGGCGTGGCGCCGAGCGCCGGGCTGATCATCGGAAAGGTGCTGGACGACACCGGCGCCGGCCCCGAGTCGTCGATCCTGGCCGGCATGGAGTGGGCCGCCCGCGACCAGCACGCCAAGATCATCAGCATGAGCCTGGGAGCCGGGCCCTCCGACGGCAGCGACCCGCTGAGCCAGGCCGTCAACGACCTGAGCGCCGAGACCGGCGCGCTGTTCGTCATCGCCGCCGGCAACAGCGGCCCCTCCGGCCAGACGGTCGCCAGCCCCGGCACCGCCGACGCGGCACTCACCGTCGGAGCCGTCGACGGCTCCGACCAGCTGGCCGGCTTCTCCAGCCGCGGTCCGCGCTTCGGCGACGGCGCCGTCAAGCCCGAGATCAGCGCTCCGGGCGTGGACGTGCTGGCCGCCCGCTCGCAGGACTCACCGGGCACCGGCTCGTACGTCACCATGAGCGGCACCTCCATGGCCACCCCCCATGTCGCCGGAGCCGCCGCCCTGCTGGCGTCGGCCCACCCCGACTGGACCGGCCAGGAGATCAAGAGCGCCCTGGTCAGCACCTCCAAGAAGCTCCCCGCCATCGGCGCGTTCGGCACCGGCGCCGGCCGGCTGGACGCCCAGGCGGCGACCGCGGCCGGCGTCTTCGCCACCGGCACCGTCTCGGCCGGTGTGTACCAGCTGCCGTTCGCGGCGAACGCCACCGCCGACCGCAAGGTGACCTACACCAACAAGTCCGCTTCCCCCGTCACGCTCGACCTGGCGGTCGACGCCCCCCGCGCGCCGCGCGGGCTGTTCACCCTCTCCGCCTCCCGGGTCACCGTGCCGGCCCGTGGTACCGCCCAGGTGACGGTCACCACCCAGCTCAAGGCCGCCGCCGCGGCGGGGAACTACGACGGGCAGATCACCGCGTCGTCCGCCGGCGCCGTGCTCGCGCACTCGGCCGTCGCCGTCGCCGTGGAGCCCGCCCAGCGCAACGTCACCATCGTGACGAAGGACCGCTCAGGAAAGGCCGTACCGGCCCTGCTGCGGCTTCAGTCGGGCACGGGTGAGGGCGACACGTACTTCTGGTCGAGCGCCGGTCCGGAGACCGTACGTCTGCCGGACGGCCCCTGGGCCGTCAGCGCCCTGGTCGAGGTGCAGGGTGCCCACGGGCAGAGTTCACGCGGCCTCGCGCTGCTCACCGCGCCCCGGGTGGACCTGAAGGGTGACACGACCCTGACCCTCGACGCCCGCCAGGCGAAGAAGGTGACCGCCGCCACCCCGAAGCAGAGCACCACCACCCAGCTGCGGGTCGACTACCGGTTCATGTTCGACGCCACCGGCGACGCCGGTGCCATCTACAGCGGCTTCACGGTGGGCTCGTCGTACGACAGCCTGTGGGCCCTGCCCACCGGTAAGAAGGTCACCGGCGGCTCGTTCGAGATGCGCGTGCGGTGGCGCAACGAGCAGCCCGCCCTGAAGATCTCCTCCCGGTACCAGGACCTGGACGACCTGCTGGTGGTCCGGGGCAGGACCCCGCTTCGCACGGGCACCAAGAACGAGAAGGCGGTCTTCGCGGGCGAGGGCTCGGCGGCCGACTACAAGCGCCTGAAGGTCAGTGGCCAGGTGGCCGTCGTCCGGCGCAGCGCCTCCGTGACGCCCGCCGCGCAGCAGGCCGCCGCCGCGAAGGCCGGTGCCAAGCTGCTGCTCGTCGTCAACGACGGGACCGGCCGCCTCGACCTGTGGGACGAGAACGCGGGCAGCCCGCCCGTCACCACCGCCTCGCTCGGCTACGACGAGGGTGAGCAGCTGATCCGCCGGATCCGGTCCGGCCAGGACAAGTTGTCGGTGACCTCGCACGCCACCACCGACTATCTGTACGACCTGGTGCACATCTTCGACGGAGCGGTGCCCTCGGACCCGACCTACCGGCCCCGGGCGAAGGACCTCACCCGCGTCAACGTGTCGTTCCGCAACTACCGCCAGGCGGACGCCAAGGACTTCCGCTACGACGTCTGGCCCGGCGAGGGAAGCCTCGTCGGCGTCGGCACGGAGCTGCCGCGCCCCGCGCAGGGCGACCGCACGGACTGGGTGTCCAACGAAGGCCAGGTGAAGTGGGCCGAGGCCGCGACGGTGATCGGTGAGGTCCGCGAGACCGCGCCGGCCCGCACGTACCGCAACGGGACCACCGTCTCCAACCAGTGGTTCTCGCCGATCCAGCGTCCCCGTCTCACCTACCCCGGTAACCTGGGCGGCTCGGTGTTCCGCTTCGACAACGGCCTCTTCGCCGTCGTTCCGGGCTGGGGCGACGCCGGCGCGGGCCGGGAAGGCTGGGCCGTCACCCCCGACGTGCGCCAGACCACCTCGTACTACCTCGGCAACACCCTGCTGGGCTCCAGTGGTGAGACCTCGTCGTACGTGGACGGCCTGGGCTCGGACAGCCGCCGCTACCGCATCGTCAGCGAGCAGTCCCGCGGCAAGTGGAAGAACCCCTACTCGGTCAAGACCCGCACCGAGTGGACCTTCAACTCCGCCGCCGGCCCGCAGTACAAGGTCGTACCGCTGCCGCTGATCCAGCTGGACTACGCCGTCGACACCGACAAGGCGGGCAAGGCCGCGCGGAACGGCAAGCTGACCCTGAGCGCGTCGCACATGGTGGGCCAGCCCAGCTCCGACACGATCCGCACGGCCACCCTCGACGTCTCGTACGACGACGGGGCCACCTGGCAGAAGCAGCAGCTCACCAAGGTGAACGGCGGCTGGCGCGCGTCCCTCAAGGCCCCGAAGAAGGCCACGTTCGCGACGATCCGCGCGACCGCCACGGACACGCAGGGCAACGCCGTCAGCCAGACGGTCACCCGGGCGTTCGGCCTGAAGTAACCGGTCACACGGGCAGGTCGTCCGGTACCCGCCGACCCCGCGTTCGCGCGGGGCCGGCGGGTACCGGCGTCAGAGGCCCGTGCGGACGAAGCTCCGCCGGGGCCCGGCACAGGCTGATCCGACAAGATCGCCTGGACACGCCCTAGGCGAGAGAACCGATCTCGATCGCCGGGCAGCGGTCCATGACCATGTCGAGCCCCGCCTCGCGGGTGCGCTCGTACGCCGCTTCGTCGATCACGCCGAGCTGGAACCAGACGGCTTTCGCCCCGATCGCGACCGCCTCGTCCGCGACCTGACCGGCCAGCGCGCTGTTGACGAAGACGTCCACGACATCGACGGGGAAGGGAATGTCGGCGAGCGACGCGTAGCCCTGTTCGCCGTGGACCGTCTCGGCCTTCGGGTGCACCGGCACGACCCGCTTGCCGAAGCGCCGGAGGGTCTCGGCGACCCCGTAGGCCGCCCGGCCCCGGTTGTCCGACAGGCCCACCACGGCCCAGGTGTCACCGGTCGAGGTGAGGATTCTGGCGATCGTCTCTGTGTCCGCGTACATGTCGGCTCAACGGGCCGCCGGCCCCGGCCATTCCCGGGAGGCCCGGCACGCTCAAGGTCCTTGCCGTCCGGTCTTGCCGTTCGGCCGGACAGGACCGGCCGGACAGGACCGGCCGGACAGGACCGGCCGGACAGGACCGGCCGGACAGGACCGGCCGGACAGGACCGGTGGGACAGGACCGGCCGGACGGGGCAAAGACCGCCGGGAATGACTCGTCTAGGCTGGCCTGATGCAGGAGCAGTACCGGACCGTCGCCCGCGCGGGCGTGCACGAGACCGAGATCAACCGGTCGCGCTTTCTCTGCGCGCTCGCGCCCGCCGCGACCGAGCGGGAGGCGCAGGAGTTCGTCGCGCGCGTCCGCAAGGAGCATCCGACCGCCGGCCACCACTGCTTCGCGTACGTGATCGGCGCCGACGCCTCCGTACAGAAGGCGAGTGACGACGGCGAGCCGGGCGGCACGGCGGGGGTGCCGATGCTGCAGATGCTGATGCGCCGGGAGGTGCGGTACACGGCCGCCGTCGTCACCCGCTACTACGGCGGCGTCAAGCTCGGCGCCGGCGGGCTGATCAGGGCGTACGGGGGAGTGGTCGGCGAAGCGCTGGACGCCGTCGGCACCCTCACCCGGCGGCGCTTCCGGCTCGCCACCGTCACGGTCGATCACCAGCGGGCGGGGAAACTGGAGAACGATCTGCGCGCCACCGGACGCGCCGTGCGCGAGGTGCGGTACGCGGAGGCGGTGACGATCGGGATCGGTCTGCCGGACAGCGACGTGGACGGCTTCCGCGCCTGGCTCGCCGACACCACCGCCGGGACGGCCGCGCTGGAGCTGGGCGGAGAGGCGTACGGGGACGCCTGAGCCCGCCCATGGCATGAGGCGCCCCGGGCAACCGGTGTCGATCAAGCGCCGAAGGGCGTTAGCGTGGTCCGGGCCGAACGCCGAACGAGGGTCCGGCACCGGCCACGACGGGTGGCCACCAGGGCGGGGAGAGAACATGCAGGTCGGAGCCGCGTCGTGAGGTTTCTCCATACATCGGACTGGCATCTCGGACGGTCGCTCCACCGGGTGAGCCTGCTCGACGCGCAGGCCGCGTTCCTCGACCACCTCGTGGCGAGCGTCCGTACCCACGACATCGACGCGGTCCTCGTGGCGGGCGATGTCTACGATCGCGCCGTACCGCCGCTCACCGCCGTGGAACTCTTCGACCAGGCCCTGCACCGCCTCGCCGAGGCCGGCGTACCGACCGTGATGATCTCCGGCAACCACGACTCCGCCCGCAGGCTCGGCGTGGGCGCGGGACTCTTCGAACGCGCCGGCATCCACCTGCGCACCGACCCGGCCGGCTGCGCCACCCCCGTCCTGCTCTCCGACACCCATGGCGAGGTCGCCCTCTACGGTCTGCCGTACCTCGAACCCGCCCTGGTCCGGGACACCTTCAAGGCGGCGAAAGCCGGACACGAAGCGGTGCTCGGCGCCGCCATGGAGCGGGTACGGGCCGACCTCGCGACACGCGCCCCCGGCACCCGCTCCGTCGTCCTCGCGCACGCCTTCGTCGCCGGAGGCACACCCAGTGACAGCGAACGGGACATCACCGTCGGAGGGGTCGCCGCCGTGCCCGCCGGGATCTTCGACGGCGTCGACTATGTCGCCCTGGGACATCTGCACGGCGCCCAGACGATCACCGAGCGCGTCCGGTACTCCGGCTCCCCGCTCGCCTACTCCTTCTCCGAGACCACCCACCGCAAGACGATGTGGCTGGTGGACCTGGGGCCACACGGCGAGATCACGGCCGAGCGGCTCGACTGCCCGGTACCGCGCCCCCTGGCCCGGCTCCGGGGCCGGCTCGACGACCTGCTCGGCGATCCTGCCCTGGAGCGCCACGAGGAGTCCTGGGCGGAGGTGACCCTCACCGACCCGGTACGCCCGCCGGAGCCGATGGCGCGGCTCGCCGGGCGCTTCCCGTACACGCTCAGCCTGGCCTTCGACCCCGAACGGGCGGACGACGACCCGCTCGCCTCGTACGCCCGGCGCCTCGCGGGCCGCACCGACCAGCAGATCGCGGAGGACTTCGTGGCCCACGTCCGGGGCGGGTCAGGCCCCGACGCGCGGGAACGCACCGTGCTGCGCGGCGCCTTCGACGACGTACGGGTCGACGACGCCGTGCGCGAGGTGGCCCCGTGAGACTGCACCGGCTGGCCGTCACCGCCTTCGGCCCCTTCGCCACCACCCAGGAAGTCGACTTCGACGTACTCTCCACCGCCGGGCTCTTCCTGCTGCACGGCCCGACCGGCGCCGGGAAGACCTCCGTTCTCGACGCCGTCTGCTACGCGCTGTACGCCGCCGTACCCGGCGCCCGCCAGAGCCCCGGCGCCTCACTGCGCAGCGACCACGCCCCGGCCGGGACCCACACCGAGGTCCGCCTCGAACTGACCGTGGGCGGACGGCGCCTGGAGATCACCCGGCGCCCCGCGCAGCCGCGCCCCAAGAAGAACGGCAAAGGATACACCACCGAGCGGGCACAGAGCCTGCTGCGGGAGTACGACGCGGACGGCGGCGCCTGGCGGGCGCTGAGCAAATCCCACCAGGAGATCGGTGAGGAGATCCATCAGCTGCTCGGAGGGATGAGCAGGGAGCAGTTCTGCCAGGTCGTCCTCCTGCCGCAGGGCGACTTCGCGCGCTTCCTGCGCGCCGACGCCGAAGCGCGCGGCAAGCTCCTCGGACAGCTCTTCGACACCCGCAGGTTCGCCGCCGTCGAGGAACGGCTCGCCGAGCTGCGCCGCACCGCCGAGCGGGAGGTACGCGCCGGGGACGACCGGCTCCTCGGCATCGCCCAGCGCATCGCCCAGGCGGCGGGCGCCGCCTCGGCCGCGCCGCTGCCCGACCGGCAGCCGGGCGATCCCGGGCTCGCCCCCGCCGTCCTGGAATGGGCGGCACTGGCCCGCTCCGCCGCCCACGAGCACGCCGACATCGCCGAGTCGGCGCTGTCCGCCGCCGAGAGCCGGGCGGCCGCCGCCCGGATCGCGCTGGACGCGGAGCGTGAACTGGCCCGCCTTCAGGGGAGGTTCGCCGAAACCCGGCTCCGCGCGGGGGCCCTGGAAGCCCGCCGCCCCGAGCACGAGCGGAACAGGATCCGGCTGGAGCGCGCCCATCAGGCGGAGCTGGTCGGCCCGGCCCTCGCCCTGCGGGATGACGCGGAGCGCGCACAGCACGACGCGTCGGCCGCTCACGGCCGTGCCAGGGACCAGCTGCCGCCCGGCCTCGCCGACGCCGGAGCGGACCAACTCGCCGCGCTGGAAAGGTCCATGCGCCAGGAGCTCGGGGCGCTCGACGCGGCCCGGCGTGCCGAACGGCGCAGCGCGGAGATCACCGATGAGCGCGCGGAGCTGGACCGGCAGGCGCGCGCCGACGAGGAGATCCGCCAGGACGCGGCGGGCTGGCTGGCCGGCTGGGAGCCGGCGCGCCGCGCGCTGCGGGACCGTATCGAAGAAGCCCAGGAGGCTGCCACCCGAGCCGAACACCTCGCGGGGCAGCTCGACCCGGCCCGCCACCGGCTCGCGGCGGCCCGGCGCCGTGACGCCCTCGAAACGGCGGTCGCGGACGCTCAGCACCGGCTGACCGCCGCCCAGGCCGGCACCCTGACCACCAAGGCCGCCTGGCTGGACCTGCGGGAACGGCGGTTGCACGGCATCGCCGCCGAACTCGCCGCCCGGCTCGCCGAGGGGGAACCCTGCGCGGTCTGCGGCTCCGCCGACCACCCCGCGCCCGCGCGCCCCACGGACGGTCAGGTGGACCAGGCGGCCGAGGACGCCGCCCTCGCCGCATATCAGCGCGCCGAACAGGCCCAGGGCGAGTGCGAGCGGGAGCACGCGGCCGTACGCGAGGAGTACGCGGCGGCACATGCGGCGGCCGGAACGGCGCCCCTCGCCGAACTCGCCTCCCTCACCGGCCGGTTGGAGCGTGAACACGCCGCCGCGCACGGCGTCGCCGCCGGTACGCACGCGGCCCGCGAGGCCCTCGCGCACGCCGAGCGTGAGCACGAGGACCGGCTCGCCGCCCAGCACGACGCCGAACGGCGCGTCGTCGCGCGAGCCTCGCGGCGCGAAGCCCTCGAACGTGAACAGGAAGCACTGCGAGCCGAGTTGACCCGGGCCAGAGGAGACGCGGACAGCGTCGCCGAGCGCGCGTCACAACTGGAGCGCCGGGCCCGGTGGCTCGCCGAGGCCGCCGGGACCGTACGCGCCGTCGACGCCGCCGCGCTCCGCCTCAAGGAGGCGGACGACCGGCTCGCCGACGCCGCCTTCCGGGCCGGTTTCGACACCCCGCGCGCCGCCGCGGACGCGCTGCTCACCGACACCGCCCGGCGCGAACTCCAGCACCGCCTGGACGACTGGGGAGCCGAGGCCGCCGCGATCGCCGACCGGCACGCCGAACCGGAGACGAAGGCCGCCGCCGAGCGGCCGCCCGCCGCCCCCGACGCCGTGCGGGCCGCCCAGGAAGCGGCCGAGCGCGCTTTGCGCGACGCGTCGTCCGTCCGCGCCACCGCCCATGACCGCCGTGCCGAACTGGGCAGGCTCTCCCGGGCGGCCGGCGAAGAGGTACGCCGGCTCGGCCCGGTGCGCGAGGAATACGACCGGGTGGCCCGCCTCGCCGGCCTGACCGCGGGCACCTCCGCCGACAACGAACGCCGGATGCGCCTGGAGTCCTACGTCCTGGCCGCCCGCCTGGAACAGGTCGCCGCCGCCGCCACCGTACGGCTCCAGCGCATGTCCTCCGGCCGTTACGCCCTGGTCCACTCCGACGCCAGGGCGGGCGGGCAGCGGCGCTCCGGCCTCGGACTCCAGGTCGTCGACGCCTGGACGGGCAGCGCGCGCGACACCGCGACGCTCTCCGGCGGCGAGACGTTCTTCGCGTCGCTCGCCCTCGCGCTCGGTCTCGCCGATGTCGTCACGGACGAGGCCGGCGGCGTACGGCTGGACACCCTCTTCATCGACGAGGGCTTCGGCAGCCTTGACGACCAGACGCTGGACGAGGTCCTGGACGTGCTGGACTCGCTGCGCGAACGGGACCGCAGCGTCGGCATCGTCAGCCATGTCGCCGATCTGCGCCGCCGTATCCCGGTCCAGCTGGAGATCGTCAAGGACCGGCACGGCTCGGCGATACGGCACCGCGCGGGCCGGACGTCAGCGGGCTGAGCGGGCCGCCCGCCCTGTGCTCCGGTGTTGACCGGCCCGCCCTGTGCTCCGGCCCTGACCGGCCCGCCCGGTGCTCCGGTGCTGACCGGAAGGGATACTTCCGGTCAGCACCGGTACGGCCCGATCGTCAGAGCCGTGACAGCTCGTCCACCAGATCGTCGAGACCCAGCGACCCCTGCGAGAGCGCCGCCATGTGCCAGGCCTTCGCGTCGAACGCGTCGCCGTGCCGCTTCCTGGCGTTCTCCCGGCCCAGCAGCCACGCGCGCTCGCCCAGCTTGTAGCCGATCGCCTGGCCCGGCATCGACAGGTAGCGGGTCAGCTCGCTCTCCACGAAGTCAGCGGGCCTGCCGCTGTGATTGCCGAAGAACTCCTCCGCCAGCTCCGGGGTCCAGTGCTCGCCCGGATGGAACGGCGAGTCCGTCGGGATCTCCAGCTCAAGATGCATGCCGATGTCCACGATCACCCGGCAGGCACGCATCATCTGCGCGTCCAGATAGCCGAGCCGGCGCTCCGCGTCGGGCAGGAAGCCCAGTTCGTCCATGAGCCGCTCCGCGTACAGCGCCCAGCCCTCCGCGTTGGCGCTGACCTGGCCGACCGACGCCTGGTAGCGGGAGAGCTGGTCGGCCACATGGGCCCACTGGGCGATCTGCAGATGGTGGCCGGGGACACCCTCGTGGTACCAGGTCGACACCAGGTCGTACACCGGGAAGCGGGTCTCGCCCATGGTCGGCAGCCAGGTACGGCCCGGGCGCGAGAAGTCCTCGGACGGACCGGTGTAGTACGGGGCCGCCGGCCCGCCGGGCGGAGCGATGCGGGACTCCACCCGCCTGACCCGCTCGGCGAGTTCGAAGTGTGTGCCGTCGAGTGCCTCGATCGCCTCGTCCATCAGGTTCTGCAGCCAGTCCCTGACCTCCTCGACGCCCTCGATGTGCTTGCCGTGCACGTCGAGGTGGGCGAGCGCCTCCCAGGGGCCCGCGCCCGGCAGGATCTTCTCGGCCTCGGTCTTCATCTCGGCGAGCAGCCGGTGGTATTCGGACCAGCCGTACGCGTACGCCTCGTCGAGATCGAGGTCGGCGCCGTTGAAGTAACGGGCCCAGCGGGCGTACCGCTCACGGCCCACGGTGTCGGACGCGTTCTCGACGGCGGGGGCGTACACCTCGCGCATCCAGTCGCGCAGCTCGGCGACGGCCGCGGTGGCCTGACGGGCGGCGCCGTCCAGTTCCTCGCGCAGGCTCTCCGGGCCGGCCGCGGCGAACTCCTCGAACCAGCCGCGTCCCTCGCCCGCCCAGTCCGTCAGCTGGCCGATGAAGGTCGCGGTGGGCCGCGGCCCGGCCGGCAGCTTGCGTTCGAGGCCGAGCGCCAGTGACTCGCGGAATCCGGCCAGCGCGAGGGGCACGGCCCACAGCCGGGCGGCGACCGCCGCCCAGTCCTCGTCCGTCTCGGTCGGCATCACGCTGAAGATGCCGCGCACGCTGTGCGCGGGCGAGTGGATGTTGCTGATGCCGCGCAGCCCCTCCTCGGCCTCGTGGACGGCGAGCTCGGCTGTCAGGCGTTCGCGCAGCAGCCGGCCGCAGCGGCGTTCGGCGTCGCTGTCCGCGCCCGGCAGCGTCTCGGCCTGGTCGAGCCGGGCGAGGGTGGCCCGGATGAGGTCGGCGAAGGCTTCCTGTCCGGCCGGCGAGTAGTCGGGGAGGCGACGGGAACTCTCCGTGACACCCAGGTAGGTGCCGGTGATCGGATCGAGTGCGATGAGTTCGTCGACGTAAGCGTCGGCGACCTGGCGGGGCAGCGCGCTGCCGGCTGTGTCTGACATGCGGACATCCTCTCGAAGAGGGGACCCCCACGTCACATCATCGGACCGTGCGTGCCGGTCGGTATGGCCGATGAGAGCGGCATCGGCGGGGCCGTGATCCCGAGGCCGGAGGATCAACCGGCTCTCGACGCGGGCCGCTTCGGGCCGTGAGGTGGACGCTTCCGGAACCAGCCGCCGCGGATCCGCCGTGTCCGCCACCGCCACATGCACCGGACAGTCGTCGGGAGCGGTGCGGGAACAGCGCCGGCGACTCGGGGGGCCTTCGGATCGGCTCCGCGAAGGGAGGGGTCAATTCCCTGCGGTGCGGCCGGACCTGGAGGGAGAGCCGACTGCCGGACTCCGGCCGAATTTGGCCGGATCGAGGCGCGGTCGGTGCCCCGTGACCCGGCCGGCTCCGCGCGGTCGCGCCGGCCGGTCCGGACACGGAGCTTTCGCCGTGTCGCCCGGTGGGTGCGCGGGGCATCCCGCCGGGCGACGGAGGGCGTGCGGCCGACCACCCCGGTCAGCCCCGGCAGCGGGGACTCACCCATCCGGCCCCGGCCTCCATCAGCCACCGCGTCGTGGCCGAGAGAGACCGGCGGTCGGCCTGGAGGACGTCGAGGATCTCCGGCGGGATCTCGGTGGGATCTCCGGTGGGATCCCGGCGGGATCTGAGCGGAGCGCTCAGCGATCGGCCTGCTCCTGAGGGGACAGTCCCGCGTTCCCGTACGGCGGGGGCGACTGCGGGGCCGTCGTCTCGGGCAGGGACGCCGTCTCCAGCCGGGCCGTGATGACCAGGGTGCCCTCCTCGATCTGGTAGTCGAGCGGCAGGCCGAGGCTCCGCATGGCCGCGACCATGCCCGTGTTGGACGCCTGGGTGACGGCGTACACGCTGCCGCAGCGCGCCTCGGCGGCGAGGGCGATGAGCCGGCCGAGGAGCTCGGAGCCGATGCCGCGCCGCTGCCAGCCGTCCTCGACGATCAGTGCGACCTCGGTCTCGTCACCGTCCCAGAGCAGATGCCCGAGGGCGACCAGGCGGCCGTCGGTGGTCTCGACGGCGAGGGTGCGCCCGAAGCGGGGGCTGAGCAGATGGTTCAGATAGCGGTCCGCGTCGCCCACCGGGCCGTGGTAGCGCAGGCCCAGGGTGCGGTCGGAGCAGCGCCCGTGCAGGGCGAGGGCGGCGTCGAGGTCGTCGTGGTCGGCCCGCCGGACGGTGATCTCCTGGCCGGCCGGGAGGGTGAGTACGTCCTGGCCCCGGGGCATACGCGGGCCGAGCCGGGCGTCCAGCTCGACCAGCGCGCGGGCGCGGGCGAACTCGCTGGGGGTGAAGGGGAGATACGGCCGTTCGACGGTGATGCTGCCGCCGTTCGGGTCACGCAGGCGCATCGACGTCCCGTCGAGCACACCCTCGACGGGCGCGATCTCCCCGGCGGGACGGCCGGTGATCGATACGGCGGGCCGCGAGTGGATCGTGCAGCGGCCGAGCAGCTGACGCAGCGCGAGGGGAAGTTCGGCGGCGTCCAGGGCGGTACGGGTGGCGAGGCCGAGGACCCGGGTCGGGGTGTCCACCAGATCGTGCGCGTCGGCGCGCTCCATCCAGGTACTGCTGCCGCCGGCGGCAGCGATCTCGCGGGTGAGGTCCTTCGCCTGGAGCGCGGCGGGCGCGCGCAGCAGGAACTCGTCGACCGTGCCGTGGGCCAGCGGGTGTGTCTGCAGGGTCAGGATGTCCACCCGGAGTGCGGCGAAGACCGCGCAGAGCGCGGCGAGGCTGCCGGGTTCGTCCCGCACGGTGGTCCGCGTCCGCCACAGCGCGGTCTCCGCCGGGCCGGCCGTGGAGTCCACGGCCGGCCCGGCGGCCGCGGACCCGGTAGTGGCCCCGCCACCGTGCGGTGCCGGTGGGGCGTGGCTGTGTTTCCGTGCCCACCAGGTGTGGAAGGCGGCCGTGGCGATCAGGGCCACGGCGGAGGCGACCAGCAGAAAGGCGCCGTCGGATTCGTGCGCGATCAGGTTCGCCACGGCGTCGGCGACGGCCACGGCGGTGAACAGGGCGGCGAGCTCGACGAGGTCCCGCCGCCAGTGGTGCGGACGGCGGACACTCTTCGCAGATGTCACATCGGTCATGACCTCACTCTGACGCAGTGGTGTTGCGTGATCACGAACGGTTTGTGACTGATGGGTTAAAGATGGATCTGTTCCCTTTTGAGTTATTCTCGGCCAATTTTGGCGCGGAGTGTTCGCCTCATCGGGCGCGCGGTGGTCAGCGCGGTCAGTGCGCGAGCGCCGGGCTCCCCGGCCCGAGGGGGCGGTTGCCGGCGGGTCCGGAGGGAGCTGTTCGCGGGGTCGTACGACATCGAAACGCCGTCCTGTGAGGGTGGGGGCGGGGGTGCCGTGCCATACCTGGCGCCCGGCGGCGGCCACCACGCGAATCCCCGGTGGACAACCGTCACTCCGGTGCCCGTGAGGCGTGAGTGACGGCGGAACGGGAACCGGGGGAAGCGCCGTGTCCGAGCCGGACGCGGGTCCTCCGCCGAGGTGCCTCACCAGCGTAAGAACGTCCTGTGAACACCCTGCGCCGGACGAGGATTTCCCTCGGGTGCCGGCGCAGGATTGGTCTTGACCAACGGGATGAGCCGTCCTATGGTCAATAGTTAGTGCAAGAACCTTTAATAAACAAGGGCACGGAAAACCCGCCGGGGACACGGCGATTGCGGAGGATCAGGGTGGGGACCACGCAGCTGGAAGCAGTGCCGGAGCCTAAGTACTGGCACCTCAAGACCGTGCTCGGCCGAGCGCTCGACTCGGACTTCGCGGTGGGGGAGGTCCTGCCCAACGAGCGTGAGCTGGCCGCCCGGTTCGGAGTCGCCCGCGCCACTCTCAGGCAGGCGCTCGAACAGCTGGAGCTGGAAGGCCGCCTCCAGCGCCGCCGGGGCGTCGGCACGACCGTCGCACCACCGCGCGTGGGCGTCGACGTCTCCACCACCCAGCACGAATGGCCCGGCGCCGCCCAGGACGCCTGGCAGCCCATCGACTCCACCACCGCGCCCGCCCCCGCCGGTGTGGCCCGGCTGCTGGAGACGGAGGCCGAGGAAGCGGTCCACACCGTCCGCCGGATCCGCATGACACACGGTCAGTCCGTGGCGGCCGAGCTGCTCTACGTACCCTCGTCGTCGGTGCCGGAGCTGTCGGCCATCGACGCGCCCTCAGGACCCGCCCGCGCCCGGGGCATCCTGCGTGAACTGCAACGGCTCGGCCTCGACGGTCAGGACCGCGCGGTGGAGCTGGGCTCGGCGCGCGCGGACGACGCCAAGGAGCTGGACCGGCTCCCCGGCGCTCCTGTCCTCGTCGTCACGACGCGCTACATCGTGGCGGGCCGCACCGCCGCCGTCTCGGTGGCCACCTACCGCGCCGACACCTGCCGGCTCACCTTCGGGGACTCCGGTGACCTGGAGATCAGCGACCAGCAGCCGCAGGCACGCCGGGCGTCCTGACCTTCCCGTGACGCGGCACGCTCCGCGGGGCAACGGCCCGTCGCTCAGCGGCGGGCCGTCACCGTTCCCTCCACCGCGAAGAGCTGCTCCTCGACATGGTCGAGAGCCAGCCGCAGCGCGCCCGTGGCCACCGCCGCCTCACCCAGCAGGGAGAGAGTCACCCGAGGCGGCCGGAGGCAGTAGCGCGAGAGCTCGTCGCGCAGCGGATCCAGTACACCGTCCAGCCCGGCCGCCCAGCCGCCGATCACCACCAGCTCCGGGTCCAGCGCCAGCACCAGCGCCGCCACATCGTGCACCAGCCGCTGGATGAAACGCTCCACAGCCTCCTGCGCCCGCACCTCGCCCTGCCGGGCCAGGGTGAAGACCTTGGCCACCGCGTGCTCGTCGAGCGGGTGCAGCGGTTCGTCCGTCGTCGACAGCAGCTTCTCCGGGGTCACCTCACGGCCGAGCAGATGCAGCGCGCCGATCTCGCCGGCCGCGCCGCCGAAGCCCCGGTGCAGCCGCCCGCCGATCAGGGCGCCCGCCCCGGGGCTCAGCCCGGCCAGGACGAAGACGATGTCGTCCGAATCGGTGGCCGCGCCCTTCCACTGCTCGGCGACGGCCGCCGCGTTGGCGTCGTTCTCCACCAGTACCGGGCAGCGGAACGAGCGCCGCAGCCGCTCGCCGAGCGCCAGCCCCGTCCACTCGGGCAGCGCGGTGCCGAGCCGTACGGTCCCGTCGGCCTCCACGATGCCCGGGCTGCCGACCCCGACGGCCCGCAGGGAACTGCGCGCCACGCCGGTGCGCCGCAGGAGGTCGGCGACGACGAGCCTGACCCGCTCCAGGCGTTCGTCCGCGTCGGCGCTCTCCGAGACCTCGCGCGAACCGGCGCCGATGATCCGGCCGTCCAGACCGGACAGCAGCGCGGCGATCCGGTGCGGCCCGATCTCGATGCCCAGCAGATGCCCGGCCTCGGCACGGAAGCGGAACCGCCGCGCGGGGCGGCCCTGTTTACGGGCCTCACCCTCCTCGGGAGCCGACTCGACGACCAGGCCCGCCTCCATGAGCCCTTCCACCACGCCCTCGACGGTCGGCCGGGACAGGCCCGTGACCCGGGTCAGATCGGTGAGGGTGAGGGAGCCGGCGCCCCGCAGGGAGTGCAGTACCACAGCGGAGTTGATCCGCCGCAGCAGCGAAGGGTCTCCGCCGGTCAGCCGCCCCACGGTAAGTCCTCCCAGCTCGTGCGCGTGTCTGGCGGATGCTACTCGTTGGTCGCCGGGGCGGCGAGCGCCGGGCGGACCGGACGTAGGGTGAGAGCCCGGCAATCACCGTACGAGTGGGAGGAGCCGCGATGGCACCGAGCGATGAGGTCCTGGTCAGTCCGGCGGGCTGGGTCGCCGAACAGGCCAGGACGTACGAGGAGTCCGACGGTGCCCGTGGCACCACCCTGCAGGGCGCGCCGTGCCTGCTGCTCGACTACCGCGGACGGCGGACCGGGCAGCTGCGCCGTACCGTACTGATCTACGGGCGCGACGGCGACGACTACCTGATCGTGGCGTCCAAGGGCGGCGCCGACACGCCTCCCCTCTGGTACCTCAATCTGGAGGCGGACCCCGATGTACGGCTCCGCGTCGGCCCCGAGCGCTTCTCGGCGCGCGCGGAGACCGTCTCGTCGCAGGAGAAGGCCCGGTTGTGGCCGGGACTGGTCGCGGTGTTCGCCCCGTACGAGGAGTATCAGAAGAGGAGGAAGCGGGATATCCCGGTCATCCGGCTGCGCAGGACGTCCGACTGAGCGCGGCGAACAACCGCCTGATGGCCGGCCACCTGTCGGCATCCGGGGGTTCGCCGGCTCCACGGCCACCGCACGGCACCTCGCCACGATCGAGCTGACGCGTGCCGGGCCTTCCCGGCGGGGCCCGGACCGTCCGATTGCGGGACGTGCGGCCCTCCGGCTCGGCCCGGCGGTGCCGGGGACGGGCCCGCCGCAACACCCGCTCCGGTCACGGAACCCGGTGCTGCTCCGAGGCCGTCCGCAGCCGGCCGAACTCCTCCGCCATCGTCGCCGCCGTCCAGTGCGCGTTGAGACCGCTCGGGTTGGGCAGGGCCCAGATCCGGGTGCCCCCGATCGTCCGTTCCTGCGGACCGATGCGTGCCTTCCTGTCGCCGAAAGCCGTGCGGTACGCGGTGACACCGACCACCGCCAGCCAGCGCGGGCGCAGCCGCTCCACCTTCGCGGTGAGGATACGGCCGCCCTCGCGGTACTCCTCGTCGGTCAGCTCATCGGCCCGGGCCGTCGCCCGCGCCGCCACATTCGTGATGCCCAGGCCGTACGTCAGCAGCTCGTCCTGCTCGGCCGGGATCAGCAGTCGCGGCGTGAAACCGGAGAGGTGCAGCACCGGCCAGAAGCGGTTGCCGGGGCGCGCGAAGTGGTGCCCCGTCGCCGCCGACATCAGCCCCGGGTTGATCCCGCAGAACAGCACCCGCAGACCGTCCGCGACCACGTCGGGAAGGACGCGGTCGCGGGCGGCTTCGAGTTCCTCGGGGGTCGGACGCCGCCGGCTCATCCGGGAGTGATCCGCCGGGAGCCGGTCAGAGGATCGATCCGGGCGTGTACGCCGCGGCCGCGGGGTGCTGCTTCAGGATCTCCTCGATCCGCCCGGTCACCGTGGCGATCTGGTCCTCGGCGGCGCCGGTGAAGGAGAGCTTGTCGGCCATCAGCGCGTCCAGCGCGGCCCGGTCGAGCGGCATCCGCTCGTCGGCGGCCAGCCGGTCGAGCAGCTCGTTGCGCTCGGCACCCTGCTCACGCATGGCGAGCGCCGACGCCACCGCGTGCTCCTTGATGACCTCGTGCGCGGCCTCGCGGCCGACCCCGGCCCGTACCGCGCCCATCAGTACCTTGGTCGTCGCCAGGAACGGCAGGTAGCGGTCCAGCTCACGCGCCACGACCGCCGGGAACGCGCCGAACTCGTCGAGGACGGTCAGGAAGGTCTCCAGCAGTCCGTCGAACGCGAAGAACGCGTCGGGCAGCGCCACCCGGCGGACCACCGAGCAGGAGACATCGCCTTCGTTCCACTGGTCGCCCGCCAGCTCGCCGGTCATCGACGCGTAGCCGCGCAGGATCACCATGAGGCCGTTGACGCGCTCGCAGGAACGGGTGTTCATCTTGTGCGGCATGGCGGAGGAGCCGACCTGGCCGGGCTTGAAGCCCTCGGTCACCAGCTCGTGCCCGGCCATCAGCCGGATCGTCTTCGCGACCGAGGACGGCGCCGCCGCCAGCTGCACCAGCGCGGTCACCACGTCGTAGTCGAGCGAGCGCGGGTACACCTGGCCGACCGAGGTGAAGCCCTGCGCGAAGCCGAGGTGGCCCGCGATGCGCGTCTCCAGCTCCGCCAGCTTCGCGGTGTCCCCGCCGAGCAGGTCGAGCATGTCCTGTGCGGTACCGACCGGGCCCTTGATCCCGCGCAGCGGGTAGCGGCCCAGCAGATCCTCCAGCCGGCCGTACGCCACCAGCAGCTCGTCGGCGGCCGTCGCGAACCGCTTGCCGAGAGTGGTGGCCTGCGCGGCGACATTGTGCGAGCGGCCGGCCATGACCAGCTCCCCGTACTCACCGGCGAGCTTCCCGAGACGGGCGAGCACCGCGACCGTACGGTCCCGCGTCAGTTCGAGCGAGAGGCGGATCTGCAGCTGCTCGACGTTCTCCGTCAGGTCGCGGGAGGTCATGCCCTTGTGCACCTGCTCATGGCCGGCGAGGGCGTTGAACTCCTCGATCCGCGCCTTCACGTCGTGCCGGGTGACCTTCTCGCGCTCGGCGATCGACGCCAGATCGACCTGGTCGAGGACCCGCTCGTAGTCGGCCAGCGCGGTCTCGGGCACCTCGATCCCGAGGTCCCGCTGCGCACGAAGCACGGCCAGCCACAGCCGGCGCTCCAGCTTGACCTTCTGCTCGGGGGACCACAGCACGGCCAGCTCCGCCGAGGCGTAGCGGCCGGCAAGGACATTGGGGATGCGAGGCTTCGCAGACACGGCAGTCACGTGAGCTGATTCTACTGGCGGTTTGTGCAGGTCGGCGCCGCGGGCTCTTTGTGGCTTGCTACGAGAGGGCGCGCCGGGCCGGGCCGGCGTCCGGACCCGCGTCCTGACCCGCGGTCCCGGGTCCCGGTGGCTCGTACGGCAGCAGCTCGGGCCGCTTGGGGAGCCGCCCGTCGCCCGTGGAGCGCCCGGTGAGACGGCGCATCACCCATGGCGCCAGATGCTGCCGCGCGAACCGCAGATCGCCCGATCGCCGGGTCAGCCAGCGGGCGGGCACCGCCGAGGGCAGCTCCGCGCGCCAGTCGTCCCGCGCCGCGAGTCCCAGCGTCTGCCAGACGGCCTCGGCGACCCGCCGGTGCCCCTCCGCGGTCAGATGCAGCCGGTCCACGTCCCACATCCGCTGATCGCCGAGGACCGGCGCCGCGTAGAGGTCGACGACCAGGGCGCCGTGCCGCTCCGCGAGCTCGTCGACGAAGCTGAACAGCTCCTCCATGCGCGGCCGGACGCGCTCCATCACCGGACCGTCGCGGCCGGGGCTGCGCATCAGCACCAGTTGCCGGCAGGACGGCGCCAGCCGCTCCACGGCCTCTTCGAGCAGCCCGCGCACCCGGCCCATGTCGCACTTCGGCCGCAGCGTGTCGTTGAGTCCGCCGACCAGCGTCACCACGTCCGGTGTCATGGCGGCGGCGACCGGCACCTGCTCCTCGACGATCTGGCCGATGAGCTTGCCGCGTACGGCGAGATTCGCGTACCGGAAACCGGGCGAACGGGCGGCGAACCGGGCCGCGAGCAGGTCCGCCCAGCCACGGTACGAGCCGTCCGGCAGGAGGTCGGACATGCCCTCGGTGAAGGAGTCACCGACCGCGACGAAACTGGTGTAGCTGGCATTCATCTCCATGGCGGGAGCGATCGTACCGCGCGGCACGAGCGCGCCTCAGGCGTGCCGGCCCACCAGCTCGCGCAGGACGTCCTCCATCGTGACCAGCCCTTCGAGCTTGCCGTCCTCGTCCATCACCGCCGCCAGATGGGTACGGCTCCGGCGCATCGCGGTCAGGACGTCGTCCATCGGGGTCTGCGCCCGGACCCGCGCGATCGCGCGCATCGCCGGGACCGGGAACGGCTCGTCGCGGGGCGTCGCGTCCAGCGCGTCCTTCACATGGAGATAGCCCAGGATCCGCCGCGACGTGTCCACCACCGGGAAGCGGGAGAAGCCGGACTCCGCGGCGAGCCCCTCCAGCGCCTCGGGCGTGACCCCGAGCCGCGCGGAGACCACCCGCTCCAGCGGCATCACCACATCGCTCACCGGACGGTGCCCCAGCTCCAGCGCGTCGTGCAGCCGCTCGGCGGCGCGGTCGTCGAGCAGCCCGGCGTGGCCCGCGTCCGTGACCAGACGGGCCAGCTCGTCGTCGGAGAAGGTGGCGGCCACCTCGTTCCTGGTCTCCACCCTCATCAGTTTCAGCAGGCCGTTGGCGAAGGCGTTCACCGTGAAGATCACCGGACGCAGCGCCCGCGCCAGCCCCACCAGCGGCGGGCCGAGCAGCAGCGCCGCCTTGGCGGGACCGGCCAGCGAGATGTTCTTCGGCACCATCTCGCCGAGCAGCATGTGCAGATACGTCGCCAGGATCAGTGAGATCACGAACGAGATCGGATGCACCAGCCCGTGGGCCACTCCCACCGCGTCGAACAAGGGCTCCAGCAGATGCGTGATGGCGGGCTCGGCGACGATACCCAGCACCAGCGTGCACAGGGTGATGCCCAGCTGCGCCGCCGCGAGCAGCGCCGACACATGCTCCAGGCCCCAGATGACGCTGCGCGCCCGCCGGTTCCCGGCCTCGGCCTCCGGTTCGATCTGGCTGCGCCGTACGGAGATCAGCGCGAACTCGGCCGCCACGAAGAAGGCGTTGACGACGAGCGTCAGCAGGCCGACGACCAACTGGATCGCGGTGATCATCCGGCCTCCCCGGTGCGGCTCTCCCCGGGGGGATCGGTGTGGTCGGGGTGACGGGTGCGGCGGGTGCGGCGGGTGATGCGGCCGCGGCGGCCGTGGCCGGTGTCGTCGGTGTTGTCGGTGTCGCTGTGATTCCCGTCGCCCGCCGACGGGAGAGGCGCCCGCAGCAGCAGGCGGCCCGCGCGCCGTCGCGTCGCGTCCACGACCTCGACGCGCCAGCCTGCCAGCTCGAACCGGTCGCCCTCCACCGGGATACGCCCCAGCTTCGCCGCGACGAGTCCGGCGAGCGTCTCGTACGGCCCCCCGGGCATCCGCAGTCCGATGCTCCTCAGCTGGTCGGCGCGGGCCGCGCCGTCCGCCGACCAGAGGGCCCTGCCCTCCGCGTCCTCGCCGACCGGCGCCAGGCCGGACGTCTCGTGCGGATCGTGCTCGTCACGTACCTCGCCGACGACTTCCTCCACGATGTCCTCCAGCGTGACCACCCCCGCCGTCCCGCCGTACTCGTCGATGACGACGGCCATCGTGGTGCCGCCCGACAGCCGGTCGAGCAGCCGGTCCACCGTCAGCGACTCCGGCACCAGCAGCGGATCGCGCAGCAGCCGGGCCACCGGGTGCTGCGCCCGGCGCCCGGCCGGAACCGCCAGCACGTCCTTGATGTGCGCGATACCGACGACCGTGTCGAGGTTGCCCCGGTAGACGGGGAAGCGTGACAGGCCGGTGGCGCGGGTGGCATTGGCGACGTCCTCGGCCGTGGTGCACACATCGAGGGCCATGACCCGCACGCGGGGCGTCATCACGTTCTCCGCGCTCAGCGCGGCCAGACTCAGCGTCCGCACGAACAGTTCGGCGGTGTCCGCCTCCAGAGCGCCCTCCCGCGCGGAGTGCCGGGCCAGGGCGGCCAGCTCCTGCGGGCCGCGCGCGGAGGCCAGCTCCTCGGTCGGCTCCAGGCCGAATCCGCGCACGATGCGGTTCGCCATGTTGTTGAGATGGCTGATGAACGGGCGGAAGGCCGTCGTGAAGTACCGCTGCGGGGTGGCCACGACCTTGACGACGGCCAGCGGCGACGAGATCGCCCAGTTCTTCGGGACGAGCTCGCCGACGACCATCAGGACGATGGTCGACAGTGCCGTACCGATGACGAGGGCCACCGAGGCGGACACGGAGCGGGACAGTCCCACGGCCTCGACCGGGCCCCGGATCAGCTTGCCGATGGACGGTTCCGCGAGCATCCCGACGACCAGATTGGTCACGGTGATGCCGAGCTGGGCGCCGGAGAGCTGGAAGGTGAGACTTCGTACGGCCTTCAGCGCCCCGGCGGCGCCGCGCTCACCGCGTTCGACCGCCCGTTCGAGATCGCCGCGCTCGACGGTGGTGAGGGAGAATTCCGCCGCGACGAAGGCCCCGCAGATGAGCGAGAGCACCACCGCCACGACGAGCAGCAGTACCTCGGTCATCGGTCCACCTCCGCCCCGCGCTCCGTCGTCCTGTACCCGGTCGTCTCATGATCTGTCAGCGGGCGGCGGACCGCGCGATCTCGGCCGCCGCCCCCGGCGGCGCCCGGCGCCGGTGCGGCGCGCGCTCGGTACGGTCCACCCCCGGACGGACCGGAACGCCGGAATGCCGGACGGACCGGGACGACGGAACGCCGCGCCCGGCGGATCGGCTCCGGGCGCGGCGTTCCGGCGTTCAGTGCGTGGTCAGGACCGGGCGGGGCGTACGCGCAGGGACAGGTCCCCGGTCTCCTGGGCCCGGCGTTTCCCGGTGTCGGCCACCAGAACGGTGATCGACTCCGGGGCCAGCTCCAGTCCCGCGGCCACCTGCGCCACGGTCGTCGAGCCCTCGGTCACTTCCGGGTTCTCCAGCCCGTACCTGGACGTACGGAGCACACCGCCGTGGCCACCCGTGGCCGTCAGACCGGCGACCGAGGCCGCCGCGCCCCGTGCGTCGTCGGTGTTGATGAGCATCACCGCGGTCCTGCCGGGCCAGAACGACTGGAACGCGAGGACGGTGGGGGAGTGGGAGGGGAGCACCGCGATCCGCGCCCCCGGCTCGGTGAGCAACGACGTCAGTACGTAGCCCCAGTACGCGGGCATGGGGGTGTTCGGCGCGGGTTCCTTGAGCCCGGTCTCGTCGACCGTCGTCCCCCGCGGGTGCGAGGCCTTGAGCGGCGGCGTGAAGGTGATCCCGGTGCTCACCGCCGCTTCACCCGCGGCGTGCTGCCGCGAGAGCGGGGCGGAGAGCGAGATACCGGTGCCCTCGGTGGTGACGGTGGTCCCGTTCGCGTGGTTCCGGGAGAGCGGAGCCGTCAGCCGCAGCCCCGACCCCGCGTCGCGGGCGGCGACCCCTGCGGCGTGCGCCTGCTTGAGCGGCCGGTCGAGCGTGATGCCCGTACCGAGATCCCTGGCCGTCTCCCCGTCCGCGTGATCGTGTCGCAGCGGGGCGGTCAGTTTCACGACGGCGCCGTCCGGACCGGCGGCTCCGACCGACGCGACGAAGGCACGCTCCGCGCTGTCGCCGGCACCGATCTGCAGGGCATGGCCGGGCGTCAGGTTCGTCGCGACGGCGAGCCGGACGGCCGTATCACCGCGCCGGGCGGCCGCGGCGGTCGTGGCGGCGGTCGCGGCGGCCGTACCCGCCGCCGTGATGATCCCGTATTCCACCTGCTCGCCGTCGCCCACCGTCATCAGGTCGCCGACGTAGTGCGCGATCCCCGTGTTGCTGTTGGCGATCACGGCCACGTACACGGTCCTGTCGCCGGGGGTGACCGGAGCGACCGTCGTCGTGCCGAGGCTGGACGAGGTGCCCACCTCGTCGATCACGGCGGTCTCGGCCGCGCTGCCGCTCCCGATCACGACGCGTCCGCCGGGGGTGAGCGAGATCGGCATGAAGACCTGGATGCTCTGGCCGCCCATGCCCTCGCCGACGATCCTGAGGGTGCGGTCGCCCCTGCTCGCGGGGGCGGCGAGCGATGTCGTCCCGGCGCCCGTCCCCACGGCGGTGACGGTGTGTCGTTCCGCGGACGTTCCCTCGCCGACGGTGATCTCGGTGCCCGGTGCGAACGGCACCACACTGTCCACCTTGAGGACCCTGGAGCGCGCCCCGGCGGAGGCGGCCAGCCGGGTGCTGCCGCCGATAGCCGTGATCTTGCGCGATTCCAGGTCGGCTCCGGCGCCGATGGTGAAGCGGTGCCCGTAGTAGAAGCCGGTCGTGTCGGCCACGTCGATATGCGTGGCGCCGGACCGCGCGGGCGTCGCGAGCGTCGTCGTGCTCGGCCCGGGGGTTCCCGTGCCGTCCGAGAGGAAGCCGAAGTCACCGTTCATGTTGTCGGTGTTGTGGACCTGCCACCAGAGGAAGGAGTGTGCCCCGTGCGCCAGGAAGGTGAGGGCGGTGGCGGCCGCGTACAGGGCGGCCACCGGGTGGGCGTTGTAGACGACCTCCGACTGCGAGATGTTCGACTCGCTGACGAAGACGGGGGCCTTCGATCCCGCCCGGTCGATGACTCCCTGGATGTACTTCATGGCCCCCGGGATGCGGCCCACCGTCTCGAAGATCTGGGCGTTCGTGAGGACCGGGATGCCGAAGACCGGGTACCAGTGGAAGTCGATCCAGTCGACCTGGTCCCTGTTCTTGGTCAGTACCGTGCGGTTCCACAGGTCGGGGTCGGCCACCCAGGTGCCGGTGCCGCCCGCGACGGCCCGGTCGATCGTCATGGGGAAGCCGACCCGGGCGGAGGGATCGGCCGCGTGCACGGCCTTGAAGTAGTCGCGGGCGTACGTGGCGTACGAGCCCGGCGTGTGCGGATCGGGGTGCTCGTCCCTCTCCCAGGGGCCGTATCCCTCGTTGCCGAGGACCCACAGGGCCGTGGAGCTGTCCCATCCGGGCCGTGTCACCGCGTCGGCGACCCAGGCACCGGCGGCCTCCGGGCCCTGCGCGAGCCGGCCGTAGTTGAGGGTGACGAGCGGCGCCGCCCCCGCGTCGCCGGCGATCTGCAGGTACATGGGCCAGGTGATCGGCCCGCCGGTTCGCCAGTCGAAACCGTCGGCGCCACTGCCGCCCGGATAGCGGATGAGTCCGATAGCCGCTTCGCGCAGGAGCTGGGGAATCTCGGGGTCGGCGAACCGTCTGTCGCCCGAGGTCGTGTTGACACCCAGTGATTGCGCGGTCGTCAGCGCGGCCGCGTCATGCCCTCCGCGCGTCGCGGACTTCGTCGTGGCCACCGCCGCGGTGCCGGGTATCGCGCCGACGATCCCGGCGGCCCCCACCGCCCCGCCCAGGATGACGAACCCCCGGCGGCTGAGTGCGTCGGAGTGCGTTGTGGGCGATTGCTCTTCCCGATTCACGTTTCTCCTATCGGCACGGAGGCGAAGCACCATGGCGGGCGCACTGTGGGGGAGCACACGGTCGCTTCGCTCGCATCTGACAACGTTGTCTAGACGGTTCGATATGCTCCTCCGCTCCTGCGTGGAATGTCAATGCAGCTGCCAAGTAATACTGTTGACGGGCCGACGGGCCGACGGGCCGACGGGTGGGCGATAGTGCCGAGACCGGCGATGTTCGCGCGACGGGGCAGAGCTTGCCGGGAACGGCACTGGCGGTCTGCCGAGGAGAGGTTGGTGCCCTGGTGGAGCTAGCCGGCGAGAGCTTCGACGCGTCGCGTAGCGCGCGGTTGGCTGCCTACAGTGCCGTCTCCACATCGCTGGCGCTGTGCAGTGATCGCGAACTGCGCGACCTTGTGGATACGGCTGCGCCGGTGGGTTCTGGCATCGGCGGGACCACAGCGTTGCTGGAGGTCGGCGGGACACCGGTCTTCGTCAAGCGGCTGCCGCTGACCGATCTGGAAAGGCAGCCGGAGCACGTCCGGTCCACGGCGAATCTCTTCGGGCTACCTGTCTTCTGCCATCCCGGCCTCGGGGTCCCCGCAGGCCCGGGATGGGGGGCCTGGCGTGAGTTGGCCGTGCACACCATGACGACGAACTGGGTGCTCGCACAGGACCATGAGGGCTTTCCATTGATGTACCACTGGCGGGTGCTGCCGCACCCCGGGCAGGCGCTGCCCGAGGAACTGGCCGACGTGGAGAAAGCTGTCGCCTACTGGGGAGGCGGACCACAGGTGCGCCGGCGGATCGAGGCGCAGCGGGACTCCTCGGCGAGCGTCGCGCTGTTCCTGGAGTACATCCCGCAGAACCTGCACGACTGGCTGAACGTTCAGGTCAAAGCCGACGATGAGACGGCTGAGCAGGCATGCACCATGGTGGCGAAGGAACTTGAGGCCGGAACCTCTTTCATGAACGCCCGCGGGCTCCTGCATTTCGATGGCCACTTCCAGAACATCCTCACCGACGGCAAGCGTCTGTTCTTCACGGACTACGGCCTCGCGATCTCCTCCCGGTTCGACCTCTCGAAGGAGGAGGCCGACTTCTTCGCCGAGCACCGGACCTACGACCGCTGCTACACCGTCACCCACCTGGTGCAGTGGCTCGTCACCGCCCTGTACGGGTACGAGCGGGACGAGCGCAGCGCGTTCGTGCGCGCCTGCGCCCGAGGGGAACCTCCGACGGGAATTCCGTCGCGGGTCGCGGCGATCCTCACCCGCCACGCCCCGATCGCCGCGGTGATGACGGACTACTACCGCGAGTTCCGTTTTGAGAGCAGGCAGACCCCGTATCCCCTGGAGGCGATCCGCCGGGTCGGCGGGCCGGACAGCTTGTTCATCGTCTGATGGACCCGGGCGGCCAACAGTCGGGCTGGACGCGGGAGGCTCCGGGTGCCCTGATCCGCTTCTGCTGAACGGCCTGCCTGTCTTGCCCGTAGCCACCGCACGCCCGATGGCCCCAGCGCCGCCGAACGGCGCCGGCTGAGGAAAGCGGCCTACGGCCACAGGACTCCGCACCAGGACCGCCTGCGGGCGCAGATTGTGCCGCAGGCTGCCCGGGGGTGGGGGCAACGCAGCGATCGCCCGCGAAACGGGAGCGCACCTGGACACCGTGCGCACGTGGCGGGTCCGCTTCGCCGACGGCGGCCTAGCTGCCCCGGCCGACCGCAGGCACTGCGGAACGCAGCGCCTCCCGGCGAGGGGAAACCCGCTGTTCTCCGCGCGGGTTCGTGAGAGATGCTGCACAGGTGATCGAGCGAGAGGCCGCTGTCCGGATCGTTGAGGAAGAGCTGGAGCGCGACTATCAGAGGGAGCTGTCGGCGGGCTTGGACCCGATGCGCATGGCTGTGGCGCACGTAGAAGAGCACGAACTGGTGTGGATCGTCGCGTGGACGTCCGAGGAGTACCTACGCACCCGGAACCGGGACTTCATGCTGGCCGGCAACGGGCCGTATCTGGTTGACCGCGTCGACGGAGGTCTGCACCAGATCGGTGTCGTATCCGCCGTGACCGACGGGTGGCAGGCTGACTACAGAACCCGCATCCGAGGTCAGTCTGTATGGACCGCGGTGGATGATCTCCACGATGAGGTGCGTGCGGTGATGGCCGTCCGCGGTCGGATTCATGCCATGCACATCCTGCGGCGGAAGCTGCCGTCGCTATCTCATGCCGAGGTCATCGAGTACGTGACCGGGTTGAGGGACGGTGTTGCTCCGGACCACCTCGTGAGGGTCGCCACGAAGGCGTTGGTGCCGCCTGTCGATCCGGTGTCGGCTGTGAAAACCATACGTACCTCTCGGGTCCGTCGAGGACGCTGATCTTGGCGTCAGCCCTGCCTGAGGGTGGCGATGCGGTGGAACCAGTCCGTTTGGCGTACCGGTCCAGCGGGTGGCGTTGCTGATGCCGGGCCTGGTGAAATCGGGCCCACAGGCCCAAGGTGATCCTCGGCGAGCCGTAGGTATCGCCCGACTCACGGAAGAAGTGTGTGATCCCTTCCTCCAGCCGCATTCAACCCGCGCACCATGCACCGGCACAGTGCGCCGAACTGGATGAGCGACGGTCGTGACAGCCGTGACGGCCTGTCAGGTGTGGCTCGGTGCCGGCTCCGGCTCCGAGAGACGCGCTGCCGCGCGGCGGGGGAGCAGCAGCGGGGTCGCCAGCAGAAGTACGCCGGCCAGGCCGATGGCCGTACGCGGGTCGAGCAAGCTGCCCAGCACCCCCCAGAGTGCCGTCAGGAGCGCGGTCGTGGCCTTGGTCGTCACCGCCCAGGCGGACAGCGTGCGGGTGACCCGGTCGGTCGCGGTGCGCTTCAGGCGGTAGGTGGCGTAGACGGGGTTGAAGACCCCGCAGCAGAAGATGAGCCCGAGCTCGACGCCCATCACCAGCAGCAGCCCTCCGGTGCCCGCCCCCAGGAAGGCCAGGCCGACGGGCCAGATCGCGCGCAGAGCCCCGGCCACCACCAGGATCTGGTGCTGCCCGAACCGGGTGACGAGCGGTCCTGCCAGCCGTGAACCGAGCAGTCCACCGATCGAGGGCGCGGCGAAGGCGAGGCCGTACTGCCACGGTGTGAACCCGAGCCGGCCGAGCATCAGGACGGCCAGCAGCGGCTGGGTGGCCATCACCAGGCCGTTGAACAGGGCGGTGTTGAAGAGCAGCGGACGCAGCGTCGCGTCGGCGAGGATGTACCGCCAGCCGTCGAGCAGGTCCCCGGCCCGCATGCGTGCGGCCTCCCGGCGCTCGGGCCGCGGCTCGTGCCCGCCCGTCGCGCGGACGCCCAGGGCCGAGAGCAGGTAGCTGAACGCGTCGGCCACCACTGTCGCCACCGGACCGAGGAGCCCGATCGCGGCGCCGCCCAGGGGCGGTCCGATGATCGTGGTCGTCCAGGCCGTGGACTCGAACCGGGCGTTGGCGATGAGCAGATCCTCGGCCGGCAGCAGCGTTTTCAGGTACGCGCCGCTGGCGGCGCGGAAGGTGATGTCGGCCGCCGCGACGACGACCGAGACCAGCAGGAGCTGAAGGAAGGTGAGCACGCCGAGCGCGAACGCGGCGGGGATCGTCAGCAGCGCCGCGAACCGCACCAGGTCCATCGCGATCAGCACCGGCCGTTTCCGGCGGAACTCCACCCACGGGCCGAGCGGCACCGCCACGGCCGCGCCCACCGCGGCCCCCACGGAGGAGAGCGTGGCGACCTCGGCCGGTCCGGCGTGCAGCACGCGAACGGCGATCAGCGGGAACGCGCCGAAGGCGAGCCACGTGCCGAGCGCGCTGGTCCCGTACGCTCCCCAGAGCCACCCGAACCGCCGCCCCAGCCGCCGCCCCAGCCGATGTCCGAGCAGATGTCCCAGCCGGTGCCCGCTCCTCATGCCCGCCGCCCCTCGCCACTCACCCGCACAACCGATCCGCGATCGGAAGCATCAAAGCGAGCACCAGGCCCCGGGATCAAACAACCACAGGACCACCTGGCTACAACCAACGGTTGTACCCATAAAGTGTCGACATGGACCTCGACACCGTCCGGACCTTCGTCGCCGTCGTTGACGCGGGCCAGTTCCAGGAGGCCGCCGCCGAGCTGGCGGTCACCCAGCAGGCCGTCTCCAAGCGCGTCGCCGCGCTGGAGCGCGGCCTCGGCGTGCGGCTGTTCACCCGTACCGCGCGCGGCGCCGAGCTCACCATTGACGGGCAGGCGTTCCTGCCCCACGCGCGCGAGCTGCTACGCGTCGCCGAGCGCGCGGTCGCGTCCGTGCACACCGGCCGCCGTCCGCTGCGCGTCGACGTGATCGCCTCGCGCAGCGCGCAGTCGGGCCTGATGCGCGGCTTCCACCGCGTACACCCCGAGATCGACCTCGACGTGGTGATGCTGTTCGACATCGAGACGGCCGTTGCCGCCATCCGGTCCGGCGCGATCGACGCGTCCTTCCGCGCCGTCGCCGCGCCCGGCCGGCCCCTTCCCACGGACATCGAGTCCGTCCGGGTGCTCGACGAGCCGCTCCAGCTCCTCACCGGCCCCGCCCACGCGCTGGCGGGCGCCCGGTCGGTGCCCCTCGCTCTGCTGGCCGGGCACCGGATCTGGATGCCCGGCATCGTCCCCGGTACCGAGTGGGCCGCCTACTACGACGACCTCGTCGCGGAGTTCGGCCTCACCATCGAGGCGACCGGCCCCAACTTCGGCTCCGACGCGCTCCTCGACACCATCGCCGACACCCCGGCCCTCGCCACCTTCATGGGCGAGCAGACCCGCCTCGTCTGGCCCGCCGGCCACGGTCTGCGCCGTATCCCGGTGACCGACCCGACGCCCGTCTACCCGCACTCGCTCCTCTGGCATCGCGACAACCCCCACCCGGCGCTGGCCACCCTCCGCGCCCACCTCGCCGCCACCGGGACCGGCCACGACGCCGCCGGGACCTGGACGCCGGGCTGGGTGACTCCGCGCTGAACGCCGCCGCGTCTTCGACGTCGTGGCCGGATCGACGGACGGTGAATCGGGGGCTGGCAAGGCCATCGACGCGCTCCCGCGCTCCCTCGCCGTGCGCCGCATCTGCCTTGACGGTGATCAAGGCAGATGGAGCCGGTCGGGCCTGTGGCTGGGGGCCGCTTCGGTTGCCGGTCAACGCGGAGCCGCTCCCACGTCGCGTCCTGCCCGCGCATCGCGGTACTGATCCAGTGGTAGGTGGCGCGACTGGTCTTGGTGGCGGTCTGGTTGTTCATCAGCAGGTGGAGGTTCGCGGTGTTCGGCCACCGGTCTCGACCCTGAGGAATCACCATCGAACGGAGCGATCTCACCGCTCCGGTGATCCCCGGAGGATGTCACCCGAAATCCGCTCGTACCTGGTCCGCGATGGAAGAAAGCGCTCCTGACGGGTGCTCCGGTGACTGGTGCGAGTCTTCCGCGCTCACCGTCAACGTCTGGGCGATGTGGGAAAGAATCGCCACGTAATCCGGAACTTCGGGCAGGGAAGGCGTGGTCAGACTCAGAACCAGAAGCTGGGACATGAGGGGCAGGGGAACGTAAAGGTCCGCCCGGATCATGGAGATGCCCATGTTCTCCCGCTGGTCCGACGAGGCGTCAGCGTTCGGATCGACAGGCTTCCATTCCAATCCGGTGAGGCAGAGAACGGCCGGTCCGCAGGGGACATCCACCCGTACGACGTCGCGATGTGGATTACCGGAGAGAAGTTCATGGATCCCGGCGGCCGAGACGACGGCATCCTGCTCCGCGAGCGGATCCACGCGCGCCAGTAGTGAGGCCGTGGTGATCCGGTCGTCCTCAGTGGAAGCGAGACAGAAGCCGCTGTAGAACGCGCCGCTCTCCGCGGCGTCTCCGGCCGCCTCCGAGTACCAGGAAAGGACGGTATCGCGCTGAAAATCCGTTCCCTCCGGCCAGACCGCGTAGGCAATGCTTCGCAGGTGAGCGGCACGCTCCTCCGGTGCGAGATGCACTCCCAGCGAGTGAAACGAGTCGGGGGAAGTCGACCGTGAGCTGCCAGGGCGAGAGGGAGCTGGTGGTCGGCTCAGACATGACCGGAGCCCGTCTGGGGGCGTATCACGAGAGTCATTCCCTTGGCCGGTCCGCTCCGTGCATACGGTGCGTACAGGCCGTGGCGGGCCGCGATGGAGAGGACCTGTTCCGTTGTCAGGCACCGGTACTCCCGTACAGAGACGTACGCGCCGTGGGAGTAGGGGTCATCGCCGTCTGTCGGCACCATTGTCGGGTTGTATCGGATCCGGGTCCGGATGCTGACAGTTGTGGACCGAAGCTCCCGGGCGAGCCGGCCGAGCTCGTCCGCGAGGTGGCGTTCCCAGCGTTCCGGGCTTCGGCTCCACTCGAGCGCGAAACGCCGGGGAGAAACGAATCGGGCTGCCGAACGACCGAATCGTACTCCGTTCATCGCATCCGAGAAAAGGAGAACAATATTCCAGCCGAGCCCGAGAGTGAATTCTACTGGAATGACCAGCCACTGCCCGATGAACCAGCAGAGCAGCGCTGTTCGAGAACGGGGTGGTGTCACTTCGGGGGAAGGTTTGTCCGTCATGGTCATTCGCTTCCCGTTGCTTTGTCGTATATCGCGTGAACCGTCCCTGGAACAGATCCGGCAAGCTGTGGTCCCTTGGACCACCACGACATCGGATCGAGTGAACCGTCCGCCCGGACGGCGGATTTCAGGGACTCCATATGCCGAAGCGGGCTGTGAGTTCCCGTGAGAAGGTCGCTGATGCGCTTCTCCTTGAACGACGAACCGAGGTTGTCCGCCAGATGGGACTCCCAGGCGAGCTTGGTCCGGTTGCCGAATCCTCCGGCGGATTCGAAGAGACGACCGCCGCCGTTCGCCGCGTGCAGTGCGATGTCCTCGCCATGTGCGACGGCGGAGGGGAGCCTGTTCAAGCGGCCGATTTTCTGTACATCGTCGACCCTTGTCACGACGGCTTCCCCGATCGTCGTTGTACCGATGGCCACTTTTGAGGACCCTTTGATGAGGGTTGTTCCGAACTTACCGAAGGGAATTACCCCGAGTCCGTCCATGGCGAGATCGGTCGCGCTGACATTCGCGCCGCCCAGCTTGGCCGCCCCATGAGCGCCGAGCGCTCCGAGGGACAAGGCGCCGGCGCCAAGAGCGAGCGCGCCGGACAGGGGTGGACACCAGAGCGTGAGCAGTGACAAGGCGCCGAGCACGGCGGATCCGATGCTGAGCCAGTCCCCGACGGTTTTGAGGGTGTCGGCGTGCTTGGTGCACCAGTTCTGGATGTCGTGACCGAGCTTCGTGAAGGTGTCGGCCAGCCCTTCCCAAAAGCCCGGATCCGGAGCCTTTTCGTTGGCTTTCTCAAGTCGCGACGCGATGTCCCTGGCGTCCGACTGATGCGTCTCCAGCAGCTCCTTCGCTCTCTTGAGGATCGCCTCCAACTCGTCCCGGGCGTTGTCCAGGTCCGCCGTGGCCTGGTCCAGTTGGCCGGCCGCCTGGTTGAGGCGACCGCTCGCCGCGTCGATGCGGGCCTGAGCGCTGTCGAGTTGGGCCTGATTGGCGAAGAGCTGTCCGGCCAGCCGCAGATCGGGGTCCGCCGCTGCCTGGTTGTACGCGGACGTGGCCCTGTCGTGGGCGGCGGCGCGCGCGGTCTCCTCGCCCTTCGCTCGCTTCGCTTCGGCCTCGTACTGGATGCCCCGCCGCTGGTACTCGGCGAGTTTCGCGTGCCAGGTGCCGAGCTGCGTCGCCGCCGAGCGCAGGGCTTGGTGACTGTCACTCACATACTTCGGGAGATCGCCGACCTTTCGGGCGAAGGCGTTGGCCGCCTCACCCTCCCATGTCTTCCCCCCGTGCCCGATCTGGATCAGTGTGGTGTGGGCGCGCTCAAGGCCGGTGGCGGCTTTTGTCAATTTGGCCGTGAGATCGTCGACGCTCTCCAGACGTCCGGGGGCCGGGTCGAAGCCGAGCGTGGGGTACGACTCCTGGCTCACCGAGCGCCCGCCCCGGACGAGGATGCCCGCGGGCTGGGGGACGGAGCGGGCTGTGCGGCCTCACCCTGGTGGAAAGCGTCCCGGATGGCCTCCTCGGTCGCTTCGTAGGCGCGCTTCGTCGCCCGGAGCTTGTCCTCGATCCGGTCCACCCCGTCCGCGATCTTCCCGATGGCGTTGTCCCAGCTGTCGTGGAACTCGTCGCAGGCGTTGTCGAGTTCTTCGGCGCCCGTACTCTTCGGGCCGATGTCCTTCATGGACCGAAGAGCCGACCGCATATCGGTCTGACCGCTGTGCAGCTGCTTCAGCAGGTGGTCGAGGCCCCCAACCTCGACCTGGAAGTATCCGCCGCTCACATTGCCTCCCGATTGGATCAACCACTTTTTCTGGCCGTTTAGTTGGGGAAGATGTCAGGACAGGGGCGTAGCCGGATCCGTGTGCTCACCCGGGCCGAAACGCGTCGCGAAGGCGGCCGCGTCCCACCGGCCGTCCAGCCGGGGCGCCAGCCAATGCGCCGCCCGTGCACGGAAGTCCGGCGGCGCCAGCGCTCCCGCGCCCTGCGGTACGGCTCCGAGCAGCGGCGCCCCCGCCACGTCCGGCAGATCCGCCAGATTGCAGCGGGCCGCCAGGTCGGGTGCGGCAGGCCAGCTGCCGACCACGACACCGAGCGGCTCCAGCTCGCGGGCGCGCAGCGCCTCGGCGGTGAGCGCGGTCGCGTTGAGCGTGCCCAGCCCGGCCGGCGCCACCACGAGAACCGGAGCGCGCAGCAGCCGGGCGGCGTCCGCGAGGGTGGCGCCCGTCCCGTCGAACCGTACGAGCAGACCGCCCGCGCCCTCGATCAGCACCAGATCGTGCTCGGCGGCCAGCTTCTCGGCGGCCTCGGCCACCTCGTCCGGCCGTACCGGCGCGGCCCCGGCCCGGCGCGCGGCGGTCGCGGGGGCCAACGGGTCCGGGAAACGGGCCAGTTCGACCGCGGTGACCTTCCCGGCCAGCCGGGCCACCTCGGCCGCGTCGCCCGGCTCGCCAGGGCCGAGGCCGGTCTGCGCGGGCTTGAGTACCGCGACCGTGCGTCCGCGCGCGAGTGCCACCGCGGCGAGCGCCGCCGTGACGATCGTCTTGCCGATCTCCGTCCCGGTCCCCGTCACGATCACTACCGGCATGTCAGCCCTCCCGTGCCGCCGCGCCCACCGCGCGGCAGATCTTGGCGATGTCCTCGTCGTCCGTGACGTACGGCGGCATCGTGTACACCAGATCGCGGAACGGCCGCAGCCAGACGCCCTCGCGGACCGCCGCCCGGGTCGCGGCGGCCATGTCCACCTCGTGGTCGAGCTGGACGACCCCGATGGCGCCGAGTACCCGTACGTCCCGGACGCCCGGCACGCTCGCGGCTTCGGCGAGCCCGTCGCGCAGCCCTGTCCCGATCCGCTTGACCTCGCTCTCCCAGTCCTGGCCGAGCAGCAGGTCGATCGAGGCGTTGGCGACGGCCGCCGCGAGCGGATTGCCCATGAACGTCGGCCCGTGCGCCAGTACGGGCACCTCGCCGCGCGAGATGCCCTCGGCCACCCGCGACGTGCACAGCGTCGCCGCCATCGTGAGATAGCCGCCGGTCAGCGCCTTGCCCAGACACATCACATCGGGTGAGACGTCCGCCTGCCCGGCTGCGAAGAGCGTGCCCGTACGGCCGAAACCGGTGGCGATCTCGTCGAGGATCAGCAGCACGCCGTACGCGTCGCAGGCCTCGCGCAGGACGCGCAGATACGCGGGGGAGTGGAAGCGCATTCCGCCCGCGCCCTGCACCACCGGCTCGACGATGACGGCGGCCAGTTCATCCGCGTGGCGGGCGATCAACGCGCGCAGCCCGTCCGCGTACGTCTCCTCGTACTCGTCCGGTGGCGCGTCCGCGAAGATCTGGCGCGGCAGCACCCCGGACCACAGGTCGTGCATGCCGCCGTCGGGGTCGCACACCGACATCGGCTGCCAGGTGTCACCGTGGTAGCCGCCCCGCCAGGTCAGCAGCCGCTGCTTCGCGGGACGGCCCACCGAACGCCAGTACTGGAGGCACATCTTCACGGCGACCTCGACCGAGACCGAGCCCGAGTCGGCGAGGAAGACATGCCGCAGCGGCTCCGGGGTGATGTCGACCAGTCTGGCCGCGAGCCGGACGGCGGGCTCATGGGTGAGCCCGCCGAACATCACATGGCTCATACGGTCCAGCTGGCCGCGCGCCGCCTCGTTGAGCACGGGGTGGTTGTAGCCGTGGATCGCCGACCACCAGGACGACATGCCGTCGACCAACTCGTCATGCCCCTGGGCGGGTTCGGCGAGCCGCAGCCGTACCCCGGACGCGGACTCCACGATCAGCGGCTCCGTACGGCCCGGCATGGGACCGTACGGATGCCAGACGTGGTCGCGGTCCAGGGCCAGCAGTTCGGCCGGGGCGGGATTGCGCGGCTCAGGCATTGGGCGCGAGATCCGTACCGGCGCCACGGCGGCGTACGGTCACCAGATCCGTACGGGCCGACTGCTCCGTACGGGCCGCCGGGACCTCGTCAGGGACCGGTGCGCTGTCGTGCCCACCGCACGCCGCGTCCTCGAACCCTCCGCACGGGGCGTTCTCGTGCCCTCCGCAGGAGGCGCTCTCGCCGCACGGGCCGCAGCCGCCGCCCTCCCCACGGTGAGCGGGCAGCGTCGTCGTGTCCGCGCCCTCCACCTCGAAGCCGGCGTCCGCGATCATCTCCAGGTCGGCCCTGCCCTCCTGGCCCTCGCTGGTCAGATAGTCGCCGAGGAAGATCGAGTTGACCAGGTGCAGCGCGAGCGGCTGCATGGTGCGCAGATGCACCTCGCGCCCGCCCGCGAGCCTGACCTCCACGTCCGGGCAGACGAACCGCGTCATCGCGAGAATGCGCAGGCAGCGCTGAGGAGTGAGGTTCCACTCCTTGGCCAGCGGCGTGCCCTCGAACGGGATCAGGAAGTTGACCGGCACCGAGTCCGGGTCCAGCTCGCGCAGCGAGAAGACCACGTCGACCAGGTCCGCGTCGCTCTCCCCCATCCCGGCGATCAGCCCGGAACAGGCGGACAGGCCCGCCCCCTGGGCCTGACGCACCGTCTCCACCCGGTCGGCGTAGGTATGCGTGGTGGTGATGTCCCCGTAGGTCCCCTCGGACGTATTGAGGTTGTGGTTGTACGCGTCGGCGCCGGCTGCCCGCAGCCGCTCCGCCTGTCCGTCCGAGAGCAGTCCGAGGCAGGCACACACCTCGACACCCTCGTTCTGTTCCTTGATCGCCTCGATGGTCCCCGCGACCCGGTCGACGTCCCGGTCCGTCGGCCCGCGCCCGCTCGCGACCAGACAGACCCGCTTCGCGCCGCCGGCCACCCCCGCGGCCGCCGCCTTCGACGCCTCGTCGGGCTTCAGCCAGGTGTACTTGAGGATCTCCGCCGTCGAACCGAGCCGCTGCGAGCAGTACGAGCAGTCCTCCGGACACAGACCGGACTTGAGGTTGACCAGATAGTTGAGCTTCACCCGCCGGCCGAACCACTGGCGGCGTACCTTCCCGGCCGCGGCCACCACGTCGAGCAGCTCGTCGTCGGAGGTCGCCAGCACGGCGAGCGCTTCTTCGCGGGTCGGCAGCTCGCGCCGCAGGCCCTTCTCCACCAGCGTCTTCAGCAGATCCATGGTGCCGATCCTGGCTTACCCGGTACCCCGGGGCAAAGGAGGAAAGCGACAACACCGTCTGATCGAGATGTGTGCATGGCCACACCGCGACCCGGTCCGGCCGCGGTTAAAGTCTGTGCGCCGCCTACACGAAGGACCGCATCCATGGAGCAGGACCGGCAGGACCGGCACGATCAGCTGGGCCCCCTCCACCGGACCGGAGATCCGTTCGCGTGGACCGACGACGAGGCGCGCCACCGCGAGCGGTCGGGCCTCGTCCGTACGCTCCGGCCGCGCCCGGCCGACGCGGGCCCGCTGGACCTGGCGAGCAACGACTACCTCGGGCTGGCCCGCCATCCGGCGGTCACCGGCGCCGCGGCGGACGCCGCCCGCCGCTGGGGCGCGGGCGCGACAGGCTCGCGGCTGGTGACCGGCAGCACCGCGCTGCACGCCGAACTGGAGCGGGAGCTGGCGGACTTCTGCGGCTTCGAGGCCGCGCTCGTGTTCTCCTCCGGATACGCGGCCAACCTCGCCGCCCTGACCGCGCTCACGGCCCGGGGCTCGCTGATCGTGTCCGACGCGGGCAACCACGCCTCGATCGTGGACGGTTGCCGGCTCGCCCGCGCCGACACCGTGGTCGTACCGCACGCGGAGCCCGACGGCGTACGCAAGACACTCGACGCGCACAGCGGGCGGCGGGCGCTCGTGGTGAGCGACGCGGTGTTCTCGGTGGACGGGGACGCGGCGCCGCTGCGCGAGCTGGCCGGGATCTGCCGTACGCGCGGCGCGGCGCTGCTCGTCGACGACGCGCACGGACTGGGCGTGCTCGGAGCGGGCGGCCGTGGCACGCTCGACGCGGCGGGCATCGCGGGCACGGCCGGAGTGGTCGCCACCCTGACGCTCTCCAAGTCCCTGGGGAGCCAGGGCGGTGCGGTCCTCGGACCGGCCCGGGTCATCGACCATCTGGTGAACGCCGCCCGTACGTTCATCTTCGACACCGGACTGGCCCCGGCGGCGGTGGGCGCGGCGCTGGAGAGTCTGCGCCTGCTGCGCCGGGAACCTGCCCGCGCGCAGCGTGCCCGCGCGGTCGCCCGGGCCCTGCACGGGGGGCTGACGGCGGCGGGGCTGACCGCCGTGCGGCCGGACGCCGCCGTGGTCTCCGTGCGGGCGCCGTCTCCGGAGACGGCCGTGGCCTGGGCGGCCGACTGCCGCGCCGGGGGTGTGGCGGTGGGCTGTTTCCGCCCGCCGTCGGTGCCGGACGGGATCTCCCGGATCCGGCTCACGGCCCGGGCCGACCTGACGGATCGCCAGGTCGCTTCGGCGGTAAGGACCATCGCGGCGGCCGCACCGGCGGACGCGTTCGGCTGAGTCCCGGCGGAGTGCTTCCCGGTGGACTTCCTCCGGCGGACAGTCCCCGGGCGGACGGTCCCCGGCCGGTGCGAGTCGCGGGCCGATGCGAATCCCGGTTCCCAAATACGTTCTCGCGTAGCAGAGTTCACCGATTCGAGCGACAGATATGTCCATATCTCGGCGGATCGGCGGTGCGGAGTGCACCATAAGTGGCACTCTGGCGCGAGCACAGTCCGAGGCCGACCGCGCAGTCATCCGCTTCTGCGCCGGAGTCCGGTCCGGTGGGAAAGGGACAGCGTCGCCATGGCAGACCAGCAGGAAGCATCCATCACGCTGCCGAGTGAGACCGCGTCAGTACCCGCGGCGCGAAGATATACGGCGGACGTGCTGGCCGAATGGGGTATGTCCGGCGTGGCGGAAACTGCTGAAACGGTCCTCCTGATCGTCTCGGAGCTGGCGACCAACGCCGTACTGCACACCCTTGGCCAGTCGCCCACCTTCACCGTGGAGCTCCGGCTGGAGCGCCACGAGGAGTTGCGCGTGGGCGTCACCGACAGTCATCCGCGCTGGCCGCAGCGGCTCCCGGCGGCGGTGCAGCAGGACAACGGCCGCGGCATGGTCATCATCCGTTCGCTGACCGCCGCGTGCGGCGGCCGGCTGGCGATCGTGCCGACGCCCGAGGGCGGCAAGACGGTCTGGATCACCCTGCCGTGGACGGCGCCCGTTCAGAGCTGAACCGCTCCAGAGCTGAACCGCGGAGCTCCGACCAGCTCCGCGGGACACAGCACGCCGTACACAGCACGCCGTACACAGCACGCCGTACACAGCGCTCCATCAAGCACAGCGCTCCATCAAGAAGCGTCGCGCGGTGCACACCGGTACAGCGGGAAACGTCGCGCGAGACCGGAGCGGGACGCCCGACGCGCCGTCAGCACGCCTGTGGTGACGGCGCCGGCCCCCGCGTGCTCACCCCACCCGGCCGTACCAGACGCTCCGGGACCAGATCCGCTCCAGCCGCACCACGGCCCCGGTCTTCGGCGAATGCCAGATCTTCCCGTTGCCCGCGTAGATCCCGACGTGGTAGATGCCGCTTCCGTAGTGGAAGAAGACCAGGTCCCCCTTGCGGCGGTTGGCGGCCGACACGTGGCGCGTCTTGTTGTACTGCTGCTGCGCCGTACGGGGGAGCTTCTTACCCACGCGTTTATACGAATAGAGCGTCAGCCCGGAGCAGTCGAACCGGTGCGGACCGGTGGCGCCCCACTGGTACGCCGATCCCTTCTTCGAAGCGGCGATCTTCAGCGCTCCGGTCGCGTGGGCGACCGCTCGGGCCTCGGCGACGGCACCTGGTGCCAGCATCGTGCCGCCCATGGCGGCGAGCGTGAGGACCGATACCGCACCGGTCCGTGAGAGCAGAGACGGGACATGCGTCTGCGCAGTCATGCGGAACCCTTCGTCAGCCGCCTGTGAAGGATGACCTGTCGGGTTCGGACTGGCGAAGATGCCCGGCCGCGTCAACGGCTTCACCCCAAGGGACGGCCCACTTCGGGCCACCCCGTTCCGCTCGGGTCCTCCACTCCTGCCGATCCACTCCTGTCGACCCGACATCCGGAACGGCGGCAGGACTCGGCGTCCGCCCGGACCGCCCCGCCAGGGGTGGCGGGGGCTTGTCGTCCCAGGGATCTTGACGCAGGGACAGGTGGATTTCCGCGGCGAAACGACGATATGTGAATCTCATCACGTCTGACCCATTCGGGTGGCGAAGGGGCCTTCGGGGCTCAGCCCACGAGACCTGACGAGGCCCCCACCTGCAAGGGAGCGCGGCAGCCCCCTACGCGCCCGGCCGCTTTGCGCAACTTGAGTCCCCGGTTGCGTCCAGCCAGTTCATACGCTGAACGAGCGAGTCGTTCCCGTACGGACGCGTCCGTACGGGAACGTCAGGCGCTCACGGCGTCCCTTCCGGCGGCAGCGTGACCCGTCCCGCCCGCCGCTCCCCGTCCAGCACCCGCAGTGCGCGGGCCAGGGTCGCGGCGTGCAGGTCGGTCTCGCCCCGGGCGTGCATCGTCGTCAGGGCCTCCCGCAGCTCGGCCGCCCGGGCGACCAGCGCCTGCGCGGCGCGCAGCGCGCCGTACGTGTCGGTGCCCCGGGCCGGGTTGATCCGTCCCAGCAGATCGACGATCTGGAGATAGCTGTCGACGAAGTCCCCCTCGGCGCGGGTGAGGGCGGGCAGCGGCGGCAGTTCCGGCGGGAGCACCGGTCCCTCACCGGTCCCGGGAGCCGGCGAGAGATGTCTTGCGGTTCTGGATCACGTGGTCGATGAGGCCGTACGCCTGGGCCCCCGCCGCGTCGAAGATCTTGTCCCGCTCGATGTCCTCGTCGATCCGCGCCAGGCTCTGCCCGGTGTGGCGCGCCAGCAGCGAAGTGAGCAGGGCGCGCTGACGGAGCATCTCCCCGGCGTGGAGCACCAGATCGGACGGCTGCCCCAGGACGGGTTCCCCGGTGGCGGGTTGCTGGACGACCGTACGGGCGCCGGGCAGTGCCATCCGCTTGCCTGGGGCTCCGGCGGCCAGCAGCAGGGCGGCGGTCGACGCGGCCTGGCCGAGGCAGGTCGTCACCACGTCGCACGTGATGAGCTGCATGGTGTCGTAGATCGCGGACATGGCGCTGACCGGGCCGCCGGGCGAGTTGATGTAGAGGCAGATGTCCTGGTCGGGCGCCGCGTACTCCAGGTGCAGGAACTGCGCGATCACGTCGTTGGCCGCGGTGTCGTCGACGGCGGTGCCGAGGAAGATGATCCGCTCGCCCAAGAGCTTGGAGTACGGATCGAGGGTGCGGGTCCCGCTGGTCGTTCGCTCGGTGAATTCGGGCAGGACGTAGCGAGCCGAAGGGCGTGTCATGACGTACCTCTCCTCATGCACGGGTCTCTGCACAAAATGTACAGGACGTACAGGACGTTGCGAGGGAGAGACTGTTCCACTGATCGTCAGAAGACAACGGGACAGGGCGCTTTACGCCCCACGCTGAAAGTCCGCGTCACGTAACTCGTCCGGGCCCGAGCTGACGCTCCGGTGACCGGGCGCGGTGGGGAAGACGGCACGTGACAGCCGCCGAATAGGCTGGGGGACATGGCCTACGAGATTCCGGTGACGCAAGCCCGAGCAGAGCTCGCCGAACTGATCAACCGAGTTGTCTACGGCGGCGAGCGTGTGGTCGTGACCCGCCACGGGAAGCCGCTCGTCGCGCTGGTCTCCGCCGCTGACCTGGAACGGCTGGAGGGTGAGCAGGAGGCCGCCGAGGAGCGGGTGGTCAGTTCCGTCTCGGCCATCCGGTCCCTGTCGTCCGCTCCCGGCGAACGGCAGCGCTTCGGCATCGCGGCCGAGCACCGCCAGGAGCACCACGCGGAGCACCGATCCGAGGGATGGGCCGAGCAGCGAGAGGGTGGCGACCGGCCCCCGGCCCATGGCAGGTGAGGCGGAGGACCGGGCAGGGACGGGGCGGGAAGCGAAAGATCAGTTAACGCGGCCGAAAAACTTCCGCCCTAACGTGCGACCAGTCGGTTAGGGTCCCGCTGCGCCCGGCCGTCACCGGGCCGGAGACGATGAGGTGGAAGCGTGCAACTGACCCCGCACGAGCAGGAGCGTCTGCTCATCCATGTGGCCGCGGATGTGGCGGCCAAGCGCAGGGACCGCGGACTGCGGCTCAACCACCCCGAGGCGATCGCCCTGATCACCTCGCACATCCTCGAAGGCGCCCGGGACGGCCGTACCGTCGCCGAGCTCATGGCATCGGGGCGCAAGGTCCTCGGCCGTGACGAGGTCATGGAGGGGATCCCCGAGATGGTCCACGACGTACAGGTCGAGGCCACCTTCCCGGACGGTACCAAGCTCGTCACCGTCCACGATCCGATCGTCTGACGGGGGAGCGGCGCCGATGATTCCCGGAGAGATCCTGTACGCCGACGAGCCCGTGCGGCTCAACGAGGGCCGCGAGGTCACCCGGCTCACCGTCCTCAACACCGCCGACCGGCCCGTGCAGGTCGGCTCGCACTACCACTTCGCCGAAGCCAATCCCGGCCTGGACTTCGACCGTGCCGCCGCCCACGGGAAGCGGCTGCACGTCGCCGCCGGCACCGCCGTGCGCTTCGAACCCGGCGTCCCCGTCGCCGTCGCACTCGTTCCGCTGGCCGGCCTGCGGATCGTTCCGGGGCTGCGGGCGCAGACCGGAGGTCCCCTCGATGACTGAACTCTCGCGCGCCAGGTACGCCGATCTCTTCGGCCCCACCACCGGAGACCGGATCCGCCTGGCCGACACCGATCTGTTCGTGGAGATCGAGGAGGACCGCTCCGGCGGGCCCGGGCTCGCGGGCGACGAGGCGGTGTTCGGCGGCGGCAAGGTGATCCGCGAGTCGATGGGCCAGTCCCGTACGACCCGGGCCGAAGGCGCGCCCGACACCGTGATCACCGGCGCCCTGATCATCGACCACTGGGGCATCGTCAAGGCCGACATCGGCATCCGGGACGGCCGCATCACCGGGATCGGCAAGGCCGGCAACCCGGACACCATGGACGGCGTCCATCCCGACCTGGTCATCGGCCCCGAGACCGAGGTCATCGCCGGAAACGGGAAGATCATCACGGCGGGTGCCATCGACGCGCACGTCCACTTCATCTCGCCCACCGTGGTCGACCAGGCGCTCGCCAGCGGGATCACCACCGTCATCGGCGGTGGCACGGGACCGGCCGACGGTACGAAGGCCACCACCGTCACCCCGGGGTCCTGGCACCTGACCCGGATGTTCCAGGCGCTGGAGACCTTTCCCGTCAACATCGGGCTGCTCGGCAAGGGCAACACGATGTCCAGCGACTCCATGTACGCCCAACTGCGCGGCGGCGTGCTGGGATTCAAGATTCACGAGGACTGGGGCGCGACCCCCGCCGTCATCGACGCCTGTCTGCGGGTCTGCGCGGACTCGGGCGCCCAGCTCGCCCTGCACACGGACACGTTGAACGAGGCGGGCTTCGTCGGGGACACCCTGGCGGCGATCGCCGGACGCACCGTTCACGCTTACCACACCGAAGGCGCGGGCGGCGGGCACGCCCCCGACATCATCACGGTCGTCTCCGAGCCGCACATCCTGCCCAGCTCCACCAACCCGACCCGGCCGCACACCGTCAACACCATCGATGAACACCTCGACATGCTGATGGTCTGTCACCACCTGAACCCGGCCGTGCCCGAGGACCTCGCGTTCGCGGAGTCCCGGATCCGTCCCTCCACGATCGCGGCCGAGGACATCCTGCACGACCTCGGCGCCATCTCGATCATCTCCTCCGACTCCCAGGCCATGGGGCGGATCGGCGAGGTGATCATGCGCACCTGGCAGACCGCTCATGTGATGAAGAAGCGGCGGGGCGCCCTGCCCGGTGACGGCCGCTCCGACAACCACCGCGTCCGCCGCTACGTCGCCAAATACACCATCAACCCGGCGATCGCCCAGGGCATCGACGGGGAGACCGGCTCGGTCGAGACGGGAAAACTCGCCGATCTGGTCCTCTGGCAACCGGCGTTCTTCGGCGTCAAGCCGCAGCTCGTCATCAAGGGCGGACAGATCGCCTACGCGCAGATGGGCGACGCCAACGCCTCCATCCCCACCCCGCAACCCGTCCTGCCGCGCCCGATGTTCGGCGCGCTGGGCAGGGCAGCGGCGGCGGGCTCGGTCAACTTCGTCGCGGAGGCGGCGATCGAGGACGGGCTGCCCGAACGCCTGGGCCTGGAAAAGGCGTTCGTGCCGATCAGGAACACCCGGCGGATCACCAAGGCCGACATGCGGGAAAATGACGCGCTGCCGCGCGTCGAGGTGGACGCCGACACCTTCACGGTGACGATCGACGGAGAGCCCGTCGAGCCCGCTCCGGCCGCCGAACTTCCCCTCACCCAGCGTTACTTCCTCTTCTGATGAGCCTCCCGGTGGGTGGCGTGGCGCATTTCCGGGCCGGAGCCTGCCCGACGCGTGGCGTCGTACGTTCCCCGGGCGGGGCCGGCGGCGTCCGGTGGGGGCGATCCCCAGGCGGAGAAGCAGCCCCGCCGTCGGATCGGATGCACGTGGATGACGCCGGCGGCACAGTGCGTGCGCGCCCGACGCGCCCGCGGCCGATGTCACCGCACCGTCCCGCGCCGGGCGGGGCGCGCCGGACAGAGCGCGCCCGGCCCGCCGGAGGCCCCCGATGAGCCGGGCGGCGCTGCTCGTCCTCGCCGACGGCCGGTTCCCCGCCGGGGGCCACGCCCACTCGGGCGGCGCAGAGGCGGCCGTCAAGGCGGGACGGATCCGCGACGCCCGGGACCTGGCCGCCTTCTGCCAGGGCCGACTGCACACCACCGGGCTCACCGCCGCCGCTCTCGCCGCCGCGGCGGCGAGGGGGGTGGATCCGCTGGAGCTGGACGACGCGGCGGATGCCCGGACCCCGTCACCCGCGCTGCGGGCCACCGCCCGCCGGCTCGGCCGGCAGCTCATGCGCGCCGCCCGCGCCACCTGGCCCGGCGAGGAACTGGACGCGCTCGCCACCGCCCGGCCGCGCGGCGCACACCAGCCGGTCGTCCTCGGCCTGACCGCACGCTCCGCCGGTCTCACCCCCGAGGACGCCGCGCACTGTGCGGTGTACGAGACGGTCAGCGCTCCCGCCACGGCGGCCGTACGCCTCCTCAGCCTCGACCCCTTCGAGGCCACCGCAGTCCTCGCCCGCCTCGCGCCCGAACTCGACCAGGTCGCGGGACGGGCCGCGCGGGCGGCGTACGGCTCCGTCGACGCGCTGCCCGCCGCCTCCGCCCCGCTGCTCGACATCATGGCGGAGGGCCATGCCGCCTGGCCGGTACGGCTGTTCGCCTCCTAGGTCCCGGCCGGGCGATCCGGGCCCGGCGAAGACCGGCCGGACAGGGCCTGCCCCGAAGGGGGACGGCGCCAGGTCCCGGCCCAGCCTCCCACCCCTCCGCGACAGGAGCCGCACCATGCACCTCGACCACAGCCACACGCACACCGGACCCTCCGCCGTCAGCGCCGACGCCACGCGCCCCGACGGTAGCCGGCGCGCTCTGCGGATCGGCCTCGGCGGACCTGTCGGCTCGGGCAAGACCGCGACCGTCGCCGCGCTCTGCCGCACACTGCGCGACCGGTTCTCCCTCGCTGTCGTCACCAACGACATCTACACCCGCGAGGACGCCGAATTCCTGCTGCGTAACGCCGTCCTGCCGCCCGAGCGCATCCAGGCCGTCGAGACCGGGGCCTGCCCGCACACCGCGATCCGCGACGACATCTCCGCCAACCTGGAAGCCGTCGAAGACCTGGAGGACGCGGTCGGACCGCTCGATCTGATCCTCGTCGAATCCGGCGGCGACAATCTCACCGCGACCTTCTCCAAGGGCCTGGTGGACGCCCAGATCTTCGTCATCGACGTGGCGGGCGGGGACGACATCCCCCGCAAGGGCGGACCCGGTGTCACCACCGCCGACCTGCTGGTGATCAACAAGACGGACCTCGCGCCGTACGTCGGCTCCGACCTCGGCCGGATGGCCCACGACGCCAAGGAGCAGCGCGGCGAACTCCCCGTCGTCTTCACTTCCTTGAAGACCGGGGAGGGCGAAGAGGGCGTCGCGCCGATCGCGGACTGGGTGCGCGCGCTCCTCGCCGACTGGACCGCATGAGCGTCCACGCCACCGCCCGTATCGTCGCCACCCGGGCGGGGCTGCCCGTGCTGACGAGCGAGGGGCCGCTCGCGCTGCGCCGTACCCGTGCCGCAGGACCCGGCATCCGGGTCACCGTCGTCGGCGCGATGAGCGCGCCGCTCGGCGGTGACCGGCTCGCGATCGAGGCGGAGGTACGGGAGGGCACCCGGCTGACCGTGGACGCCGCCGCGGCGACGGTCGCCCTGCCCGGACGTTTCGCCGAACACGCCTGCTACGATGTCCGGTTGACGGTCGGGGAGGGGGCGGAGCTGCACTGGCTGCCCGAGCAGCTCATCTCGGCGTACGGCAGCGACCTGCGGATGCGTACGCGCGTCGAACTCGCCGCCACCGCACGCCTGGTGCTGCGCGAGGAGCAGATCCTCGGCCGTCACGGCGAGCAGCCCGGCACCCTCCTCAGCAGACTCACGGTCCATCGCGCGGGCCGGCCGCTGCTCGACCAGGAACTCGCCCACGGCCCCGGGGCTCCCGGCGGCTGGGACAGTGGAGCGGTTCTCGACGGACGCCGGGCCCTCGGACAACTACTCCTGGCAGGGCCTGAGTTCGAGGAGAAACCGGCCCGGTCGCGACTGCTGGGCGAGACCGCCGTACTCACCCCGCTCGCCGGGGCCGGCGTGCTGGTCACGGCCGTCGCGCCGGACGCGCTGCGGCTGCGGCGCGTGCTGGATGCCGTGCTGGACGAGATGGCCGGCGAGGCGGGGAACGAGATGACGCCGCCCGTTATGGCTTAGGTAAAGAAACGTCAAGAAAGGCTGTTGTCAGGGGACGTGGAGACGAAAGGATCCCGGAGAGTTCCAACGAACGGCGCCGCGTGAGCGGCGCGTCACCCAGGGGGAGGCTTCACGTGAGACGCACAGCGTTATTCGGCTCGGCCTGCACACTGCTCGCGGGCACGCTCATAGCCGGTGCGACGGCCGCTCCGGCGGCGACAGCCAGCGGCCCGCGGCACAGCGGGCCCACGGCACACAGTTCCTCGGCACACAGCTCTCCTTCGCCCGGCGCCACGGCACACGTAACCACGGCGCACGACACCGCGGCGCACGACACCGCGGCATCCGCCGCCGCGGCCCTCGGCGCCGCGATCGCCGCCCAGCGGGCCGCGAGGAAGGGCATCGACTGGCAGGACTGCCCGGCCGACTGGGCTTTCGAGAAGCCCATCCAGTGCGGTTCTGTGAGCGTTCCGCTCGATTACGCGAGGCCGTACGGGCGGCAGATCACGATCGCCGTCGACCGGATCGCCAACACGGGCACCAAGACCGAACGCCAGGGGGCCCTGGTCTACAACCCCGGTGGTCCGGGCGGTTCCGGCATGGCGTTCCCACGCCGGGTCATCACCAAGAACGCCATCTGGGCCGACGCCGCGAAGGCGTACGACTTCGTCGGCTTCGACCCGCGCGGAGTCGGCCACTCGACCCCCATCTCCTGCGTCGACCCCCAGGAGTTCGTCAAGGCACCGAAGCCCGACCCGGTGCCCGGGAGCGAGGCCGACAAGCGCGCCCAGCGCAAACTGGCGGCCGAGTACGCCGACGGCTGCGAGGAGCGCAGCGGCTGGATGCTGCCGCACATGACGACGCCCAACACCGCACGGGATCTGGATGTCATCCGGGCCGCGCTCGGTGAGAAGAAGCTGAACTACGTGGGCGTCTCCTACGGCACCTACCTCGGCGCGGTCTACGGCACGCTCTTCCCGGCGCATGTGCGGCGCATGGTCGTCGACAGTGTGGTCAACCCGTCGAAGGAGAAGATCTGGTACCAGGCCAACCTGGACCAGGACGTCGCCTTCGAGGGCCGCTTCCAGGACTGGCAGGACTGGGTGGCGCGGAACGACGCGGCTTTCCACCTCGGTAAGACGCCCACCGCGGTCCGGCAGCAGTGGGACAAGCTCCGCGCCGCCACCGCCGGAAAGCCCGTCGGCGGCGTCGTCGGACCGGCCGAGCTGATCGGCCTGTTCCAGAGCGCCGCCTACTACGACTCCAGCTGGGTGCCGGTCGCCACGGTCTGGAGCGCGTACGTCGCCGGTGACACCCAGGCGCTCGTCGACGCCGCTGCCCCGGACATGTCCGACACCAAGGGCAACGCCTCGGCGGAGAACAGCAACGCGGTCTACACCGCCGTCGAGTGCACCGACGCCAAGTGGCCCACCAGCTGGCAGAAGTGGGACCGGGACAACACCCGGCTCCACCAGGACCACCCGTTCCTCACCTGGGCCAACGCCTGGATGAATCTGCCCTGCGCCACCTGGGGCGTCAAGCAGCAGACCCCGGTCGAGGTCAAGACCGGCAAGGGCCTGCCGCCGGTGCTGATCGCGCAGTCCACCCGGGACGCCGCCACGCCGTACGCGGGCGCCGTCGAGCTGCACCGGCGTTTCCAGGGCTCGCGTCTGATCACCGAACAGGACGCCGGCTCGCACGGCATCACCAACCTGGTGAATCCGTGCGTCAACGACCGGGTGAAGTCCTACCTGCTGACCGGCGCGCTGGACCGCCAGGATGTGACGTGCGCCGCGCACGCCACGCCCAAGCCGTAGCGGTCGCAGTCCGAGGGGAGTGAGGGGCGGCCGGTCCGGCCGGCCGCCCCCTGCCGTCGCCGTATCCGCCCCTCAGCCGGCGCCTTGGCCCGTGCCTCGCCCCTGCCGCTCCAGCCAGGCGTCCTCCGCCCTGTAGTCGAACAGATCGCCGTACGCCCGGGCCATCGCGGGGAACGCTTCCTCCCAGCCGCGCCCGTCCAGTTGCCCGGTGATCCAGGCGACCGTCTCGGGCAGGGACTCCGCGTAACCGGTGACGGGCCGGTAGCCCAGCTCGCGTTCGGCGGCCGTCATGTCCAGGACGACGGGGTGGGCCGAGGCCCAGGGGGAGGCGCCGACGTCCCCCTCCGCCGGCGCTCCGGCCAGCAGTACCGTGTCGCTCTTCCGGCCCATCACCTGATCGATCGCCTCCGCGATCTCCGTGACGGTCGGTGCCTCCGGATCCACCGCGTTGAGCACCCGGGACCCCGGTCGCAGCGCCGCCAGCCTGATCAGCTCGGCGATGTTGGACACGTGGGCCGGATGAAAGCGGCTGAGGCCGCCGTACGCCAGCACCCGTCGGCGGCGGCCGTCCAGCAGCCGTTTCACGAAGAAGAGCTCGCGCGGTGAACGGCAGTACGGCCCGTGGATCGCACCCGCCCGCAGCAGTGTCGCCGGCAGTGCCTCGCCCGCCGCGAGCAGATCCCGCTCCAGCCGCGCTTTTCTCGTGCTGTACGTCGTCCCGCCCGGGGGCACGGTCCGCTGTGTTTCCCGGATCGGTACCGGAAACCGCGGCGCACCGTCCGGTTCGCCCTGGGTGTCGAAACCGTGTCCCCGGTCGTCCTCGTACACGGTGACACTGGAGATGACGACAGCGGAACCGATCCGGTCCGCGAGCCCGGTCAGCTGACGGGCGTGCGGCCGGCCGTACGCCACCAGGTCCACCAGCACATCGCAGCCGTCGCCCACGACGCCTGCCAGCGCCTCGTCGTCCTCCCGGTCGATCCCCACCGTCCGTACCTCTCCCGGCCAGCGCTCATCCCGGCCCCCGCCGCGCGAGGCCGCGCGTACCTGCCAGCCGTCCTCGGCGAGCGCCCGTACCGCGACCCGTCCGATCTGTCCTGTCGCGCCGATCACCACGGCGATGCCCTTGGTCATACGGGGACGCTAGAGGTGCGTGGATCCGCGCGCCCAGGGGATTTCGCCGGTGGCGGATCCGCTCTCAGCGGCGCGGGCGCGGGAACTGCGCCGCCTGTTCGGCTTTCACCTCGGCCGCGTAGCGGTCGACGTACTCCTGGCCGGACAGCCCGAGGATCGCGTACATGATCTCGTCGGTGACGGCGCGGATCGCCGCCTTCTGGTTCTCCAGGCCGGCGTAGCGCGAGAACTCCAGCGGTTCGCCGAAGCGGATGGTGACCCGCTTGATCTTCGGGACCTTCTGCCCCGGCGGCTGGATCTCGAAGGTGCCGACCATCGCGCACGGCACCACCGGCACCTGTGCCCTGATCGCCATCACCGCCACCCCCACCTTGCCCTTGTAGAGCCGGCCGTCGTGGGAGCGGGTGCCTTCCGGGTAGATGCCCAGGAGTTCGTCCTTGGCCAGTACTCCCAGCCCCTCCCGGATCGCCGCGCGACCGGCCTCCTTCCCGGAGCGGTCCACCGGGATCTGCCCGGCGCCCCGGAAGAAGAAGGCGGTCAGCCGGCCCTTGAGGCCGGGGCCGGTGAAGTACTCGGCCTTCGCCAGGAAAGTGATGCGCCGCTTGAGGATCGCCGGCATCAGGAAGTGATCGGAGAACGACAGGTGATTGCCGGCGACAATCGCCGGCCCGTCCGCCGGTATGTGCTCCAGGCCCTCGATCCGGGGCCGGAACAGCAGGCGCAACAAGGGCCCCAGGAGTACGTTTTTGAGCACGTAGTAGAACACGTGTTCGCTCCCCACTGCGCCAAATCCACTCCGGCGCCACATTGTGCCAGGTCAAGACGGGTATGAGAGCGCCCGGTCCAGGTGGGCGCCTGACCGACTGTAGTCGTGCCTGATCGCACTGCCGTCCGATGCCGATCCGTTTGACGGCGCGTCAAGCTGTCGACTCGTCAAGTGTGGTGCCCAGCGTGCGACTTGCGACATCCCCCGGTGACGAGTCGTTGAACTGTGCGTGTCGGCTCGAATCCCGCCGCCCCTCAGACCCACCGGGCGAAGCGATCGTCCGGGGCGTCCCGTACGTGATCCTCCACCAGGGAGAGCAGCGCCGTGAGCGCCGCGCTCGGGCGCCGGTCCGTGGCCGTCGCGACCGACAGGGACCAGTGCGGCTGCCCGTCCTCCAGCGGGAGCACCCGCAGCCCGGGATCGTCGCGCGGTACCGCGAAGGCCGGCATCACCGCCACTCCGAGACCGTGCCGGACGTACGCGGCGGCCGTGGACACGTCGCTCACCTCGACCGCGACGTTCCGCACCAGTCCCGCCGCCTCGATCTCCCGGTCCACGAGCGCGCGGTTCCCGTAGCCGGGGGGCGAGTCGATGAACGGCGAGTCGGCCAGCTGCGCCCAGGTGATCCGGTCCTGGTCCCCGTGCGGGTGATCGCCCGGCAGTACGGCCACCATCGGTACGGAGGCGAGCCGCCGCACGAGCAGCCGCGCCGGTGGCTGCCCGGTGAGCGAGAGGAAAGCCATGTCGAGTTCGCCGTCGAGCACGGACCGGGCCAGCCCCGCCGATCCGCTGGGAGCCGCCTGGAGCCGGATCGAGACGCCCGGGTACCGCGCGTGGAACCGCCCGAACAGCGCGGGCAGGTCGACGATGCCGACGGACGTCATGGTGCCCACCCTGACCGTGCCGCGCAGGCCGCCCCGCACCTGGTGCACCGCGTCCCGCGCCGCCTGGACGGACGCCAGCGCCGTCCGTGCCTCCGGCAGCAGCGCCCGGCCCGCGTCCGTGAGCGCCACCCGCTTGTTCGTACGGTCGAACAGCGCGGCGTCCAGCTCCCGCTCCAGGCTGTGGACGGCGGAGGAGACGCCGGACTGCACCACGTGCAGGCGTTTGGCCGCGCGCGTGAAATTCAGCTCTTCCGCGACGGCGAGAAAGTACTCGAGATGGCGTAGTTCCATACCGCAACCATCTCTCGGAGAGATGGGTATGAGCAAGAACAATCGTTGGACCGAATCGCCGCGCGGCGGGATTCTGAGGAGAGCAGCAGCACACGAGACGCCGCCGAGACCTTCTGGAGCAGCTCATGTCCGTCCTCTCCGTCGCCGAACGCCGCACCGGAAGCAGGCGCTCCGGCGTGCTCGCGCACGGCGCGGGATTCTGGGTCATCGCCTTCGCCTTCCTGGTCGCGATGGCGTTCGCCGCCGCGCCGACCCCGCTCTGGGCCATCTACCAGGCGCATGACGGCTTCTCGACCTTCATGGTCACCGTGGCCTTCGCCGCCTACGCCTTCGGTGTCGTCCTGAGCCTCTTCCTCGCGGGGCACGTCTCCGACTGGGTCGGACGACGTCGCGTCCTGCTGACCGCCATGCTCATCGAGATCGCGGCCGCCGTCGCCTTCCTCTCCTCGACGTCCCTGCCGGTCCTGATCGTGGCCCGCGTCATCGCCGGACTGGGCATAGGCCTGATCACCGCCACCGCCACGGCGCACCTGTCGGAACTGCACGCGGCGGCCCGGCCCGGTGCCGACCGTACGCGCTCCGACATGGTCTCGACCGCCGCGAACATGGGCGGCTTCGCCGTCGGTCCGCTCATCGCCGGCCTGCTGGCCCAGTACGTCAGCGGTCCGCTGCGCACCCCTTACCTGGTCTTCCTGGGGCTGCTCGTGCTGAGCGCGGTGGGCGTGGCGCTCGTGCCGGAAACGGTCGAACGCGCCGAAACGCGCCCCGCCTACCGGGTGCAGCGGGTCTCGGTGCCGGCCGACGCCCGGCCGAAGTTCTTCGCCGCCGCGGCCGCCGCCTTCGCCGCCCTGGCCGTGCTCGGCCTCTTCACCTCGCTCGCCCCCTCCTTCGTGGCCGTCACCATGCACCACCCGTCGCGTGCGCTGGCCGGCCTGGTCACCTTCCTGGTCTTCGGTGCCGCCGCCGGTGCCCAGCTCGCGCTGGCACGGCTGGCGCGGCTGCGGCAGCTGGGCGGTGGCCTGGCCCTCATGGTCCTCGGGCTCGCGGGAGTGACCGCGGGGGTCTGGGCGCCGAGCCTGACGCTGTTCATCGTCAGCGGCGTCGTCGTGGGCGCCGGGGGCGGGCTGCTGTTCAAGGGCACCATCTCCACCGTCGTCGGGCTGGCCGCGCCGCAGGCCCGTGGTGAGGCCCTCGCCGGAGTCTTCCTCGCGGCGTACGCGGGCCTGGCCGTTCCCGTCCTGGGCCTGGGAATCGCCACCCAGTACGTGAGCGGCCGAGCGGCGCTGGCCGGGTTCAGCGCGCTGCTGATCGCCCTGTGTGTCGCGGTGGGCCCCCGGCTGCTGACCGGAGGAGCGGCCCCCGTGGCGGCGGCCCGCTCCTGACAAGCGCGGAGGAACGCCCGCTCGCGCGGCCCGCGGCCCTCCGTGCCGGCCCGGTTCCCACCGGTGCGGCGCGGAGGGCCGCAGCCGCGAACCGCAACGCGCCCGAGCGGACCGTCATTACCGTCGGCCGCATGGGCCGAGGGGGATATGGTGACCGTCGCGAAAAATGCCAGGAGGGCGGCGAAAAATAACTAAGCATCTCCGTACGGAGATGCTTCTCCACGTGTGGGGGGACATGGCCCCCTCCTGGATATCAGCTCGGCGTGCCAGGCAAAGGGATGATGAAAGAAACGAGTACTCCGCGAAGTGGCCGCAAGATGCCGCTGCCGCTTCGCGGAGTACGGTGAAGATATCGAGGGCATGTCGCCGCCGGCCGGTGCGCCGGGGGCGCTCTCGACTGTTGACGAGGCCGGAGGCGCGGCCCTCCAGAAGGCGTGGCCACCATGAGGGAAACGGGTGGGACGACGACGTATGTCCGTGGCAGAGGAATCCTCGCAGAGCCCCGTAGGCGCGCTCGGGCGGGTCACCGTCCCGATCCCGTCGGACGGGCCCGGTGAGGTCCTGGTGGCCGTGCGGGGCGGGTCCGAGGCGTACGCGGCCTGGGCGGACCACCCGATCGGCCGAAACCTTCGCGTGATCGTCGTCGAGTCTATTTCGGCCCGCTCCGTGATGGTGGAGCCCTTTCCTTCCTGAAATACGAGGAATCATAGAGTTCGACAGGAGTCCATCATGCTCTTCTGGCATGTTCCCGCCCCTAATGAGGCGATGCTGATATCCGGCTCCAAGCGGCAGGCGCAGGACACGCAGTTCCGGATCGTCACGGGGCACGGAAGTTTCGTCCTCCCCATCAAGCAGAAGGCCCGCATGCTCTCCCTGGCGCTGCGGGAGGCGGAGATCGTCGAAGACTGCGTCACCCAGCAGGGAATCCGGCTCAACGTGCGTGCGGTATCCGTGTTCAAGGTGGGCGACGACGCCGTGTCCATCGCCAACGCCGCCCGCCGCTTCCTGGCCGAACAGGACCGGATGGAAGAGCTGGTGGGCCGGATCTTCGCAGGTCACCTGCGGTCCATCATCGGCGGACTGACCGTGGAGCAGATCATCCGTGAGCGCGACCGGGTCGCCCAGGAGGTGAAGCAGGGCAGTCACAGCGAGATGGAGAAGCTCGGCATCGTCGTGGACGCCCTCCAGATCCAGGAGATCGACGACGCCACCGGATATATCGACAATCTGGCGGCCCCGCACGCGGCGGCGGTCGCGAGCCAGGCGCGTATCGCCCACGCCAAGTCCGACCAGGAGGCGTCCGAGCGCGAGCAGCAGGCAGCCGCGCTCAAGGCCGAGTACGAGCGGGACACCGGCATCAAGCGGGCCGGCTTCCACGCGGAGACCGAGCAGGTCAACGCGCGCGCCGCCCAGGCGGGTCCCCTGGCCGAAGCCAGGGCCTCGCAGCAGACCATCGAGGAACAGACGGAACTGGCGCAGCGGCAGGCCATGCTGGCCGCGCAGCGGCTGGAGGCCGAGGTCAGGCGCCCTGCGGACGCCGAGGCGTACCGCCAGCGCACCCTGGCCGAAGCCGCCCGTGACCAGGCGAAGTTCGAGGCGGACGGCAGCGCGTACACCGAGCGGACCCTCGCCCAGGCGCAGGCCGACGCGAACACCGTGCGCGCCGAGTCCCTGAAGGACGGCAACCAGGAACTCATCGCGGCCAACCGGACCGTGGAGAACCTCCCGGCGCTCGCCGACTCGGCGGCCAAGGGCATGTCCGGCGCGAACATGACCGTCCTCAACGGGACCGACGGCGTCAACGACATGGCGGCCGGCCTGGTGGGCCAGGGCATGGCCATCCTCAACTCGCTCAAGCGCGGCGCCGACGGGGGGACCACCGCCCCGAGCAGGAACGGAAAGGCGGCGCTGCGCGTCACCGACTCCAAGTGACGAACCCCGCGGGGTGACGCGTCCTTCGGGATGACGCATCCCTCGGCCGGGCCCGCCCCGGACAGGTCCAGGACCTGTCCGGGGCGGGCGCCGTTCCCCCTCGGCCCGCGCGGCTGATCAGTCGCGCTGAGAAACGATCATCCCGATGGTGGCCAGCCCCAGCACCACCCAACCGAACCACAGCCAGCCGTTCCCGCCGAACGCCGCGGTGTAGCCCGTCGCGACGACCAGCGCCCCGACGCTCAGCGCGCTCATCGTCTTCGTGGATCCGGACATGGACGTCCTCCTCCTGGCCGCGGCCGGAAGGCATCGGCCGTGAGGCCCATCGTCGCCCGGGACCAGGGTTTCGCGCTACTGCCCCCGGGCCTGGAGTGAAGCCAGATAGGCGTTGTACTCCGCCAGCTCCTTGTCACCGTCCCGGTCCGCCGCGCGGTCGGAACGCCTCGCCTGGCGCTGGTCCGAGCGGTACCACTGGTAGACCAGGGCGATCAGCACCAGCACGGACGGGATCTCGCTGAACGCCCACGCGATGCCGCCCGCCGCGTTCTGATCGGTCAGGGCGTCGATCCCCAGCGAGGCCGGGGGAGTGCGGTACGCGTCGACCATCGGCTCGCTCGCCATCATCAGCGCGATCCCGAAGAAGGCGTGGAACGGCATCCCGGCGAAGAGCTCCAGCATCCGCAGCACATAACCGGGACGGTGCGGGCCCGGGTCGATGCCCATGATCGGCCAGAAGAAGATCAGACCGACCCCGAGGAAGTGCACCATCATCGTGACGTGCCCGGCCTTGGAACCCATGAGGAAGTCGAAGAGCGGGGTGAAGTACAGCCCGTACAGGCTCGCGATGAAGAGCGGGAGGGTGAAGGCCGGGTGCGTGATGATCCGTACGTACCGGCTGTGCAGCAGCGCGAGCAGCAGTTCGCGCGGGCCCTTGCGGCCGCGGCCCGCGACGGGCAGCGCGCGCAGCGCCAGCGTCACCGGCGCGCCGAGCAGCAGCAGGATCGGGGAGACCATGCTGATCACCATGTGCTGGACCATGTGCACGCTGAACATGACCATGCCGTAGTCGTTCAGCCCGGTGCACATCATCAGCGCCACGGACAGCACGCCCACGGCGAACGCGATGATCCGGCCGGCCGGCCAGGCGTCGCCGCGCCGGCGCAGCCGCAGCACGCCCCATCCGTACAGCGCGAGCGCGAGCAGGGAGCCGAGCAGGAAGAAGAGGTCCGGGGAGTATTCCAGTGCCCGTCCCAGCGTGAACGGCGGCAGATCCATCGTCGTGCCGTGCCCGCTGTGATCCATCCGTGTGCTCCCGGGGACGTTCCTGATACGCACCGGCGGCCTGATTCGTACCGGTTGTCCGCACCAGACTAGAACCGCCCCCGGTCGCGACTGCGACCGGGGGCGGTTCGTTCCGTATCAAAGATCAGGAGGGGGTCAGAGCACGCACTCCGCCTCGGCGTACCGCTCGGCGGGCACCGTCTTGAGCGTCTCCACGGCCTCGCTCAGCGGCACCATGACGATGTCCGTGCCGCGCAGCGCCGTCAGCATGCCGAATTCGCCGCGGTGCACCGCCTCGACGGCGTGCCAGCCGAAGCGGGTGGCCAGCACCCTGTCGTACGCCGTCGGGGTGCCACCGCGCTGGACATGGCCGAGTATCACCGGCCTGGCCTCCTTGCCGAGGCGCTCCTCCAGCTCGATCGACAGCTGCTGGGCCACGCCCGTGAAGCGCTCGTGGCCGTAGACGTCCTTGGTGCCGACGTCGAACTCCATCGAGCCCTCGCGCGGCTTCGCCCCCTCCGCGACCACCACGATCGCGAACCGCTTGCCGGCCGAGAATCGCTTGCCGACGAGCGCGGTCAGCTCACCGATGTCGAAGGGCCGCTCGGGTACGACGATCGCGTGTGCGCCCGCCGCCATCCCGGAGTGCAGCGCGATCCAGCCCGTGTGGCGGCCCATGACCTCGACGATCAGCACCCGCTGGTGTGACTCGGCGGTCGTCTTCAGCCGGTCCAGCGCCTCCGTGGCCACGCCCACGGCCGTATCGAATCCGAAGGTCACATCGGTCGACGCGATGTCGTTGTCGATGGTCTTCGGCACACCGACGATCGGCAGTCCGGCCTCGGAGAGGAGATGCGCCGCCTTGAGGGTGCCCTCACCGCCGATCGGGATGATCGCGTCGAGCCCCAGATCGGCCACATGCCCCCTGGCCCGCTCCACCCCGCCGCGCAGATGCGCGGGCTGGACCCGGGACGAGCCGAGGATGGTGCCGCCGAGGGCGAGGATGCCGCCGACCGCGTCCAGGTCGAGCTTGCGGTAGTCGCACTCCAGGAGGCCTTTCCAGCCGTCGTGGAAGCCGATCACCTCGTCGCCGTGGTCGACGACGGCGCGGTGCACGACAGACCTGATCACGGCGTTGAGGCCGGGGCAGTCGCCGCCTGAGGTGAGCACACCAATTCGCATAGCCCGGATTACCTTTGCAACGTGGGCCGACGGCCGGACACCGTCGTCCGGCCAGATCGTCGCCACCTTACCGGCGGGCGACGACGTGACCGAACCCGGCGTCCGACTGCTGGACTCCGACTACGGGACACGCCCCGGAGGGCGTCAGGCCGGCTGGACCGCCGAGGAGATGCGCTCGGAGCGCAGCGCGTCGTACCAGCGGTCGTCGGTCGGCGGCAGCGCGTTCACATCGAGGGCCAGCTTCAGCAGCAGGTCCGCGATCTGCGGGTTGCGCGCCATCACCGGGCCGTGCATGTAGGTGCCGAAGACGGTGTCGTTGTACGCGCCCTCGGTGCCGTCGCCCGTCCCGTTGCCCCGGCCCAGCCGGACCCGCGCGAACGGCCGCGCGGACGGGCCGAGGTGGGTGATGCCCTGGTGGTTCTCGAAACCGGTCAGCTGCGGCAGGTTCAGCCGCGGATCGATGTCGGCCAGTACGTCACCGACGCACCGCTCACCCTCACCGCGGGTGGACACCACGTCGAGCAGCCCGAGGCCGGCCTCGCGCTCACCGAGGTCGTTGATGAACTCGTGGCCGAGGATCTGGTAGCCGGCGCAGACCGAGAAGACGATCGCGCCGTTCGAGACGGCCCGGCTGAGCCCGCCGTCCCGGCGCAGCCGCTCCGCGGCGAGCCGCTGCGGCCGGTCCTCGCCGCCGCCGATCAGATAGATGTCACCGGAGGTGGGCACCGGCTGGTCGCTGCGCACGTCGACACGCGTGACGCCGAGACCGCGCTGCCGGGCCCGGCGCTCCACCACCAGGGCGTTGCCCTGGTCCCCGTAGGTGCTCAGCAGGTCCGGATAGATCCACACCAGCCGCAGGCTGTTGTCATTCATCTTCGATCGTCCTTCACGGGATCCTGCAGAGGATCCGGCAGGGTTTCCGTCGGGGGTTCCGTAAGCTCTCAAGGGGTTTCCCTGGGGTCTCAGTTGCCGACGCGGCGGCGCAGGTCCTGGAATGCCGTGTAGTTGGCGATCGCCTCGATCCGTCCGGGCGGTGCCATCTGCACCGCCTCGTCGGCCGTCTCGCAGACCCGGAATTCCAGGTTCGCGACTTCGAGACGTACGGCGAGGTCCAGCTTCCGGTCGCCGATGACGAAGATGGGGTGTCCCGCCAGCCGCGTGTAGTCGACATCCCACAGCCACGAGGTGTCGGTACCGTCCGCGCCCCGGGCGTTGACGGCCAGGATGACGGGGGTCGGCGGCTGGTCGATGAGGGAGAACGTCTCCAGCCAGCCCGCGGGGTTCTTCGCGAGCAGCAGCCGCAGGTCACGGCCGAGGAAGGAGACCACGTCGTACCGTCCCGCGACGGCCTGCACCTGGTACATGCGCTCCAGCGCCACCTGCGGCGGCACGCCGAAGGTCGCCGCGACGGCGGCGGAGGTGGCGGCGTTCGCCTTGTTCGCGCGGCCCGGCAGCTGGAGATGGATCGGCCAGGCGGAGCCGTGCGGGTCCAGCACGTGGTCGCCGTGGAGCGCCCAGCTCGGCGGCGGCCTGCGGAAACCGCACTCGCCGCAGAACCAGTCGTCGCCGGGGCGCTGCATCACACCGCCGCAGGAGGGGCACGACCAGGCGTCGTCCTTCCACTCCTGGCCGGCCGCCACCCACACCACATTGGGCGAGGAGGAAGCGGCCCATACGATCAGCGGGTCGTCGGCGTTGGCGATGACGATGGCCTTGGTACCGGCCAGCCCCTCCCGCCACTTCTCGGCGAGCATCCGGGTCTCCGCCGCGCGGTCGAGCTGGTCGCGGGAGAGGTTGAGCAGCGCGATCGCCTTGGGCGTCGTGTCGCGCGCCACACCGGCGAGGTACTTCTCGTCCACCTCGATCACGCCGAACTTGGCGTCGGAACCGCCCGCGAGGGCGGAGGTGATCCCGGCCGGCATGTTGGCGCCGAGCGCGTTGGAGACCACCGGCCCGGCGGCCCGCAGCGCCTCCGCGATCAGCCGCGTCGTGGTCGTCTTGCCGTTCGTCGCGGATACGAGGATGACGTCCAGGTGCTGCGCCAGCCTCCCCAGCAGATCGGGGTCGAGTCTGAGCGCCACCTTGCCGCCGATCACCGATCCGCTGCCGCGCCCAGCGGCGCGTGACACCGCCGCCGCCGCCTTGCCCGCCGTCACGGCCAGCTTGGCCCGCGGCGACAGCGGCTCCGTGTTGCCTGACATCGTCCTTGGTCCTCCTCGCATCGGTCCGTGGGTCAGCCTATCGAGATCCGGCCAGGCGCCCGAACCACGGCACCTGGCAGAAGGCGGAGGTCACTGTGGACCGTACCCTGAGCGTCATGCGAAACCGTCCCATCCCCGGCACCTCCGGTCGAGTACGAGCCATGCGCATGCTCGGCGATCCGGTGCTGCACGCGCCCTGTGAGCCGGTCACGGACTTCGGTCCCGCGCTCGCCGGCCTGATCGAGGATCTGTTCGCGACGATGTACGCGGCCCGGGGTGTCGGGCTGGCGGCGAACCAGATCGGCGTGGGACAGCGCGTCTTCGTATACGACTGTCCGGATGACGAGGACGTCCGTCACCTCGGACACATCGTCAACCCCCGGCTGTCCGAGGCGGGCGGGATCACGCTGCGCGGCCCCGAGGGCTGTCTGTCGCTGCCCGGCGTCGAGGCCGGAACCGAACGGTTCGACCACGCGGCGGTGGAGGGCTTCACCCAGGACGGGAAGCCGGTACGGATAGCGGGATCGGGCTTCTTCGCGCGCTGTCTCCAGCACGAATGCGACCATCTGGAGGGCATGGTCTACCCGGACCGGCTCACCGGATGGCGGCGGTCGAAGGCGCTGCGGGCCGTGCGCCGGGCCCCCTGGGGCACGGGTGCGTACGCCTGACCGGCGGACGGTCCCGCAGGCGCCCGCGCCCGGCGGTCCGGCCCGCTCAGAACCCCGGGCCGCCCTCGCGGTCGCCGACCGCGGCCAGCCGCCCCCACAGCAGGTCCGCCAGGCTGCTCACCAACTGCTCCCGTGAGCAGGGGCGTTCACCGAGCCACCAGTCGCCCGCCGCGTGCATCATGCCGACGATGCCGTGGCCCCAGACCCGGGCGAGCGGCCCGCTGTCCGGGCCGAGGTCGACCCGCTCCTCGATGACCTTGGCCAGCTCCTCACCCAGGCGGCGCAGCAGCGGCGCCGAGTGGCGGCCGACGTCGAAGCCCTGCTCCGGCAGCGGGGTGTCCTCCGCCGGATGCATCAGGAACCGGTAGACCTGGGGACGTGCCTCGATCGCGGCGAGGTAGGTGTCGAGGGTGGCCTCGACCCGCCGGCGCCGGTCGGCGGGCGCGTCGAGCGCGGTCCGCAGGGCATCCAGCAGTGCGTCGGTGTGGCGCTTGGCGAGCGCGCGGTACAGCCCGCCCTTGTCGCCGAAGTGCCGGTAGAGAATGGGTTTCGTGATGCCGGCTTCGGCGGCGATGGCGTTCATGGAAGCGTGCGGGCCGTCCCGGAGCACCACCCGGTCCGCGGCCTCCAGCAGCTGGCGCCGCCGCTGCCGGGCCGAACGCTGCTGCTCGGCCTGCTGCTCGGCCTGCTGCGCGGCCTGCTGTGTGGTCTCCAAGGTGTGTCTCCCCGCCCGTGCGATTGCCTGACGCCTACGCAACGTAACACCCTGCCCGTCGGCAACGCTGATCAAGCCGTGGTCGGTTGACATCTCCTACCTGCGAGTAACAGACTGCTGTTACCGTAAGTAACGCGCGTAGGGGACGGTGGCAGGGCACATGGCGGAGTTCACGCTCGATCTCAACGACGACCAGAAGCAGGTCCGTGACTGGCTGCACGGTTTCGCCGCGGACGTCATCCGCCCGGCCGCGGCCGAGTGGGACGAGCGTGAGGAGACACCCTGGCCGGTCATCCAGGAGGCCGCCAAGGTGGGCATCTACTCCCTCGACTTCTACGCCCAGCAGTTCTTCGACCCTACGGGCCTCGGCATCCCGATGGCGATGGAGGAGCTGTTCTGGGGCGACGCGGGCATCGCCCTGTCGATCGTCGGTACGGGTCTGGCGGCCGTCGGCGTCCTCGCCAACGGCACCGAAGAGCAGATCGGCACCTGGATCCCGCAGATGTACGGCGAGCCGGACGATGTGAAGGTCGCGGCCTTCTGCTCGTCCGAGCCGGACGCGGGCTCCGACGTCTCGGCCATGCGCACCAGCGCGGTGTACGACGGGGCGAAGGACGAATGGGTGCTGAACGGCACCAAGTCCTGGGCGACCAACGGCGGGATCGCCGACGTCCACGTGGTGGTCGCCGTCGTCGACGCCGACCTGGGCACGAAGGGCCACGCCTCCTTCATCGTCCCGCCGGGCACGCCCGGCCTCTCCCAGGGCCAGAAGTTCAGGAAGCACGGCATCCGCGCCTCGCACACCGCCGAAGTCGTCCTGGACGGCGTACGCGTCCCGGGCCACTGCCTGCTCGGCGGCAGGGAGAAACTCGACGAACGCCTCGCCCGCGCCCGCGAACGCGCTGCGGCGCCCGGCGGCGAGCGGGTCAAGAACGCCGCCATGGCCACGTTCGAGGCGTCCCGCCCGGCGGTCGGCGCGATGGCGGTGGGAACGGCCCGCGCCGCGTACGAAGTCGCCCTCGACTACGCGAAGACCCGCACCCAGTTCGGCCGCCCGATCATCGACAACCAGGGCATCGCCTTCCAACTGGCCGACATGCGCACCCGGATCGACGCGGCCCGGCTGCTGGTGTGGCGCGCCTCCTGGATGGCGGCCACGGGCAAGCCGTTCACATCCGCCGAGGGCTCCATGTCCAAGCTGTACGCCGGCGAGACCGCGAAGAAGGTCACGGGACAGGCCGTACAGATACTCGGCGGCAACGGCTTCACCCGCGAATACCCGGTCGAGCGCATGCACCGGGACGCCGCGATCTACACCATTTTCGAAGGCACGAGCGAGATCCAGCGCCTGGTGATCGCCCGCACCCTGTCCGGCATGCCGATCCGCTGAGGTCCGGGCCCGGCCGGGCCCGGACCCCGCGACAGCCGGGCGGGTCAGGCCGGGAGCTGCGCCTCGATGGCCGCGACGACCTCGGGGGCCTCGGGCTCGGTGGTCGGACGGAAGCGGGAGACGACATCGCCGCCCGCGCCGATGAGGAACTTCTCGAAGTTCCACGCGACATCCCCGGCCTCGCCGGCCGCGTCGGCCGCCTTCGTCAGCTCCGCGTACAGCGGGTGCCTGCTCTCCCCGTTCACGTCGGTCTTCGCCAGCAGCGGGAAGCTGACGCCGTACGTCGCCGAGCAGAAGGTCCGGATCTCCTCGGAGCTGCCGGGTTCCTGCCCCGCGAACTGGTTGCACGGCACGCCGAGGACGGTGAAGCCCCGGTCGCCGTACTGCTGCTGGAGCCGCTCCAGACCGGCGTACTGCGGGGTGAGGCCGCACTTCGACGCGACGTTCACCAGGAGCACGGCCTGGCCCTGGTAAGCGGCCAGGGAGGTGGGCTCACCCGTGAGGGTCTGCAGCGGGATGTCGTAAAGAGTCGTCATGGAGGTCTCCTCGGTACGGGCGGTCTCGCGCTCATTGTGGACCCGCGGGCACGAGCCCCGGCGCGCGGGCTGGTAGAGCTGGGACATGCGCGCATCACAGCTCAGTGACGGCCGGCTGCCCGGATCGGGACCGGAACAGGACGACGGCAACCGCCGGGCGGTCCGCTGCCGGATGTGCGGCCGGCCGCTCACCGGTGCGGCCTCGCGCCGCACCGGTCTCGGCCCCGCCTGCGACGCCAAGCTGCATCCGCCCGCGCCGGCCATCAGGACCCGGCGGCGCGAGGCCGAACAGGACCCGATCCCCGGTTTCTGACGCCGGAACCTCGCGTTCACCCGGTCATCCGGTCACCCGGTCATCCGGTCATCCGGTCACCCGGCCGCCCCCGCTACGGCGCGGGGGCGTGGCGCCGGAAGAGCCCCTCCTGCACCACCGACACCAGGAGCCGGCCCTCACGGTCGTAGATCCGGCCCCGGGCCAGGCCCCGGCCGCCCGTCGCGATCGGTGACTCCTGGTCGTACAGGAACCACTCGTCCGCGCGGAACGGGCGGTGGAACCACATCGCGTGATCCAGCGACGCCATGTCGAAGCCGCGCGGCCCCCACAGCGGCTCCACCGGGATCCGCACCGCGTCCAGGAGCGTCATGTCGCTCGCGTACGTCAGCGCGCAGGTGTGCACCAGCGGATCGTCGCCCAGCGGGCCCACCGCGCGCATCCACACCGCGCTGCGCGGATCCGCTTCCTCGATCTCCTCACGGGTCCAGCGCAGCCGGTCCACATAGCGGATGTCGAACGGCTGGCGCCGGGACATCCGCTCCAGGGGCTGCGGCAGCCCGCCCAGGTGCTCCCGGACCTCGTCGGAGACCGTGGGCAGCGACTCCGGGTCGGGGAGGCCCGGCCGGGGCGGCAGCTGATGCTCGATGCCGCCCGCCTCCGGCCGATGGAAGGAGGCCGTGAGATTGAAGATCGTACGGCCCTGCTGGACGGCGGTGACCCGGCGCGTGGTGAACGACCGGCCGTCCCTGACCCGTTCGACCTGGTAGACGATCGGGACGCCGGGACGGCCCGGCCGCAGGAAATACGCGTGCAGTGAGTTGACCGGGCGGTCTCCGTCGGTGGTGCGGCCGGCCGCGACCAGCGCCTGCCCGGCGACCTGCCCGCCGAAGACCCGCTGCAGCGACTCCTCGGGGCTGCGCCCCCGGAAGATATCGACCTCGATCCGCTCCAGGTCGAGCAGACCGACCAGCAGCTCGGCGGGGTTCGTCATGACCGCGTGTTCTCCCGTCGTGAATCGTCCGGAGTGACCCGAAGCATCCCGAAGCGTCGCGAAGTGTCTCAGTGTGCTCCGGAGAGCTGGCCCACGGCCGTGACCCGGACGATGGCCCGGCCCTCCTCGTCGGAGGCCGCCAGATCGACCTCCGCGCTGATGCCCCAGTCGTGATCGCCGTTCGGATCGGCGAAGGTCTGCCGGACGCGCCACAGGCCGTGCTCCGGGTCCTCCTCGATGGCGAGCAGCTTCGGGCCGCGCGCGTCGGGGCCGGTGCCCAGGTCCTCGTACTCGTCCCAGTACGCGTCCATCGCCTCACCCCACGTGTCCGCGTCCCACCCCGACTCACCGTCCAGCTCGCCCAGTTCGCCGACCCTGTCCAGCGCGGCCAGCTCCACCCGGCGGAACATCGCGTTGCGGACCAGGACCCGGAAGGCGCGCGCGTTGGCCGTGACCGGCCTGACCTGGTCGGCCTTCTCCTGCGCCTGCTCGGCCGTCTCCACCTCGGGGTTGGCCAGCTGCTCCCACTCGTCGAGCAGACTGGAGTCGACCTGGCGGACCATCTCGCCGAGCCAGGCGGTGAGATCCTCCAGATCCTCCGACTTGAGGTCGTCCGGAATGGTGTGCTCCAGCGCCTTGTACGCGCCCGCCAGATAGCGCAGCACAATGCCCTCGGTACGGGCCAGCTCGTAGTGGGACGTGAACTCGGTGAAGGACAGGGCCCGTTCGTACATGTCCCGGATCACCGACTTGGGCGAGACCGGGTGGTCGCCGACCCACGGATGACTCGTGCGGTACACGTTGTACGCGTGCGTGAGCAGCTCTTCCAGCGGCTTCGGATACGAGACGTCCTGGAGCCGCTCCATCCGCTCCTCGTACTCGACGCCGTCCGCCTTCATCAGGGCGACCGCCTCGCCGCGCGCCTTGTTCTGCTGGGCGGCGAGGATCTGGCGCGGGTCGTCCAGCGTCGACTCGACGACCGAGACCATGTCCAGCGCGTACGACGGCGACTCCTGGTCGAGGAGCTCGAACGAGGCCAGCGCGAACGTGGACAGCGGCTGGTTGAGTGCGAAGTTCTGCTGGAGGTCGACGGTGAGCCGGATGATGCGGCCCTCCGCGTCCGGGGTCGCCAGCCGCTCCACCACGCCGCCGTCCAGCAGCGAACGGTAGATGGCGATGGCCCGCCGGATGTGCCGCAGCTGCTGCCTGCGCGGCTCGTGGTTGTCCTCCAGCAGATGACGCATCGCCTCGAACGCGTTGCCAGGACGCGCGATGATCGACAGCAGCATGGTGTGGGTGACCCGGAAGCGGGAGGTCAGCGGTTCGGGGTCGGAGCCGATGAGCTTCTCGAAGGTGGTGTCCGACCAGGCGACGAAGCCCTCCGGGGCCTTCTTGCGGACCACCTTGCGGCGCTTCTTGACATCGTCGCCCGCCTTGGCGAGCGCCTTCTCGTTCTCGACGACGTGCTCCGGCGCCTGCGCGACGACGAAGCCCGCCGTGTCGAACCCGGCGCGTCCCGCCCGGCCCGCGATCTGGTGGAACTCCCGCGCGCGCAGGGTGCGGACGCGACTGCCGTCGTACTTGGTGAGCGCCGTGAACAGCACCGTACGGATCGGGACGTTGACGCCGACGCCCAGCGTGTCCGTACCGCAGATGACCTTCAGCAGACCGGCCTGGGCGAGCTTCTCCACCAGGCGGCGGTACTTGGGCAGCATGCCCGCGTGGTGCACACCGATGCCGTGGCGTACATAGCGGGAGAGATTGCGGCCGAACTTGGTCGTGAAGCGGAAATTGCCGATCAGCTCGGCGATCTTGTCCTTCTCCTCACGCGTGCACATGTTGATGCTCATGAGCGACTGCGCCCGCTCGACGGCGGCCGCCTGCGTGAAGTGCACGATGTAGACCGGCGCCTGCCGGGTCTCCAGCAGTTCGGTCAGCGTCTCGGTGATCGGGGTGACGCGGTACTCGTACGAGAGCGGGACCGGGCGCGTCGCGGACCGTACGACGGAGGTCGGCCGGCCCGTGCGGCGGGTCAGGTCCTCCTCGAAGCGGGAGACGTCACCGAGGGTCGCCGACATCAGGATGAACTGGGCCTGCGGCAGTTCCAGGATCGGGATCTGCCAGGCCCAGCCCCGGTCGGGCTCCGCGTAGAAGTGGAACTCGTCCATCACGACCTGGCCGATGTCGGCGTACTTGCCGTCCCGGAGCGCGATCGAGGCCAGCACCTCGGCGGTGCAGCAGATCACCGGGGCGTCCGCGTTGACGGAGGCGTCGCCGGTCAGCATGCCGACGTTCTCCGTGCCGAAGAGCTTGCAGAGGTCGAAGAACTTCTCCGAGACCAGCGCCTTGATCGGCGCGGTGTAGAAGGTGACCTTGTCCTGCGCCAGCGCCGTGAAGTGCGCACCCGCCGCGATCAGGCTCTTTCCGGAGCCGGTGGGGGTGGACACGATCACGTTCGCCCCGGAGACCACCTCGATCAGCGCCTCCTCCTGGGCCGGATAGAGCGTGATGCCCTGGCCCTCGGCCCAGGAGGAGAAAGCCTCGAAGAGGGCATCGGGGTCGGCATCCGGCGGCAGCTGATCGATAAGGGTCACGCCCCCATCTTGCCTTCCTTCCGCCCCGATGAGGGAACCGGACGTCCGGCCGAAGATCACGGACGATACGCTGCCGTGTCAACTGGGCCGCACCACGCGGGCCTTCGCCACCACTGCTTCGGGACGGGTACGACCATGATGGGACCGGCACACTCTCTGTCAGGGGCAGCGGCCTGGCTGGGGGTGGGCGCGGCGGCGGCCGCCGCCGGCCACGGCATGCCGTGGCCGGTCCTGGTCGTCGGCGCCCTGATCTGCGCGGGCGCCGCGCTCGCCCCTGATCTCGACCACAAGGCCGCGACGATATCCCGGGCGTTCGGCCCGGTGTCGAAGCGGATGTGCGAGATCGTCGACAAGCTCTCGTACTCCGTCTACAAAGCCACCAGGAAGCCGGGCGACCCCCGCCGGACCGGCGGCCACCGCACCCTGACCCACACCTGGGTCTGGGCGGTCGCGATCGGCGGCGGCGCCTCGCTGCTGGCGGTCACCGGCGGCCGCTGGGCGGTGCTCGCCATCCTCTTCGTACACCTGGTACTCGCGGTTGAGGGCCTCCTGTGGCGAGCCGCGCGGGTCTCCAGCGACGTCCTCGTCTGGCTGCTCGGCGCGACCAGCGCCTGGATCCTGGCGGGCGTTCTGGACCAGCCCGGCAACGGCGCGGGCTGGCTGTTCACCGACCCGGGCCAGGAATACCTCTGGCTCGGCCTGCCGATCATCCTGGGCGCGCTGGTGCACGACATCGGGGACGCGCTGACCGTGTCGGGCTGCCCGATCCTGTGGCCCATACCGATCGGCCGCAAGCGCTGGTACCCGATCGGCCCCCCGAAGGCGATGCGCTTCCGGGCCGGCGCCTGGGTCGAGCTGAAGGTGCTGATGCCGGCGTTCATGGTGCTGGGCGCGGTGGGCGGCGTCGCGGCGCTGGGATGGATCTGAGGCCGGATCCGGCGGCAGGACGCCCGGCCGTGACCGGTTCCGCGCGGCGTCCGCTGCTCTTCCTCGACGTCGACGGACCGCTCATTCCGTTCGGAGCGGCACCGGAACACATCCCGGACGGGTACCCGACGTACCGGACGGGCCCCGACCCGCTGGGCGCCGCCGCGAATCCGCTGCTGGCCAGGATCAATCCCGGGCACGGGCCCCGGCTGGCGGCGCTACCCTGCGAACTGGTGTGGGCCACGACGTGGATGTCTGACGCGAACGAGTACGTCGCACCGCGGCTCGGCCTGCCGGAGCTGCCCGTGATCGACTGGCCGGAGCCGACGGACGAGCGGGGCGGGCTCCACTGGAAGACCCGCCCCCTCGTCGACCGGGCGGCCGGCCGCGCGTTCGCCTGGGTCGACGACGAGATCACCGACGCCGATCGGTCCTGGGTGGCCGCACACCACCGAGGACGGGCCCTCCTCCACCGCGTCGACCCCCACCGAGGTCTTGACGACGGGGACTTCGCCGTTCTCGGTGAGTGGCTGCGCGCCAACTGAGCCCGCGCCCGGACGGAGACCACGCGTCGGCTCAGCCGTGCCAGGAGCGCCACAGCGCCGCGTACGCGCCGTCCGCCGCCACCAGTTCGTCGTGGCTGCCCAGCTCGCTGATCCGGCCCTCCTCGACCACCGCGATCACGTCCGCGTCGTGCGCGGTGTGCAGCCGGTGTGCGATCGCCACCACCGTACGGCCGTCCAGCACCCGGGCCAGCGAGCGCTCCAGGTGCCGCGCCGCGCGCGGGTCCAGCAAGGAGGTCGCCTCGTCCAGCACCAGGGTGTGCGGGTCCGCGAGGACCAGCCGGGCGAGCGCGACCTGCTGAGCCTGGGCCGGGGTCAGGGCCGTACCCCCGGAGCCGACCTCCGTGTCCAGGCCCCCGTCCAGCGCTCGCGCCCAGCAGTCCGCGTCGACCGCCCCGAGAGCCGCCCACAGCTCGGCGTCCGCCGCGCTCGTGCGCGCCAGCAGCAGGTTGTCACGCAGCGAACCGACGAAGACGTGGTGCTCCTGGTTGACCAGGGCGACATGCTCCCGCACCCGCTCGGCGGGCATCCGCGACAGTTCCGCCGCGCCGAGCGTGACCTGCCCCTCGCGCGGGCCGTAGATGCCCGCGAGGAGTCGGCCCAGCGTCGATTTCCCGGCGCCCGACGGGCCGACCAGGGCCAGCCTCGTGCCGGGAGCGACGTCCAGCGACACCTGGTGCAGTACGTCGACCCCCTCCCGGTACCCGAAGCGCACCCGGTCGGCGCTGACGTCCCGGCCCGCCGGCACGACCGACGCGTCACCCGCCGCCGGCTCGATGTCCCGCACACCCACCAGCCGGGCGATGGAGACCTGGGCGACCTGGAGCTCGTCGTACCAGCGCAGGATCAGCCCGACCGGGTCCACCAGCATCTGGGCGAACAGCGCCCCCGTGGTGAGCTGTCCGACGTCGATCCAGCCCTGCAGGACGAAGACCCCGCCGACCACCAGCACGGTCAGGAAGATCGTCACATGCGTGAGGTTGATCACCGGGAACAGCACCGACCGCAGCCAGAGTGTGTACCTTTCCCACGCGGTCCATTCCTCGATCCGCCGCTCCGAGAGCGCCACCCGGCGCGCGCCGAGCCGGTGCGACTCCACGGTCCTTCCCGCGTCGACCGTCTCCGCGAGCATGGCCGCGACCGCCGCATAGCCGGCGGCCTCCGCGCGATACGCCGAGGGCGCCCGCTTGAAGTACCAGCGGCAGCCGAGGATCAGCAGCGGCAGCGCCAGTAGCACCGCGAGCGCCAGCGGCGGCGCGGTCACGGTCAGCGCGCCTATCAGCAGCGCCGCCCACACGATGCCGATCGCGAGCTGCGGCACGGCCTCGCGCATGGCGTTCGCCAGCCGGTCGACGTCCGTGGTGATCCGGGACAGCAGGTCGCCCGTCCCCGCCCGTTCCAGCACCCCGGGCGGCAGCCCGACGGCCCTGACGAGGAAGTCCTCCCGCAGGTCCGCGAGCATCTCCTCGCCGAGCATCGCCCCGCGCAGCCGCACCAGCCGGGTGAACACGGTCTGGACGATCAGCGCGACCGCGAACACCGTGGCGGTCCGCTCCAGATGCAGATCGCGCACCCCGCTGGACAGATCCTCGACGATGCCGCCGAGCAGGAACGGCCCCACCATCGAGGCCACCACGGAGACCGCGTTGACGGTGACCAGCAGGATGAACGCCGTACGGTGCCGCCGCAGCAGCTCGCTCACGTAGGCTCGCACAGTCGCGGGGGTCCCGACCGGCAGGGTTGTCGCCGACCCCTGGGCCGCCGGGTCGTACTCCGGTCGCGCCACGCCGATCATGCTGATTCCCCGATTTCTTCCCTGGCCGGCGAGGACGCCGGCGCCATGAGCTCTTCCTGGTCGCTCTCGCGGGTGACGACCGCGCGGTAGCAGGCGTCGCGGAGCACCAGCTCGCGGTGGACGCCCACCGCGGCGACCTCGCCCTCGTGGACGAACACCACCCGGTCCGCGCGGTCCAGCAGCAGCGGCGAGGAGGCGAACACCACCGTCGTGCGCCCGGCCCGCAGCTCCTTGACGCTCTGCGCGATCCGCGCCTCCGTGTGTGAGTCGACGGCGGAGGTCGGCTCGTCGAGGACCAGCACCTCCGGGTCCGTGACCAGCGAACGGGCCAGCGCCAGCCGCTGCCGCTGACCACCGGACAGCGACCGGCCGCGCTCGGTGATCCGGGACCGCATCGGGTCCCCGGTGCCGTCCACCGACGCCTGGACGAGCGCGTCGAGCACGTCGCCGCACTGGGCGGCGGCCAGCGCCTTCCCCGGGTCGACCGCACCGGACGCCGGTACATCCAGCAGCTCGGCCAGAGTCCCGGAGAGCAGCACCGGATCCTTGTCCTGGACGAGTACGCAGGCCCGCGCCGCGCCGAGTGGCAGATCGTCCAGCGCCACCCCGCCGAGCAGTACCGACGGGCTCTTCTCCTCCTCGGCCGCGTGCCCGCCGAGACGTTCCGCGAGCCGTCCCGCCGCGTCGGGGTCCCCGCACACCACGGCGGTCAGCAGCCCCGAGGGCGCGAGCAGTCCGGTCGCCGGGTCGTACAGATCGCCGGTCGGCCTGGCGTCGTCGAGACTCCCGCGCTCCTCCTCGTACGAGGTCCGCTCCAGTGACAGCACCCGGGCCGCGCGCTTGGCGGAGGGCCGGGAGAAGGAGTAGGCCATCGCGATTTCCTCGAAGTGCCTCAAAGGGAAAAGCAGCAGGGTCACCGCGCTGTAGACGGTCACCAGCGCGCCGACGCCGATGCGCCCGTCCAGGGCGAGCCGCGCGCCGTACCAGACGACCGAGATCAGCAGGACACCCGGCAGCAGGACCTGGATCGCCGAGATCAGCGACCACATACGGGCGCTGCGGACGGCGGCCTCGCGCACCTCCTGCGAGGCCGCGCGGTAACGGCCGAGGAACAGTTCCTCGCCGCCGATGCCGCGCAGCACCCGCAGGCCCGCGACGGTGTCCGAGGCCAGCTCGGTGGCCTTGCCGGCCTTCTCGCGCTGGATGTCGGCCCGTTGCGTGGCGCGGGGGAGCAGGGGCAGGACGGCGAGGGCGAGCACCGGCACGCCCAGGGCGACGAGTATGCCGAGCGACGGCAGGTAGAGGACCAGGCCGAAGCAGATCAGCACGATCGCGATCGCGGCGGCCAGGAACCGCGAGAGCGCCTCCACGAACCAGCCGATCTTCTCGACGTCTCCGGTGGAGACGGCGACGACCTCGCCCGCGGCGACCCGGCGGGTCAGCGCGGAGCCCAGATCCGCGGTCTTGCGGGCCAGCAGTTGCTGGACGCGGGCGGCGGCGGTGATCCAGTTGGTGACGGCGCTGCGGTGCAGCATCGTGTCACCGACGGTGATCGCGGCGCCGAAGAGCGCGATCAGCCCGCCGGCGAGCGCGAGCCGGCCGCCGGAGCGGTCGACCACGGCCTGGACGGCGAGTCCGGCGCCCAGCGGAAGTCCGGCGATGCCCAGATGGTGCAGCAGACCCCAGGCCAGCGCCTTGAGCTGGCCGCCCAGTTGGTTGCGTCCGAGCCACAGCAGGAACCGGGGGCCCGACCGTGCGTCGGGGATCCCTGGATCGGGATACGGAAGATCGCGAATCTGCATGATGCCCCATGGCTCGTGGAGTGGCCGAACCCGTGCAACATTCGGCTTTCAGGACCTCAGGGGCAATCGATTTTCCGGGGCGGGAGCCGGATCGAGCCAGCGGGGGCAGGCAGGCCCGGTCTCGTACGGCATCGTGCGTCACCCGTACGGGCCATCCGCCGCCGCGCGTGCGGATCGTCCGCCGGGCGTGCGGACCGTCCGTCAGGCGCGGGGGGCTGCCCGTCAGGCGTCGGACCGTCCGTCAGGTGGGAGGTCCCTCCGTCAGCAGTGGCGCTCCGGGCTCCCGTCGACGAGGACCGACAGCAGCCCGCCGAGCACCTCGCGCTGCTCGGCCGTCAGGGGAGCGAGGACATCCTCCGCCGCCGACCGGCGTGCGCCCCGCAGGGACGCGAGGGTGGCCCGGCCGGTGTCGGTGATCTCGATGCGCACCACTCTGCGGTTGGTCGGATCGGGAACCCGCCTGACCCATCCGTTCCCCTCCAGACCGTCGACCAGACTGGTCACCGCGCGCGGCACCACATCCAGCCGCGTCGCCAGGTCGGCCATCCGTGGCGGCTGGTCGTAGGACACGACGGTCCGCAGCAGCCGCGCCTGCGCCGGGGTGATGCCGAGGGGATCCATCTGACGTTTCTGGATGCGGTGGAGGCGGCGGGTCAGGCGCAGCAGCTGCTCGGCCAGCACGCCGTCGGCGTCAGGGGTGTTCATGGCGGAATAATATCAGGACCAGGTTCATTGTGAGCATAGGTAACAGTGAGCTATGCTCTGCGAGGGCTTGGCTGTCGTCACCGTTGCCCGTCTCTGCCGAAGTTCCCTCACCCTTCGAAGGAGCCCATGAAGCCCGAATCATCCCCATGGACACCCTCTCCCCGCCCCGCCGTCGACGGGCAGGTCCAGCCGGAGCCCCCCGCCGAGTTGCGGCGCATCTTCGGCCTGTTCCGTCCCTACCGCGGCCGGCTCGCCATCGTCGGACTGCTTGTCGCGGCCTCGTCACTGGTGTCGGTGGCGTCTCCGTTCATGCTCCGCGCGATCCTCGACACGGCGATTCCGCAGGGCCGTACCGGACTGCTCAGTCTGCTCGCCCTCGGCATGATCCTCACCGCCGTCGTCAACAGCGTCTTCGGTGTGCTCCAGACCCTGATCTCGACCACGGTCGGCCAGCGGGTCATGCACGATCTGCGCACCGGCGTCTACACCCAGCTCCAGCGGATGCCGCTGGCCTTCTTCACCAGAACCAGGACCGGAGAGGTCCAGTCCCGTATCGCCAACGACATCGGCGGTATGCAGGCGACCGTGACCTCGACCGCGACCTCCCTGGTCTCCAATCTCACAGCCGTCGTCGCCTCGATCGTCGCGATGCTCGCGCTGGACTGGCGGCTGACCGCCGTCTCGATGGCCCTGCTGCCGCTGTTCATCTGGATCAGCCGCAGGGTCGGCCGCGAGCGCAAGAAGATCACCACGGACCGGCAGCGGCAGATGGCCACCATGGCCGCCACGATCACCGAATCGCTCTCGGTGAGCGGCATTCTGCTCGGCCGCACGATGGGGCGTGCCGACTCGCTCACCCGGTCCTTCTCCGACGAGTCCGAGCGGCTCGTCGACCTGGAAGTGCGCTCCAACATGGCCGGGCGCTGGCGGATGTCGAGCATCGGCATCGTCATGGCCGCCATGCCGGCTGCCATTTACTGGGCCGCGGGCATCGCGCTGCACGCCGGCGGTACCGCCGTCTCCATCGGTACGCTCGTCGCCTTCGTCTCGCTCCAGCAGGGCCTCTTCCGGCCCGCCGTGAGCCTGCTCTCCACCGGAGTGCAGATGCAGACCTCGCTCGCCCTGTTCCAGCGCATCTTCGAATACCTCGACCTGCCTGTCGACATCACCGAGCCCGAGCGGCCGGTCAGGATCGACAAGGTCCGGGGCGAGGTGCGCTTCGACGGAGTCGACTTCAGCTACGACGAGAAGGGCGGGCGGACGCTCGACGGGATCGATCTGACGGTCCCGGCCGGCGGCAGCCTCGCCGTCGTCGGGCCCACGGGCTCGGGCAAGTCCACGCTCAGCTATCTCGTGCCCCGGCTGTACGACGTGACCGGCGGGCGGGTCCTGCTCGATGGCGTGGACGTGCGTGACCTGGACTTCGGGACCCTCGCCCGGGCTGTCGGCGTGGTGTCCCAGGAGACCTACCTCTTCCACGCCTCCGTCGCGGAGAATCTGCGTTTCGCCAAGCCGGAAGCCACCGACGAGGAGATCGAGAAGGCCGCCCGGGCCGCCCAGATCCACGACCACATCGTCTCGCTCCCCGACGGCTACGACACCCTGGTCGGTGAGCGTGGATACCGTTTCTCCGGCGGCGAGAAGCAGCGTCTCGCCATCGCCCGCACGATCCTGCGCGACCCGCCCGTCCTGATCCTCGACGAGGCGACCAGCGCGCTGGACACCCGTACCGAGCAGGCGGTGCAGCAGGCCATCGACGCGCTCTCCGAGGGGCGCACCACGATCACCATCGCGCACCGGCTCTCCACCATCAGGGACGCGGAGCAGATCGTGGTCCTGGACGCGGGCCGGGTCGCCGAGCGGGGCACCCATGACGAACTGCTCGGGCAGGACGGCCGTTATGCCGGCCTGGTCCGCAGGGACAGCCGGCCGGCCCACGCCGACGGAGACCAGGATCTCGACGGAGACCAGGATCTCGACGGTGGTCCCGACCTTGACGGCGGTCCGCAGGACGGCGGCGGTACGGATCCCGGTGACGGTACGGATCTCGGCGGCGGTCGGGACCTGGACGATCCTGACCGTGACGGCGGCCCGCCTCCGGCCAGGAGTCTGGCGCCGGTCGCGCGCTGAAACGGCGGTGCCGCCACTCCCGTGGGACGGGGAGCGACGGCACCGCTTTCAGCGAGGCTGCGTCAGATGAGCCAACCCAGAAGGTGGACGACGCCGGCGAGCAGGTTGGTGATGACGTTCCCGTGATGCATGTGGTGGTTCTCCTTGTGCGTACCGCAGGTGTGGGACCGCGCGGTCGTGGTCTGCAGCCCGTCTCGCGCCCCGTAAGCATCACGTGACGCGGGGAGTTGCGGACGGAATCTGCCTACGATCACACGTTCCGACGAACATCCGATCCCACGTTCGTTTGTTCTGTCCGCGTGCTTCCGTGTCGTCGCACGTCAGGTGCCGGGATCGGTGATCACTCCGGGTTAGCGTGCCCGCATGACGAACGAGCCTCCGGGGGGCGTTCCCGGGCGCGGTCCCCGTCTGACCCGCCGCAGCCGGCTGGCCCTGATGGTGACCGCGGTCCTCGTCGTGGCAGCCGTGGTGCTGGTGCCCGTGGTGCTGCTGGGTGGCGGAGGCGGCGGCGGGAGGAAAACGGCGACAAGCCTGGTCGTCCCCGAGGGCCGGCGCGCCGACCAGGTGTACGCCTCCGTCGACCGGGCCCTCGACGTCCCGGACGGCACCACGCGTAAGGCGGCCGGGGCGACACGGCTGGGACTGCCCGAGGCCGCCGGCGGAAACCCCGAGGGATACCTCTTCCCGGCCACGTATCCGATCGACCCCACCACCACGCCGGCCAGCCTGCTGAGCTTCATGGTCAACACCGCGAACCAGCGGTTCGGGACGGAACGGGTCATCAGGGGTGCCGAACGAAACGGTCTCACGGTCTACGAGGCGGTCACCGTCGCCAGCATCGTGCAGGCCGAGGCCGATACGGCGGCCGACATGGGCAAGGTCGCCCGGGTCGTGCACAACCGGCTGGCGCGGAGCATGCCGCTCCAACTGGACTCGACGCTCAACTACGCGCTGCACCGCTCCGCCCTGGACACCACCCATGAGGACAGGAAGACCGACAGCCCGTACAACACCTACGAGAACGAGGGGCTGCCGCCGTCACCGATCGGCAACCCCGGGGACCAGGCCATGAACGCGGCGATCAACCCCACGCGCGGTGACTGGCTCTACTTCGTCACCGTCGCGCCCGGGGACACCCGCTTCACGCACAGCTACGCCGAGCAGCGCGAGAACGTCAGGAAATTCAACGAGAACCGCAGGAGTGCGAGCCGCGAGGCCAAGCCTTAGCCCTGTGAAGCTGAGCCCCTGTGAAGCCTGAGGCCCCTGTGAAGCCTGAGGCCCCTGTGAAGTCGGGGACGCGCCTGGTCCGGCACCGCCCGGGCTCTCGGCCCACGGCGTCCCGGAGCAACGCCTCTCAGGCCACGGCCGCTTCGCGCTCCAGGAGGCGCCTGATCTCCCGTACCGCCGCCCGCCCGGCCCGGTTGGCGCCGATGGTGGAGGCCGAAGGCCCGTATCCGACCAGATGGATCCGTTCATCCCGCGCGGCACGCGTCTCCTCGATCCGGACGCCGCCGCCCGGCTCCCGCAGCCGGAGAGGCGCCAGGTGCTCGATGGCCGCGCGGAATCCGGTCGCCCAGAGGATGACATCGGCCGCCACCGTCCGCCCGTCGTCCCAGACCACACCGTCCGGGGTGATCCGGTCGAACATCGGCAGCCGGTCGAGGATCCCCTCCTCGCGTGCCCGGGCGACCGCTTCGGTGAGCTGCAGCCCGGTCACCGAGACGACGCTCCGGGGCGGGAGCCCCCGGCGCACCCGTTCCTCGACGAGCGCGACGACGGCCCGTCCCCGCTCCTCGTCGAACGGCCCTTCGTTGTACACGGGGGGCCGGCGGGTCACCCAGGTCGTGTTCGCCGCCACTTTCGCGATCTCCATCAGATGCTGCACCCCCGATGTGCCGCCGCCGACCACGACCACCCGGAGCCCGGCGAACTCCTCCGGGCCCGGATAGCTCGCGGTGTGCAGCTGCCGGCCCCGGAATGCCTCCTGACCGGGATAGCTCGGCCAGAAAGGACGGTCCCAGGTGCCCGTGGCGTTGATCAGCGCCCGCGCCGACCACACCCCTGCGGATGTCTCGACCAGCAGCCGCCCGTCATGGCCCTCCCGTACCGCCGACACATCCACCGGCCGGTGGACCCGCAGGTCGAAGCGCTGCTCGTACGCGGTGAAGTAGGCGCCGATCACCTCGGAGGACGGCCGGCCGGCATCGGCATCCGTACTGACCAGTTCCATCCCGGGCAGCGCGTGCATGCCGTGGACCTTGCCGTACGTCAGCGACGGCCAGCGGAACTGCCAGGCGCCGCCCGGGCGCGGGGCGTGATCGAGCACCACGAAGTCGCGGTCGGGCTCGAAACCCGACCGCCGCAGATGGTAGGCGCTGGACAGGCCCGCCTGCCCGGCGCCGATGACCGCCACGTCGATGTCCCGTACCCCGAAGTCGTTCACGGTTCTACCAACAGCCTCGGGGCGGGGGATCTTCCCGGGCTTCCCGGGTCTTCGTTCGGGCTCCCCGCTCGAATCTCGATCCGGAAGAGCGGCACCGGTCCTCACCCGTGTGACGCGCCCCCGAGAGCAGGCCTGGTGGCGATGACGACCGTGGCCTCCAGTTCGCCGGAGCGGGCCACCCGCGGGATCAGCCCGTCGCGGGCGACGGTGTCGACGGCCCGCTCCGCCTGCCGCTCGCTCGTCTCGAACAGCAGGTGACCGCCCGGCGCCAGCCACAGCGCCGCCGCCGCCGTCACCCGGCGCAGCACGTCCAGCCCGTCCGAGCCCCCGTCGAGCGCCACCCGGGCCTCGTGTATGCGGGCCTCCGGAGGCAACAGCCCGATGTCGTCGGTGGGTACGTACGGCACGTTGGCGAGCAGGACATCGACGCGGCCCCGTAGTCCGGCGGGCAGCGGTTCGTACAGGTCGCCCTCGTACACCCGGCCGTGGGAGGGACCGATATTGCGCCGGGCGCACCGCACCGCGGCCGGGTCGATGTCGGCCGCGTACAGCTCCACCCGGTCCAGGGCCGGGACCAGCGCGGCGCCCAGCGCGCCGGACCCGCAGCAGAGGTCGACCACCACCGGGCGCGGCCGGGCCAGGGCGAGCGCGATGGCCTCGCCGACGAGGAACTCGGTGCGGCGGCGGGGCACGAAGACCCCGGGGTCCACGGAGATCCGCAGCCCGCGGAACTCGGCCCAGCCCAGGACGTGTTCGAGCGGCAGACCGGCGACCCGGCGGTCCACCATGGCCGCGAGATCGGCCGGTGTCCGTGCCGTGGAGATGAGCAGACGCGCCTCGTCCTCGGCGAAGACACAGCCGGCGGCCCGGAGCCTGGTGACGATGACGGAGAAGCCGAGAGGCGAAGAAGGGGGAGGCAGAAGTGACGGTGAAGCCGACATGGCAACCTTTCGGGACGCCCAAGGGCGCTCCCGCGGTCACCTACGCCAGGCGAACCGCACGGCCGTGAGAGGGGAGCACCCGACCTGATCCAGCGGTAATGGGTCCCACCTCCTCGGTTGCGCACTGCTGACGACGGCCTCACTGTACCCGAGCACGGGCGGCGGGGCAGGGGGTCCGCGCTCCCTCGTGGCATCACGGACCCCTCCCGCTCAGCGGCCGCGGGCGAACAACGGCGGGGCGCCCCCGGGCGCGGAAGCCGCCCGCCCGCCGCCCGCCCGCCGCCCGCCGCCGGGGCGCCCGCTGGCGTGGAACCGGCCGGCCGCGCCAGCAGGCCGCGCGCCGCCAGGTCCGGGGTCACCCCCTCCCCGAACCAGTACGCCTCCTCCAGATGCGGGTAGCCGGAGAGGACGAAGTGCTCGACCCCCAGATCGTGGTACTCCTCGATCCGGTCGGCGACATCGGCGTGGCTGCCCACCAGGGCGGTGCCCGCACCGCCCCGTACCAGACCGACCCCGGCCCACAGATTGGGTGAGATCTCCAGCTGGTCGCGCGAGCCGCCGTGCAGGGCGAGCATCCGCTGCTGGCCCACCGATTCGCTCCTGCCGAGCACCTGCTGGGCGGCGGCGACCGACTCCGGACCGAGATCGTCCAGCAGCCGGTCCGCGGTGGCGAGGCCCCCTGCTCCTCTACTCCTCCCGCTCGAATTCGGCTTCGGCCCGCTTCTCGTCCAGATCCGCCTGCGCGGCCCGGTAGACGTCCTCGACGAAGCGGTGCGCCCGGTCGGGATTGAGCTCGCTGGTGAGATCCTGCAGACGGTGGGTCCAGGTGTCGATGGGATCGCTCATATCAGCCTCCAGCCGCAGGTCTGTGGCGCCGAGGGGTGTGGTCCGCGACCCGTACGTGACCGTTCCGTGGCCCTGGGTGCGCGCCCGGAGTCAGGACCCGGCGCAGGGCCCTCGCCGCGTGAACAGGCGCCATGCGGGGATACGCGGTCGGCCGCTCCGGCGTGGTGTGACCTTGACGACCATCTTCCAGGACAAATGCCCCGTCCGCGCGCCGGGCCCACGGCGGATGACGCGTCCGCGCCACCGCTCGGGGCGGGCAGGGCCCTGTCGAGAAGGGGTCGGTCACGGGATATCTTGATGTCGAGCAATGTTGCAGACGTGGAGCGGAGCACCCGGTGACTGACTCGACCATCATCTATACCCACACCGACGAGGCCCCGGCCTTGGCGACGTATTCGTTCCTGCCGGTGGTCGAGGCCTATGCCTCGACGGCGGGGGTCACTGTGGAGAGCCGTGACATCTCCCTGGCGGGGCGGATCATCGCCGGCTTCCCCGAGTACCTGGAGGAGGGCCAGCGGATCGACGACGCGCTCGCCGAGCTCGGTGAGCTGGCCAGGACCCCCGGCGCGAACATCATCAAGCTGCCGAACATCTCGGCTTCCATCCCGCAGCTGAAAGCGGCCGTCGCCGAGCTGCAGCAGCAGGGCTACGCGCTGCCGGACTACCCGGACGACCCGAAGTCCGACGAGGACCGCGACATCCGCGCGCGTTACGACAAGGTCAAGGGCAGCGCCGTCAACCCGGTCCTGCGCGAGGGCAACTCCGACCGCCGCGCACCGGCGTCGGTGAAGAACTACGCCAAGGCCCACCCGCACCGGATGGGCGCCTGGGTCGCCGACTCGAAGACGAACGTCGCGCACATGGACGCCGACGACTTCCGCTCCAGCGAGAAGTCCGCGGTCATCGCCGACGCCGGATCGCTGCGCATCGAGCTGGCGGGGGACGACGGCGGCACCACCGTCCTGCGCGAGTCGGTGCCCGTGCTGGCCGGGGAGGTCGTGGACGCGTCGGTGCTGCGTGTGGCGGCGCTGCGTGAGTTCCTGAAGGACCAGATCGCCCGGGCCAAGGCCGAGGGCGTCCTGTTCTCCGTGCACCTGAAGGCCACGATGATGAAGGTCTCCGACCCGATCATCTTCGGCCACGTGGTGCGGGCCTTCTTCCCGAAGACGTTCGCCGCGTACGGTGAGACGCTCGCCGCGGCCGGTCTGAGCCCGAACGACGGACTCGGCGGCATCCTCAAGGGCCTGGAGTCGCTGCCCGAGGGCGCGGAGATCAAGGCGTCCTTCGAGTCCGAGATCGCCGACGGTCCCGCGCTGGCGATGGTCGACTCCGACCGGGGCATCACCAACCTGCACGTACCGAGCGATGTCATCGTCGACGCCTCCATGCCGGCCATGATCCGCACCTCCGGTCACATGTGGGGCCCGGACGGCCAGGAGGCCGACACCCTCGCCGTCATCCCCGACAGCAGCTACGCCGGGATCTACCAGGTCGTCATCGACGACTGCCGCGCGAACGGCGCCTACGACCCCGCCACGATGGGCTCGGTGCCCAACGTCGGCCTGATGGCGCAGAAGGCCGAGGAGTACGGCAGCCACGACAAGACCTTCGAGATCCCCGCCACGGGCACCGTGCGGGTCGTCGACGCCGGCGGCGACGTCGTCCTCGAACACGCCGTGAGCGCCGGCGACATCTGGCGCATGTGCCAGACCAAGGACCTGCCCATCCAGGACTGGGTCAAGCTCGCCGTCACCCGCGCCCGCGCGACCGGCGACCCGGCGGTCTTCTGGCTCGACGAGGGGCGCGCGCACGACGCGAGCCTCATCGCGAAGGTCAGGACCTACCTCGCGGAGCACGACACCGACGGTCTGCGGATCGAGATCATGGCACCGGCCGACGCGATCGCGTTCTCCCTGGAGCGCATCCGTCGCGGCGAGGACACCATCTCGGTCACCGGCAACGTGCTGCGTGACTACCTGACCGACCTCTTCCCGATCCTTGAGCTCGGCACGAGCGCGAAGATGCTCTCGGTCGTCCCGCTCATGAACGGTGGCGGACTCTTCGAGACCGGCGCCGGCGGCTCCGCGCCCAAGCACGTCCAGCAGCTCGTCAAGGAGAACTACCTCCGCTGGGACAGCCTGGGTGAGTTCCTCGCCCTCGCCGTCAGCTTCGAGCACCTCGCGCAGACGACGGACAACGCGCGCGCCCAGGTGCTCGCCGACACCCTCGACCGCGCGACCGGCACGTTCCTCAACGAGGACAAGTCGCCGAGCCGCCGGCTGGGCGGCATCGACAACCGCGGCAGCCACTTCTACCTGGCGCTCTACTGGGCGCAGGAGCTGGCGCGGCAGACCGACGACGCCCAGCTCGCCGAGGCGTTCGCCGCGCTCGCCAAGACGCTGGCCGAGCAGGAGCAGACGATCCTCGACGAGCTGGTGGCGGTCCAAGGCTCACCGGTCGAGATCGGCGGCTACTACCAGCCCGACCCCGCCAAGGCCGCGGCGGCCATGCGCCCGTCGACGACCTTCAACCAGGCCATCGCGACCCTCAGCTGACCTGCTGACGCGATAGCTGACAGCACCAGGTCCCGCCCCGGCCGGCACGCGCCCGGCCGGGGCGGACCTGTCTTCGCGGCGGCGTGACAGCCGAGGCCCCGCCTGCGACGGCGGCACACCGCTCAGGTCACGCGCGCTGACGTTTTCTCGAAGCAGACAACCCGCGCACGGCTGTCCGACGCCACCGTGCGCGTCATGGCGGGTGGCTCAGGACAACGCCGCCCGTCGTGGCGGGTGGCTCAGGACAACGCCGCCTGTCATGGCCGGCGGCTCAGGACAACGCCGCCTCTACCAGCCTGGCGGGAATCCCTCGCTTCGCCAGGTCTCCCCACCGGTGGTGACCATCAGCGCTTCGTAGCCGTCCTGCGCCGCGATCCAGGAGCGCGCGCCGGGCCCCATCGCGAAGGCCGCGGTGGCGAAGACGTCGGCCTGCGTGAGGTGGCGGCCGGTGACGGTCACGGACAGCGTTCCGGAGGCGGGCGAGCCGGTGCGGGGGTCGATGATGTGATCGCCTCGTTCGGCTGTTCCCGAGGTCGCGACAGCCCGGTCGCGACCCGTGACCACGGTGACCAACTGGTCCCGGAGAACGGGATGGGCGACGCCGACCCGCCAGGGAATCCCCGGGGACGCCTCACCGCGCATCTGCAGGTCCCCGCCTCCGTTGACACACGTGTTGTCTGCGCCGGCCTCGTGGAGGAGATCCGAGGCCCCTTCGACGGCCCATCCTTTGACGAGGCCGGAGGGATCGAGGCGGCCTTCGGGAGTGGTCGTGAAGAAGCCGTCGGTGACCCGCGCCGCCTCGGCGCAGAGTTCGAGGACTTCCGCCACCACGGCCGGGCACTGACCGAGGGTGGTCTCGGAGCGGGAGAGCCGGCTGATCGCGCTGTCCGGCCGGTAGGTGGAGAACAGCGCGTCGACATGGTGCAGCCACCCGACCGCTTCGGTGAGGGCGGTCCGGATGTCCCGGGTGACGGCATCGCGGATGTCGAAGGAGAACACCGTCCCCATGACGTGCTCCGTATGCCGCAGGCCTTTCCCCGGATCACGCACCCGCTCGGTCCAATGCGCTCTGCAGGGACTGCGCGTATCCCTGGCTGGTGTAACTGGCGCCGGAGACCGCGTCGATGTGCGCGCTCTGGGCCTTGAGCGCCTCATGGGTGAGCCGCGGCACGGCGAAGGCGGCTATCTCCCGGTCGCGGCCGTTCACCGAGGGCAGCCGGAGGGCCTTGACCGCGGTGATCCTTCCCTGGTGCACCGATACGGCCAACTGCACCGGCCCGTACCGCGTGTGGATCACGTCGCCGGTGAACGTGCCCTCCAGCGCGCTCCGTGGCCGCTGCTGCGAGGGGGCCGGGTGCGGGGGCAGTGCGAAAGGAGCCATGGAGCCGCGGTGCGGCTTCAAGGAAAGGAGCAGGACGACCACCGCGACGATGGACAGAGTGATCAGGGCTGTTCGGCGCATGTACGGCTCGGTCTCCTCGGTTGGGCCGCGGGGTCGGAACGGGTCGGAACGGGTCAGAACGCGAACGATTCGTGGTGGATGCGGCGGCCGGGCACGCCCGCCGCGCGCAGAGCCCGCCCCGCCGCCTCCGTCATACCGGGCGGGCCGCACAGGTAGACGTCGCGGTCGTTCACATCGGGGACGGCCCTCAGCAGGGCACGGGCCGTGAGCGGAACGGAGTCGTCTCCCGGCTCGTCGACCGAGTACAGGACGCTCGTGCCGCGCGCCGCGGCGATGCTGTCGAGCTCGTCGCGGAGCACCAGGTCCCGCCGGCGCCTGACCCGGTACATGAGGGTGACTTCGCCCGGCAGTGTTTCGAAGAGAGTACGCAGGGGGGTGATCCCGACCCCGCCGCCGATCAGCAGGGTCTTGCGACCGGTGCCGCGTGCCGCGGTGAAGCCGCCGTACGGCCCCTCGGCCCAGACCTTCGTCCCGGGCGCGAGCCGGGCGAGAGCCTCACTGTGGACACCGACCCCCTTGACGGTGATGCGCAGCGAGCGGGGGTGGGCGGGAGCGGACAGGGAGTACGGGTTGGCGGTCCACCACAGCCCGGGCGCGAGGAAACGCCAGCGGAAGAACTGGCCAGGTGCCACGGCCAGCTCTTCCAGCCGGTCGCCCGTCAGGAAGACGGAGACCACGCCGGCCGCCTCGGGCCGCACCTCCGCCACCCGCAGCCGGTGGCGCAGCGACCGGCGGACGGGTACCAGGAAACGGAACCAGACGAGGAGGGCGGCCACTCCGAGGTACAGGGCGTACCAGGCGTATCGCGCGGCGGGGTTCGTGGCGAAGTCCGCCCCGTTCGCGAGCTGGTGTCCGAAGGCGAGGAAAACCGCCAGATAGGTGGCGAAGTGCAGATAGTGCCAGGTCTCGTAGCTGAGTCTGCGGCGTGCCGCACGGGCGGAGACGACCGCCGTCCCGAGGAAGAGGAAGAAGGCCGCTGTGGCCGCGAGCATCTCCGGGTAATGCAGGACGAGCGTCCCGGTCTGTCCGACGAGGGTCGCGTGCGCCGTCAGCGAGTAGCCCCAGATGATCAGCAGGGTGTGCGCCAGGACCAGTGAGATGGTGTAGCGGCCGCCCTTCGCGTGCCAGCGGGCCAGCCGGTCGGTCCCGACGCCCTGGTCCAGGAGGGGGACCCGAGCCATGAGAGCGAGCAGGACCGCACAGGCGTAACCGGCGAGTAGCCCGGTGATGCGCCCCGCGCCGGTCAGCCACCCGGCCGCGCCGACCACCGAGCCGGTGTCGCTCCACCACAGTCCCAGGACCGCCGCCGCGCCCGACCAGATCATGGCCTGGGCCGCGTACGGGGTGGCGCGCAGCGCGCGCCGGCGGGCCAGGGAGCCCGAGGCGGTCGCGCGGCGCTCGTCCATGCGGGTCGTCACGGAGGTATCCCCTTCTCGGAAGCGGATCACCAGCCTCACAGGTCAGCCTCTGCGTTCCTTCTGAAGGGACACCCGGAGGGGGATTCAGAGGGGGATTCAGAGGAAACTCAGAGGTCACGCCGGCGGCGCCACCGCGCGCGACGGGGGATGCTGTACCCACCATGGACAACGTCACCCCGTCTCGCGTTCTGATCCGGCCCGACGGCGCACGGGTGCGTGTCCTGGTGGTGGACGACGAGCCCGATCTGACCGAGGTCTTGACCGGAGCCCTCCGCTACGAAGGGTGGGAGGTGCGTGGTGCCGGCGACGGTGCTTCGGCGATCGCCGCGGCGCGGGCGTTCCGCCCCGACGCGGTGGTGCTCGACTGGATGCTTCCGGACATGGACGGTCTGGTCGTGCTGCGGGAGCTGCGGACCGTCCTGCCAGAGGTGTGCGTCCTCTTCCTGACCGCGCGTGACGCGGTGGAGGACCGGATCGCGGGCATCACGGCGGGCGGCGACGACTACGTCACCAAACCCTTCAGCCTGGAGGAAGTGATCGCCCGGCTGCGTGGCCTGCTGCGGAGAGCCGGAATGGCCCGGGAGCCCGGCGGCAGCGGGCTCGTGGTGGGAGACCTGGTGATGGACGAGGACGCGCGGGAGGTCAGCCGGGCGGGCAGTCCGGTCGAACTCTCCCGCACCGAGTTCGAACTACTGCGCTTCCTGATGCGAAATCCGCGCCGGGTCCTGACCAAGGAACAGATTCTGGATCGTGTCTGGTCCTACGACTTCGGCGGTCAGGCCCACATCGTCGAGCTGTACATCAGCTATCTGCGCAAGAAGGTCGACGCCGGACGTACGCCGCTGATCCATACGGTGCGCGGGGTCGGCTACGTACTCAAACCGGACGTCACGTGAGGTGGATTCCCTCCCCGCGCACGCTGAGGGCCCGTCTCACCGCCGGTCTCCTGCTGCTGCTCACGCTCGCCTGCCTGACGGTCGGCGTCGCCTCCGTGGTGGCACTGCAGGGTTTCCTCGTCCAGAAACTCGACCAGCAACTCATCGCGACCGGAGGCAGGTTCGCCGCGAGTCTGGAGCACGAAGAGCACCCGGACGCGGACAACGGCCCGGACACGAGAGGCCAGTCGGACCACACCCTTGGCGCCCGGCTGCTCCACGGCGCCCCCACCGAGGCGGCCGTCGTACGCGACGACTCGGTCGCCCCTGTGCCGCTCACCACGGCGGACCGGCGCGCGCTGGCGGCCGTACCGGCCGATGCGAAGGGCCGGGACGTGCGGCTCTCCGCCCTCGGTTCCTACCGGGTCGTGGCGGTCGACGGGGACGACGGGGACGTACTGCTGACGGGACTGCCCATGCGCCCGGTGGAGGAGACCGTGCACCGGCTGGAGGCGGTGGAAGCGGTGGTGTTCGGCACGACGCTCGCTGTCACGGGAGTGGCGGGGGCACTGTGGGTGCGGCTGTCCTTGCGGCCCCTGAGCCGGGTCGCCGCCACCGCGACCGAGGTGACGCGGATGCCCCTGGCCAGCGGCGAGGTCGCCATGCCCGGCCCGGTACCGGACAGTGACCCCCGTACCGAGGTCGGCCGGGTCGGCGCCGCTCTCAACCATATGATCGGCCATGTCGGCGACGCGCTGGCCCGGCGGCACGCCAGCGAGGAACGGCTCCGGCACTTCGCCGCGGACGCGAGCCATGAACTCCGTACCCCGGTGTCCACCGTGCGGGCCCACGCGGAGCTCGCGCTCAGACACGCGGGCCCCCTGCCCGAAGAGGTCCGTCACGCCCTGCTGCGCATCCAGTCCGAGAGCGGGCGAATGGGTGGTCTCGTCGAGGATCTGCTGCTGCTGGCACGTCTCGACGCGGGTCGCCCGCTGGCGCGCGACAGCGTCGATCTCACCAGGCTGACCCTCGACGCCGTGAGCGACGCACGGGCGGCGGCGCCGGCTCACCACTGGCTGCTGGACCTTCCCGAGGAGCCGGTCACCGTCCTCGGGGACGAGCACCGGCTGCACCAGGTGATCGCGAATCTGCTGACGAATGCCCGCACGCACACACCAGCGGGCACCACGGTCACGGTGCGCGTCGCCGGAGGAGCGGAGCGGATCGCCGAACTGACCGTGGCGGACACCGGCCCGGGAATTCCTGAGGACATGCGGACCGAAGTCTTCGAACGGTTCACCCGCGCGGACCCGGGACGGTCACGCGCCGCGGGGAGTACCGGCCTCGGGCTGGCGATCGTCTCGGCGGTGATCGGCGCTCACCACGGCACCATCGACGTGACGAGCCGCCCCGGCCGCACGGTCTTCCGGGTCCGGTTGCCGACCGGACCGCCGCAGGGACCGTCCGGCGGATGAGCCGCACCGGAGCAAGCCCGGTCCGGGACGGAACCGGCGGGGCCGCCGCCTCGGAACGGGCCCGCACCGGCGCCGAGCGGCCCGGTGCCCCTGTCCGACACGGTCGCCTCGGGCAGGGAAAACCGGTCTCGCACGGCATTCGTCCGACAGGATGGCCACCGCAGTATTCCGTCCAGAGCCGCTGATGGGCAGGGGGGAACTCCGATCGCGCCGCGCCCTCTCCCGAAGGAGTTGACGAGTGATGACAACGATCAACGGTGTCCCGGCTCACGTGCTCTTCGTCCACGCGGTGGTGGTGCTCGTACCACTCACCTCGCTCGCCCTGGTCGCCTGCGCCGTATGGCCGTCGGTCATGAGGAGGTTCGGGCTGGCGTTGCCGGTGCTGGCGCTCGTGACACTGGTGAGCGTGCCCCTCACGACAAGCGCCGGTGAATGGCTGGAGAAGCAGGTGCCGGGCAACGCCTTGGTGGACCGGCACACCGGGCTGGGGGACGAGCTGCTGCCCTGGGTGATCTGCCTGCTCGTTCTGGCGGTGGCCGTCTGGTGGTTCTACCGTCGCGCCGCAGTGCTGTCCGCCGGTACGGCGTCCGCGGGTGGCCAGGCGGCTGTCGGTATGCGCCTGCGCGTCGCGGCAGTGGTCCTGGCCGTCGTCGTGGCCGCCGGTTCGATCGTGCAGGTCTACCGCATCGGAGACTCCGGGGCGAAAGCTGCCTGGCAGGACCGCGCCGTCGGCGTCGCCGGGCGGCCACCGTTCGGCGAGGCGGGGCACGACGTGTCGTGAATCGGCCGGACGTCGTCCTGACTCCGGGGGAAGGCAAGAAGCCCGCGATCGCCACGGGCATTTCACGGAGTCCGGGCGCCTCCAAGGCCGGGCCTTGGGTCAAGGCCCATCTGCTACCGCAGACTCGCCCAATGACACGCCGTGGTAAGGGAATCGCACGGTCCGTGGCTCTTCCCATCGGTCACCATTGACGGATTCCAGCCACGAACGTGCTCGGCTGAACAGGCAGGGAAAGGGGGAGCCTTTGGGCGGCTCCGTCCCCTAGGTTTCACCCCATGGCCTCATCCGTCGGTCCTGAAAACCGAGTTGCGGAGGCGCGGCCGCGTCTGGTGACCCGCCCGCTGCTGTTGCGCTTTGTGACGGTCGTCGGTTCCTCGGCGAGCTTCTACTTGCTGCTGGCGGTCGTCCCGGCGTACGCGCAGAGTGCGCCGGGCGGGGGCAGCGACAAGGCGGGCCTGGTCACCGGTGCGCTGATGCTGGCCACGGTGGCCGGGGAGCTGATAGCCCCATGGCTGGCCGCACGCTGTGGCTATCGCGTGATGCTGGGGGCGGGGTTGTTGTTGCTGGGTGCTCCGGCACTGGCCCTGACCGTGTCGCGGAGTATGACGTGCATCGTGGCGGTGTGCCTTGTCCGGGGGCTCGGCTTCGCGTTCACCCTGGTGGCGGGTGGGGCGCTGACGGCGTCACTGATCCCGCCCGAACGCCGCGGGGAGGGACTGGCCCTGATCGGCGTCATGGCCGGTGTGCCGTCGTTGGTGGGCCTGCCGCTCGGGGCCTGGCTGGCATCGCACACGGGGTACGGGCTCGTCTGCTGGGTGGCGGCACTGATCGCGCTGGTCTCCATCGCCGCCGTCCCAGGTCTGCCCGGCCGGGAAGCGGCGTCGGGGCCACCCCTGGGGATCTTCGACGGGGCCCGTTCCGGCGCGCTCGGCCGTCCCACGGCCGTGTTCGCGGCGACGGCGCTGGGTGCGGGGATCGTCGTCACTTTTCTGCCACTGGCCGTGGCGCCGGGCTCTGCCGGAGTGGTCGCCGCGGCTCTCTTCGTGCAACCGGCCGCCGCGACCGCGTCCCGCTGGTTCGCCGGTCGGCGCGCCGACCGGCGCGGAGCCGCCGGGCTGGTCGTGCCGGGGCTGGTCGTCTCAGCCGCCGGTATCCTCGTCGTTGCCCTCACGGGCGTCCCCCTCGCGGTTGTCGTGGGTGCGGCCGTGTTCGGGGCGGGCTTCGGCATCACCCAGAGCGCGACCATCACGCTGATGTACTCCCGGGTCCCGGCCTCCGGGTACGGGACGGTGAGCGCCCTGTGGAATGTCGCCTACGACGCGGGTATGGGCATCGGCGCGGTCGGCTTCGGCACGGTGGCCGGCTTGACCGGCTACCCCTGGGCATTCGTCCTGACCGCGCTCCTGATGCTGACAGCCCTCGTCCCGGCCTGGTGGGACCGAACAGCAGCGTGCGAACAGCGTGCGGCGACCAGGGAGGATCGGGCGGTGACGGCGGAGGGGCAAGGGTGAGCGATTGCCTGCGTCCTCATCCAGTGCCACAGACCCGCCACATGAGGTCTGTCGAGCCCCGGGTTTCGTGGACGGGTCGGTCAGCTGGTTTCGAGGGCTGGTTGTGGGATCTCGGGTGCTGCGTGGAGGAATTCGAACTCGGTGGGTGGGAGGTGCCGAGCTCGCCGTGGAGCCGGCGCTGGTGGCACCGCGACCACCTGGACCGGACGCTGGCGCACCCGCGCGCACGGCGTCGGACGTGAACCAAGCCTTCCGTGCACGCCCGACGTGTTTCTTTCGCTGGCTTCAGGGGTCGGCGACCCCGGCCGACGCCGAGCAGAGAGCGGCTTGACACGCACATCGTCAGCCCCTCACCGAGTCGGCTCAAAGCGTCTCGTCCGGATCAACGTTCGCGAGGACCTCGCAATCACAGTGCCCGCCCTGGTCGGCAAGTCCTTTCTGCAGATGAGGCCAAGGAACGTCTGAGGCGGCAGCCCACCGTTCAGTGAAGCGCAGAGAATGGTCGCACGCTTGTGTCGAAAGTTCTTCATCCAGGTGATCAAGCAGTAAGTCCAGGGAATCTCGATCTCCCTGTCCCTTCCCACCGTGCCTCTACTCCTTTCCTCCTGTACGCGTCACGCAGCGCCTTCCTTCGGCGTTTTTCTGCCTCGTCCATCGTGCTTCCTCGATACCTGGCCGGTGGCCCGCCCATCTTCAGAACAACCCGAAACCCGGCAAGCAAAAAGCCCTCGTCAACGTCCGACGAGGGCTCACCGCAAGATCTAGTGTCTCGTGATCCTGTTCATGTCAGTTCGAGTTGTTATTGACAAGTTTCTTCACGTTGGTCGCGACGAGCCTGACCTTCGCGAGGACCTCG
>NZ_JBITDJ010000016.1:0-120938 GCF_044454085.1 Streptomyces sp. NPDC051569
AAGGACCTCGACAATCCTCATTCTTGCTGGTCAGAGGCACTTTTCGCTTACCTGACCACCCATCGGACGCCCCGCTTCATGAAAGCGCGAGGCTAGCGGAAAGGGCACCTCCCAGAGCAAGATCACGATCTGCTGTGGGACGCGCCCTTCCGTACCTGACGACTCGTCAGGCATCAACGGCGGCGTGCGTCAAACGTGCGTCAAGATATCGCCCACAACGCACACAGCGCACTGCCCGAACCTGCAGGTCAGAGGCCCTTTCCAACGGGCTCAAGGATCGCGACACACTCCACATGGTGCGTCATCGCGAAACACGTGGAGCGCAAACGCGTGGAAGTAACCGCAGGTCAGAGCCCAACGAAGGACATTTTAGACATAACGCTCGCGTGCGTTGCGTGCGCTGTGTGCATTACGTGCGGCTTCTTGACGCACGAGGCACCCGGCGTGCCATTCAAACGTTAGGCGCCAGGCAGTCCTTCACGAAACCGGTCCGCTCATCGCACTCCAGCGGCCTTTGGGGCTCAAGTCGGCGGCAGCAGCTTCCCAGGCCGGTACGACTGCACGCAGCTGGATCAGGCCGCAGCCCCGCACTCGACGCCCGGGTTCTGCTCGATACCCACTCCGTCCACGCGAGCGCCGTCGTCGCCACCGGCCCCAACACCGACCAGATCGCGGCGTGCTGGAAGCTGACGCCTGGCAAACCGCCGCCGAGAACCCCCTCGCCTTGGTCCGCATCGACGGCAGGAGCCCGACTGGGCGCGGAAAAGCACGCAGCACCCGACCTCCAACGAGGCTCCCACCCATGACCAGCACGAGCATCCGATGATCGACCACAGCAGCCCCTTGACCTGCGAATTCAAGTTGGCTAAGGCTCAGCGCTCGGTGAGGTCGCGGATATCCCAGCCAGCGTCGGTCATCGCGTCTGCGTACTTTTTGCTGCGGTCGCGGTGGGCGGCGAGCACCAGAAGGTGGGTAGGGCGTGTCGCGGCGACGAAGACGAGCTGCACGGCTGCCTGGACGCTCTTCAGTTCCCGCAGCGGGTCGCTCCCTTCGGCGACTATGCGCAGCGCCTCGGTTACGTCGAACTTCTTGCCTGTCTTCTCCAGGCACTCCAGGATCAGTGTTGCCGCGTGGGTCTCGCCTTTCGCGCTCTGGATGGTCCCGGGTACGGCCCGCGCCGCCGGCACTGCGGCGACGGCCGCGGGAGCGGGCCCGAGAGCCGCACCTTCCGTAGCAGCGGTGGTGAATTCCAATGCAGGCACGCGTAGTTGGCAGCCGTTGAGAAGCTTCAGTTGGACGGCCAGCTGCTCGGTGGCCTCTCCCCAGCTCGCTCCGTCGAACTCGTACGCGTTGAGGAGGAGTTCACGCAGCAGGATCCGCACCCTGCCTCCGGTTGTCGCCATTGACCTCTCCAGGCGGCCGAGTGCCGGGAGCCCGTCGTCGGTTGGCGACGAGACGGACGCGCGCACGGCGTTCCACAACTCGGTGGCCGCTTCGTGGCTCTCCGGGCCTGATTTCCACCGGGCGCTTGCCGCGCGGGCTGCTCCGATCAGGGTGCGGTGAGACGTCGGGCGGCTGGTCGGGGTGTATCCGGGCAGGAAGCAAGTGATCGACTGCGGGTAGGCGGGTGAGGTTTTCGGGTTCTGTCGCGCACCCAGTACACGCGGTGGGCGCCGCACCAGGACGTCCTCGGGGACGGTCACAGCGGCCATGCGCTCGAAGGTCGGTACGACGTCGGACACCGTGGTCTCGTCGAACAGCAGAACCGCCACCTGGCCGTCGGGGCCGGCACCGCGGACCTGCTGGGGCCGCCGGACGGCCAGGCGGCTGGCCACGGCCGCGATCTGCGGCCCGAAGCGGCGGCTGACCGGCAGCTCCGGGGCCCCCGGCAGCGGGAACAGAGAGGCGGGCCCTTCTACGGAGGCCGCGTCGCTGTAGATGCCCTGGTTGGTATCGCCCACCCGCTGCACGACGGTGGATGGGGAAGCGAACACGAGGTCCAGCAGCTCGTGCTGGGTGGCGCTGGTGTCCTGCGTTTCGTCGAGGAGAACGAACGGGAAGCGCGTGGCGACCGCGGCGGCGATACCCGGGTGCCGGGCGAGATACTCCTGGGCGATGGCATACATGTCCTGGAAACGGAAGATGCCCCAGCGTGCCAGAGTCCGTTTGAGGTGGTCCAGTTGCTTTCCGCTGGGAGACTGGGCGCCGAAGGGCAGATCCCTGACCGCGCCTCTGACCGCGAGTTCGCCCTTCCGGTAGATGAACGTCGCCCCGGTGACGATGGAGGTGCCCTCGTGCTGGCGTCCCACATAGCCTCGCAGGGTGGAGTATTCGGGGCGCTGCAGGAGCCGGAGCGCTGCGGTCTCGAACGCCGCGTCGTCGACGGACCGGACCTCCACTTTCCTGTCCCGCACGGCCGGCAGCCCGAGGAAGGTGTGCACGAAGGACTGGATGGTGCCGATGAAGTGCGGATAGCGCAGCAGGCTGCGCCCTGCGGCGAGAAGGCCCACCCGGTCGGCAATCTCGTTCTTGGCCGTATTGGTGTGCGACAGCACGCACACCCCGCGGGTCGGAGAGGTCCACGCGTCGGCCATCAGCGCGAGCTTGAGCCCGATCAAGGTCGTCTTGCCCGACCCCGGGGCGGCCTGAAGGTCCTGCGTGCTCTCACTCTGCAGAAAGTCCCACTGCTCGACACCGAGCGGGTCCAGCCCCAGGAGTTTCACCATGGCCTCCACCTTGTCCGTGGCGAAGGCATCGGGCAGGTAGGTGCGGGTCACGGGGCCACCTCGCCGCACAGGTACGTGAAGGCATCAAGCAGGTAGGGGGGACGTCGCTGCGAACCAGCGGCGTCGAGGCGAGCAACTGGGCGGCGAACTGTGCAGTGATCGGCTTACTGACGTTGTCCAGCTTGAGCGGCCGGTAGACCTTCAGGGCGGCCTCTTCCAGGGAAAGGCCCTGACCTATCCACGTGTCGACAACCCGGTCGGCCCGTGCGATGGCCTTCTCCGTCTTGTCGGCGTCCGGCCAGGACCGTGCGGCCGCGGATGCCAACTTGACCGCGCGGTACATCAGCCTGGCCATGGTCCAGGACGTGACCGCGAGGTCGTACTCCAACGTCCACCAGTCGGACACGAACGTCTCCACCGGGCCGTCGTCGCCGGTGGTGAGCTTCGTGACGTACGCGGAGATCTCCTCCTCCGTCATATCGGTCCAGCGCGCGAGCTTGCCCCTCATATCCTTGGGAGTGCTGGCGGGCACGAGGTCACGGTCGCGGATACAGGCCACGCGGACCGGGATCTGTTCACCGTCGCGCTGGAAGACCCGGCTGTAACGGAACAGGCCGACGTGGCCGACGTTGACCACGCTGATCCCGTGTTCGTTGAAGGGCATGCCCAGGGCGTCGGCGAGCGCGGGCAGGAAGATCGCCTCGGCGTCTCCCTCGACCATCGCCAGCCCCCGGGCGAAGAACATGTTCGCCTTGGTGACGTCCAGGAAGCGGGTCAGGAACGCGTAGTCCTCCTCGGTCAGGCGCGTCATACCGCGCCGGAGCGGAAACGTACGTCCCCGGGCCACCAGGGTCAGACACTCGACCGGCGTCGAGGAGGCGAGGTTGGGGCTGTGGGTGGTGAGGATGACCTGCACAGGCGCCCTGTCACCTTCCTGCGGCCTCCGCGCCTTGTCCCGCAGCAGGTCCATGATCCGGGTCTGCAGCTGGGGGTGGAGGTGCGCCTCGGGCTCCTCGATCAGCAGCAGGGGAGCCAGTTCGTTCTTGCCCAGCAGGAGCAGCTCCGCGGCCATGAATAGGGCGTTGTTGTAACCGAGTCCGCGGCGCGTCCACTCGTCGGATGCTGTGAAGAGATTCAGTTCCAGCCGCTCCAGCGCGCGGACCAGCGTCGCGTCCGTGGCAACGCTGATCTTGGCGCGCAAGACGTCGTCACCGATCGCGAACCGCTGCAAGTAAGCCGAGTTGATGTCCTCACTCACCTCCGCGACAGCCTTGTTGTCGCGGATATCGCACTCAGCCCGCCGCAGAATTCCCCGCAGAGTCGACGGGGGTTCATCACCGGTCGGGTCGAAGTCGTCGACGTCCTGGTCCTTCATCGCCGGGTAGCCGGCGAGGATCTGGGACAGCCGCGACCCGCGGCCCGAGCGCAGTTCCGCCTCTGCATCGCGAAGGGGGCGCAGGTAGGTGGCGCGCAGGAGTTCGCGAGCAGCGCCGTCCAGGGCGGGGCCATTGCCGTCCGGTCCGGTCCGGGTGGTGACCGAGACCCGGTTGCGCAGCGGATCCATCCGCTGGGCCTTGAACGTGACACACAACCAGGCGGTGCCGTCGCGGTCGTGGGTGAGCAGTTCCAGGAAGACCGCCTGCTCCTCGGTCGACAGGTCGGTAAAGGCGCACCCGATGGTGAAGGTCTCCGCCCTCCCGTCCTTCCCGAGGTGGAAGTCGTCCTGGGAGACCCGGTAGTAATCCGATGCTGCGGACTGCAGGCACAGCCGGATCGCGTCGACGATCGCCGTCTTCCCGCTGTCATTCTCCCCCACGAGCACATTCGTCCCGGCCGTGAAGGAAAGGCTCAGCGCATCACCCCGCTCGCCATCGCCCTGCGCTGCGGGTCCGAAGACCCGGAAGTTCTCGACCCGCAGATGCGCCAAGTACACACAGTCCCCCGCCGGCAGGGGCCGCGGTACCCTTTTCTCCGAGACGGAGCCCCCAGGCGGCACGACCCTTGATCAATATTCCCGGAATCCTACGCTCTCCGCTGGCCCCGCCCAGAAGGATTCCGGCAGAGCGGTGGGCGCCGATGACATGAGTGCACCTCCGGCGACGACAACGTAGCTCGCGGAGACCCGGCGGTACGTCGACCACCCAGCGCGAGGCAGTCGGGCGGGGCGTCGGCGTCGGTCGCGGCGAGTTCGTAGTATCGGACCCGTTCCTCACCATGCGGGATGGCCGGTTCCTTCGCGGCTCGGCAGAGGTAGTCGAGTACGGCGGTGGTCAAGCGCAGCTGGCTGAACAGGAAGTCCCGGTCGCAGCGGGTCAGGGCGATGGAGGGCACGCCGGCCGGCTGCATCATGCCAGAGCGGCGAACTCACGTGCGGGGCCTGCCAATGCTGCCATCTGCGCGCGGGTTGGAGCACGACCGCATCCAGGAATCGGCGAACTCGCGCGCTCCCGATCGGTCGAAGGCCAAGATCACCGGCCGGGAGGCGGGCAGCAGCGGGGTCGTCCGCCGCCTCGAGCGTCTCGGGGCCCGCCCGTTGCGCCCGGGGGAGGAACCGGCTCGCTGGCTGAGACGGTGCCCGGCCATCTGTCGCACGTGCCCGTGTATCTCGGTGTCGTCATTCGAAAGGGCCGAAGTCCGGCGAGGAGGCAACACGACTGGCCCTGAGCACCTGGGCAAGGGTCGAGAGCGCTTCGAAGACACCGAGGACCTCGCCGAGGAACTCGAGATACGTCATCCCTGAGGGGCTCTCATCGCTGACGACGCGGCCTGTCTGGAGGTCGTGATGTGCTGTCGCGTGCCCGATCGTGTTCCGGCGACGGTTGTTGAGCAAGCTCTCGAATGGCTCCCAACCCGGCACCTGTGCCACATATGCGATCTTGAAGGCATTCGGCAGCTTGTCGAACTTGTCGAGGTTCCTGGGGCGCTTGTTCTGGGGTACGCGGTCGGGGTGGGCGGCTCCGAAGTCGTCCGGGCTTCCGCGCTTCACCGTGTTCTGTGCTGCAACAAGCGGCCACAGGCACTTGCACGCGAGCTCGAATCCGTGCTGGTAAAGATCCCTTACCATCGAGAACTCGTCGCGGTAGAGGACAAGGTCGTCGAAGGCATTCTTGCCGCCCGGGCCGAAGAACCTCCCCAGGAGCCCCATCTCCCAGGTCTCGTGATGTTCTACGAAACGGTTGAGCTCGGTGAAGACATCTCGTTCCAGAGCCGCCGAGGACTGTCCTCGACGCCGGAAGGTTGCGAGGTGATCCTTGTGTCGTTTCATCGCTGCGAAGTGCTTGCGCGAGAAACGGCCGATCACGTTGGCGCTGCTGGTCCCCGTGGTCCCTGTGATGACCGTCGTCACTGCGCCCATAGCCTGGTAAGCGACGGTCGTCCGCTCATGGCTCGTGCTCGGTTCCCATGCGAGTCCGAGCTGCTGCTGCGCGATGCGAACGAACATCGCAGTGTTGCCCTGGAGGTAGTACTGGAACAACATGCGGACCGTGGGCCATTGATCGCGGCCTGCTTCGAGCGCCGAATGGCGTTCGGACTGGAACTCCGCGAGGGCGTGGTCGCCGAGGGCTTGGAGGAGCGTCACCGTCGGGAAAGACCCCATCGGCGTGAACGTGTCGGCGTCGTAGCGCGACGGCACGAACGGATTGATGGTCACTACGCGTCTATCAGGCGACTCTGGCGCGGAGTCGCTCAGCACCTCGCACTCGATGGCGATACGGTGGTTTTCGAGCTCAGTGCCCGACATCGAGCCCCGGATCGATAGTCCGCAGTGCGGGCACGGCAGGTAGAAGCGCGTTCCGCGGGTCGGCTCCACACCGAGGCGGGCGTCGAACACCTCTGCACATCCGGGGCACTTGAGGTAGTAGCGGGAGATCATGGTGCCAAGCTAGACGTCCCGAACCAGGGCGGCCAAGCTCTTTCGATGAAAGCCGCCGCCAACGAGGGTGATGACCACAGCGAGCACCGCCTCATCCTTGATGTGCGTGACCGTGCCGTACTGCGTACGGACTTGCCCCGACGGCGGCAACGGCCCAACCATCTGCTGGCAACTGTTGACCACCTGACTCCGCCAGTCGCGCGAGCCGAAGGGCGTCGAGCCATCGTCCGATCTCCTTCCAGCCGAGACGGCCGTAGAAGTCTTCGAGCCCGACCCTGCCCGGGCAGCGAGGTACAGCTGCTCGAGGTTCATCTCGTCGCGGGCGATCTCACGGGCCCTGTTCAGGGGGCGTATCACCGGTGTGGTGGAAGCAGCACGTCACGCCGGGGGCCGGTGCTCGTGGTCCCTCGGGGTCGGGGGCATACAGTGTGCGGCCGCCGGGGAATCGCCCGCGTTCGGCAACCAGGGCCGCGCCATTGTCGATCTCGTCCTTCGTCCAGTCCGTGATGTCCAGAAGCAGCCCGTCCAACGGCCCGCCGGTGAGCGCGGCGTAGGTCCGCCACGGCACTGGGACCGTGCCGGGGAGGCCGCGGCCGTCTCCGTAGACCCGGCGTCGCAGCAACTCCCAGCGCATGTTCATGCGGCCCAGCGCCTCCGGCGCCGACGGCATCGAGGGCTCACCGGGCGAGGTGGTGAACTTGTCCGCACGTGGTGTGGTCGGCTGTGTGATGTTCTGAAGCTGGCCGAACGAGATGCGCCAGGCGTAGGTCAGGGATGTCAGGCCGAGGGCGAAAAGGACCGGCCACAGGAACCAGCCCGGGGTCCAGCTTTGGCTGAGCATGAGGCCAGAGAGGGTCGTCGACGCGATCGTGAACAGCGGTGCGGTCCAGGAGATCGCAGAGGTTCCAGGTCGGCGGCTGCCGAAGACGCTCGCGATGGTCAGGTGCATCCCCACGTTGAAGGGAACCAGGAGCCACATCACCCAACCGTCCTCCTCGGTGCTGGTGGTGAGAGCGACGGCGGAGGGGACGGCCGCGACAAGTACCAGGTGGCAGAGGCCCAGCAAAGTGATGACGATCCGGGTGAGTCGGCCGACCTGTGGTTTGACGAGGACAGGGTGGGCATCACTGGCGGGCGTGTCCGGGGTCGGCTGTTGCGGGGCGTCGTCCTCCGGGGGGAGAGGGGCGCCGATCAGTTCCTGCAGGTCCCTGTCGTCGGCGGTACAGGCTTGGGCCTCGCTGATAAGGCTGGTGGCCCACTGGTTGATGTCGGGGTCGCAATCCGGATCGGCAGCCCGGTCGGCGACGGCGTGTTCGAGGTCGCTGAGCCACTGGCGGGCGTGGCCGGTGCTGAGTTCAGTGGTGACGGTCTGGACAGCGAGCGGCAGGAGACGTTCGAGGTCGGCGGCGACGGCCCGGTGGGCACCGGCAGAGAGCCCGGGCTGGTCCTTGGCGGTGCGGGCGACGGTGCTGAGTGTCTGGTGGCGTTGGCCGATCGCCAGGGCGTCGTGCTGGAGGAAGGCTTCGATGAACTCCTCGCCGCTGTCGGCCTCGACTTCGGCGAGCCAGGCGGCGGCGAGCGGTTCACCGACGGCTCCCCAGTGGGCTCCGTCGGTGGCCGGGTAGGCGGCGGTCAGGACGTCGTCGAGTGCGGCCAGCTGGCGGGCATCGGGAGGGGCGGTGGCCCCGTAGCCGCGGTGGTGGGTGTCGAAGCCGGCCCGGATGGCGGCGCGGCCCTCTTGCGCGGTTCGTGCTCCGGCGAGGAACTGGGCGGTGATCAGGGAGCGAAGCAGTTTGTCGTCGGCGGTACCTGCAGGAAGGCGGGCTTCGGCGACGCGCCGTACGTACTCCACCTCGTTGGCGAGCAGAACCTCCATGGGGTGATCGCTAAGGGCGAACTCGGGGTTGGCGTGGGCCAGCACGTCGGCGAGTGCGGCGATGTGGAGGTAGATGACCGGTTGCCGGGTACTGTGCTCGACGTCGGCTCCGTAGCAGCGCGGTGCGTCGGCGACGACACGGTCCGGCCAAGTGCCGTCGCCGTGTCCGGCCTTCCGGAGCAGACGGATCCGGCGAGCGAAGGCCGCCTTCGCCTCTACGTAGATGTCCTCCGCCGTGTGGCCGTCCAGCGCATTGTCGGGTGTAAGGGTGAAGGCATGTCCGATGGGGCCGACGCTCCGGGTGCGCAGGTGCCGACGCAGCGCCGGCCACCAGGTGTCGTGTGCACGGGCCAGTAGCAGAACCCTGACTGCGGCACCGTCGTGGGAGACAGCCAAGGCCGCCATGAGATCGCGGATCTGAGGCAGGCGGGCCTCTGCAAGGTCGACGGCCAGGAGCAGCGGGTAGTTGGCCGCGGCAAGAACCTGGTAGTCCGTGTGGCTGGGGTGATCGGCGAGGAACCCTCCACTCCACGGCCGCTGATCGCCTGCACCTGTGGTAAGCCGGTGCAGGACCTCGATGAGAAGCCGGGATTTTCCCGTGCCTCCCAACCCGGTCACGGCGGCGACGTCAAGGTGGTCCGGGCCTTTGCACCACTGCTCGATCTGCCGGACAAGTCCATTGACGCCGGTGAGTTCGGTGACCTGGGAGCGTGGATCGAGCAGGTAGGTGGAGGACAGCTGAGGATCGGGGGCGTTGTCCATCAGAGGCCGGAGGTCGGCGGGCTGGAGGCTCGGGGTCATGCCGGTGTGGGCAGCGACTGCAGGGATGAAGCCGTCGGCGGCCAGCAGATGCGAGAGGGGCACCACCATGAGGGTCCGGTCCCACTGCCGGTCGACGAGGCGGACGAGGCCGATCAGCACACTGTTACAAAAGACCCCGGCGCCGGACAGTCCCTGCCAGTTTTTCACCTCGGTCGGCAGAGTGCCGTCGACTTCGAGACCGTACAGCCTTGAGCGGGATCCGGTGTGGGGAGCGATGATGCCCTCCACCGTCTTCAGGTCGTCGATGTACTGCTTGGAGGCGCCAGAGGAGGCCCGACGGCGCATCGCCTTGGGGAACCCCGACATCGAGCACACGGGGCGACGCTCCGGGTAGTCACAGACCAGCTCGCCCCAGCGCACGACACCCAGGTTCGCTCCAACCAGTGCACTGTCCGCCGTCAGCAGCACCGCGTCCAACTCGGTGTCCTCCCACACCACCACCGCCTCGGTGAAGTCAGAGCTCGCGGTGTCCCGAACGCCGACAGCGCCCTCCCCGGGCCAGGCTACGTGGTAGGCGGTGAGAACCAGGCCCGGCGCGATCAGGCAGCCGGTCCCATAGGAGTCCTTGTCATAGTTGGTGACTTCAACGGTCCGCCGAGCCGCTGCCCCCGCCCTCACGCCGCCCCCTACCGCAGACCGTCCACCGGTCCGCCGCGGCCTCCGCCCAGGTCACCGATCAGCAGATCGCTGCCATCGCCATCAGGAGTCACCGCCAAAGTGACCGTCATGCGGTGCGTGGCTGTCTTCGCCCGCTCTCCCTTGGCGTCTGCGGAGACCACGAACGCCTTTACTCCGCCGCTGGCCGACGCGGTGTGCCGCAGCTCGATTCCCAGGTCCAGCACGATCTCCTTGACCGTGAACCGGACCGGTGACCCGTCCCCATCCTGTTGCGCGGCGGCCAGGCCCCCACGCACCGCCTTGATCGCATCGGACAGTTCGGTGGGCTCCAACTCCATGATTCCCCCTAGGTTCTCCGTTACGGAGAGCTAGTTTGCCGGGCAGTGTCCGGCAGCGGAAGTACAGGGTCAGCCTGTTGAAAGCACCTGGTTCCTCACCTAGGCCGGTGTCAGGTCGTTCAGTGCACCTTGAAGGGCCGCACCGGTCACGGGTGCCGCCTGAGCGACCTTCCGGAGGTCTTCACCGGTCAAGTACCGGTAGCTCTGGGGCGGATGGAACGATCCCGAGGCTCGCAGCGCGGCCAGCGGTACCGGGGCCTCGAAGGTGATCGGTTCTTCGAGTGACAGACCGCTGGCCTGGGTCGCTCCACTCATGTACTCGTCGTACTCACGCCGACTGATCCCAGCGCTCCTGCGGTTGGCCGACCAGACTTCCCGCGGCGAGGCCACCTGCACGGAAGAGATCCGCGCCATGCCCACAATGGCCATCGTGGGCGCGGTCGCATACAGGAGCACAGGAGTTCCCGGTGAGGCGGCGACGCGCTGCCGGCGAACCTCGACCGTCTTGGTCCCAGCCAGGATCGCCGTGGCAAACCGAGGGTGGACAGACAGCAGCATCGCGCGCTCCGGATCACTCACGTCTTTCGGTGCCCCTCTTCGTACATGGCCTGGAACAGTGTGTTGCTGATCTTCGACAGCTGCATCGGCGGTACCCACCGTAGTCCCAGCCCCTTGGCCAACGCGGTCATTCGTGCATGCGTCACCTGGACGGGAAAGATCTCCGTGTCCGAAAATCTCAACGCCATGGCCTTCCCGGACCCGTCGGCTGCGTCACGCACTTCGGCATGACCATATACGCCCAGGTGTTCGAATCGCGAGAAGAGGGTCTCGGGGTCGTCGATGACCACCTCGTCGAGGCGCGAGCAGCCGATGATCATCTTGCCCTGCTGCCCGGCAGTCCCTTCACTGACGTACCAGAGGATCCTGGCGGGAACGCTCTCTCCCCGACGACCGGACGAACGGTAGTAGACGTGCTCGCGGCTGATGCCCAGGACGTCGTCCCGGGGAACAAGCATGGCCGGAACGTCGAAGAGCTCCGCAGACCATCGCGGCTTGATGGGCGCGATGAAGGAGGGCAGGGCGGTGTTGATCAGCTTGGCCGGCCACCACACCCGCTCGGCCATGCTCGCGACCTCCGGCGACACGCTTTCATCCAGCCGAGGAGCCGACCGTCTCATGCGTCCCGCGATCTCCGCCGCCTTCCGCGACACGGCCTCGACAGATCCGCAGACGTCGACCAGCAGTACGGTGAAGCCGCTCTCGTCCTCGGTGAAGCCGTCGGCACCGGCCGCCAACACCGCTGCCGGCGACAGAAACGGATCGGTGATGCGGATCGCCTGCGCCCCTCGTTCTCGGCCGAGCCGCTTGAGCATGAACAGCAGTTGCCGTGCAAGAGTCTCCTCCAGCCGGTGCGATGCCGTGCGGAGGAACGCGACGTTGAGCGTGCGGCCGTCCATGGCCCAGACGTAGAGGGCTACCGGATGCCCCACTCCGTCCCGGAGCAGCTCCCTGCGCCACACCACCCCGTCATCGGCGAGACTCTTCAGCCGTTCCGCGAAGGCCGTTCCACGGTCACCTTCGGCCTGCTCGAAGAAGCCGACCAACTCTCCTTCACCGCCCGGCGCAATCTCCTCGGCGGAGAAGGTAGTGCCCATGAGATCGGCTGGACGGTACACCTGGGCCTGGCGCAGTTCGTCCACATGCAGCGTGACCACCGCCGGGGAGACGACCTTGACTCCTGCGATGTCCAAGGCGATGTCTGCCAGAGCCGCCAGTGCAGGATCGCGTGTCACCAGTACCTGGAGTCCGGCACACGACGTTTCGGCCACGTAGCGCAAGCGGGCACGCTGCCGACCATCGAGAGGAACACCAGGCATCTCCTTCCCCGCTGCCGCAACCAGCTCCTCCAAGCGGATGGTCACGGCAGCACTGTCAGGAGACAGGGAGCGCAGCTCCGCAAGCCCCGCACGCTGATGGGTACGCGCCTCACGCTCCTCGACATCACGCACGTCGTGCAGAAGCTGCGGAGTGAAAGCGAGCTCGATCAAGTCGGCAAGCCATCCCGCTTCGAGAGCACGCGACTCCTCAACAGCGCGTTCCGTCCCCGTACCGCGCAGCCCGGCGAACACGCCGTGGTCCACGGTCACCACCAGCAGCGCATCGCTCTGGGCCTCGGTGAACAGGTCCTCGTGCCCCAGGTCGAGCCACCAAGTGTCTAGCGTTTCCTGATCCTTGCCCCGCCCCAGGCTCTCTCCTCTGGGGACAAAGCCCAGCGCCGTCCACATGCTGCTGAGCCCGTAGTCGCGCCGGCACTTCGCACGGATACCGAGTCTATGGGCGTGCCGCGCGCGGATCGCCTCGATCAGCTCACGGGCGACACCCTTGCCTCGGTGTTCCTCTGCAACGCACAAGTGAGCCAGCCGCACATGCAGACTCCGCTTGGGAAGCCCGAAGAGCGCGTAGCCGACCACCTCCTCGCCATCCAGGGCCACCAGCAGGCCGTCGTCCTCGGCGTGCTTACGGTAGGCAGGCGGCGTCAGCAGCCCCAGGTACTTCGTGTAGCGGTCGCCCAAAGCGATGATCGCGTCCAGCAGCTCCGACTGCTCCGCAGACACCGGCAACACTCTGATCGCCATGTTCCCCCTCCGGTCCTTCAACCGACAATGCCCCAGGACGGCATACTGCCCAACAGCATTGGTGGCGAGCCACTGATTGATCAAAACTGGCTGACTGGCGGGAATCTGTCTGCTCTTGTTTCGTTCGAGTGGATGGGCGGCGGTGTTGGGGGTGTGCCTGGCGGCGGCTTGACCGGGACCGTCGGTTACTCGTCACGGCAGCCCATGACTTGCTACAGAGCGGCCATCGCCTCCGCACCACGCGAGCCAACGCGGATGGCCTCGGAACGTACGCCACGCGCACCCCGGCGGTCGCCATGGGCAGAATCGCCGGACCGGGCCCCGCTTGAAGTCGGACGTGCACGCCGAAGGGCACCAGGTCCGGGTGCACATCCTGAACGTCATGGGCCTGCGCGCGGACGAGTCCCCGGCCCGTAGGCGGCTCCTCGCCTTCGCCCACGACATCGAGTAAACCTGCCCCTGCTCGTACTGCCCGCCGCGCCGGGCCATCACCGACGACCACCAAGCGCGCGGCCCTGCCCGTCCCGAAGCACGCGAAGACCGGGTGGGGCGCGTCGAACACGCTGCGCCACGTCGACACCTGGCTGCCGGTCCACACCTGGTCGACCGCCGACGCATGGGCGGCCGTACGGCCCTCCGGGCTACGCATCCACCCCGCCTACGCCGCCGGGATGCCGAACCTCTCCTGCGGGTTCTACGTGTTGGCGTCCCGGTCGGCGCTCGTCCGCGCCGCCCAGCTCCAACCGGCGCCAGCCGCCCGGTTGGCCGCCTTGGAGGAACGGATCGGGCACCGCTTCAAGGCCGGCCTGTCCTGGCGGACATCATCAAGAAGGCCGAGACGTCGCCGCCGGTCGCAGCAGCGGCCTGCTGGCAGGGGTAGCCGAGCTCGCCCGGCCGCAAAAGCCTCTGTCGGATACACCGAGGGGGACTTCCTGCGATCAGACGAGCGCCGCGCGGACCGCCACCACCATCAGCACGAACGCGATGTAGAGCGTCATCGTGGTGACAAACGCCCGGAACCCTCGGCGGCACCGGTCCGACCAGTGGTTCACGGAGGCGTCCGGCAGCGCGGCGGCGACGCCGCCCACGATGAGTGAAATCAGCACGCCGACGGCGCAAACCAGAAGGACGATCGACCAGACGGTCATGACCTACCCAATCCCGGCAGGGGTCGCAGCCACCCTGGCGGCGCACCGAACGGCCGTGCCACATAGTCTTACTACTCATAGGGGGCTGTGTCTATCTCTACATAGGGGTAGGTCTTTCTTTGCATACCTATGTAGAGTTGCGGTATGGGTGAACCGAGGATGACGATGCCCACCCGGGCGGTTCTTGCGGCGTTCATGGCGAGGCCGGCGGACGAGCACTATGGGCTGGAAGTGAGCGAGGCCGCAGGGCTGGCCCCGGGTTCCATCTATCCGATCCTGATCCGCTTGGAGCAGTACGGGTGGCTGGAGAGTCGCTGGGAAGACATCGACAAGCATGCCGAGGGGCGCCCGCCGCGCCGCTATTACCGGCTGAGTGAGAAAGGGGCGCAGGACGTGCCTCTAGCGCTCGCGAAAGCGCAGGGTCGCAGGCGGTCGGCCAGCGCAACCCTGCGACCCGAGGGCGGGCTCGCGTGACGAACATGCCTGGTGCTAGGGATTACCTGGTCGGTCACGGTGAGCGCCGTAGCCCGCGCGGCCGCGGCCGCCCCGGAACTGCCGTGGGCATCGTTGAGCAGGCGGCGAGGGAGAAGAAGGATATCGCCAAAGGCCCGTCCGCGCGGTTGATCTTCGCCTACTTCGATGAGGCGTTAAATGACGCCTCGAAGCGCCATGGTCGGCAGCCCACGGCCGCCGAGACCCGCGACGAGCTAGACCGTCTTCGCCTTCCTGGGCTCAGCTCCGAGGGCTTCGACTGGCTCATGAGGTGCAGAATGCTCGACATGACTGCGTCGATACGCACGGCCGATCGGCGGCGATCCGCGGAGTTTCAGGCCCTTCGAGTTGCGCAGCGCTATGTCAACTTTGCGCTCCACTTTGTACCTCGGGGGGAGCGGGAGCGCTATCGACAGGAGTGGGCGGCAGAGATGGCGGCCATGGCGCCGGCGGAGGCTAACCGGTTTGCTCGCGAGGTGATGCGCGCGGCCGTCAAGTCCGGTGCGTTTCTCCGTCTTCGTGAGCTTTTCGGCAAGCTGGTGGCCTAAGTCGGGTAGCCGGGGACGCAAGCGGAATTATCCAGCGCCTGGGAACGGGCTCCTCACACTTGGACAAGCAAAGATCGCGCCGTGCCCAGCCGCGAATCCCTGACCGTTCTCTTGCGGCTGGTCCTGATTTGTGACCGTGTGCACGTCGCTGTAAGCAGCGGTGCGGCACGTCTCATTCGAACGAAGATCCTCTCATGATCCCCGGAATTTCTGCGGAAGCGAGGGGCGTTTCCTCTGAGGCAGCATGCCCGGGGAACCGCGGGAGGACGACGTGCACGGGGACCTCAACGAGCGGCAGCAGACCGTGCTCGATTGGGTGGGCCAGGGGTGTCCCGACGGAGTCTGGCCGGACAGCACTTTCAAGGTCAGCGCTCAGGCACTGCAGAGTCGCGGACTCATCAGAATCACCAAACGCCGGGGTCATTGGAGTGCCAACCTCACCGGCAGAGGGCGGCAGCATCTCACCGACCGCGGCATCTGCCCCGTCGAGCAGAACGCTGCACCACCCGCGCAGCCCAGCCGCGAGCCGGCACCGCCACGCCCCAGGAACGCGCCCAGGGCCCGTACGAACTACACAGACCAACTCCTCGAAGAACTGGCCGCGAACGACGGCTGCCTCATCAAGCCCATCGAAACCGGACCGCACGCAGTGAATTGGACATCACGGGTGAACACCGCCCGCAAGTCCGGCAAGATCCCGCGCACACAAGAGCTCTACGCCTACCGCACCCACCGCGGCTACGAAATCAGACTCGTCGACATCCCCGCCTGGCGCCTCGCCGAACTCACCCCGCTCCCCGTTCCGGCCAGACTCACCAAACCCCACTCCCTCGTGGCCGCCCTCCAACAACGGCCGCAGCCCATGGGGCTCACCAACTCCATCCAAGGCCGAGCCCTGCGCATCATCCAGGCCCTCATCATCGCCACCGAGTCACAAGGCCATAAGGCAGCACTCGGAACCACGCAAGGCGCTCCCCCACCCCATCGTCGCCGCAGCGCACCACCGCACTTCACCATCACCGCCCAAGGCGAAAGCGTCGGATTCCTCGTCCTTCAAGAACAGGACCGCAGCGAACACATCCCCACCGGCAAGGAACTCGCCGACACCAAGAAGCACTCATGGATGCGCATCGCCCGCTTCGACTACACCCCCTCAAACCGCCTGCGCTTCATCCTCCGCGGCGGCAGCCCGCACCGTGCGAGCGAATGGGCCGATGCCCCCGACCGGCCACTAGAAGACCAACTCGCCGAAATCGCACAAGAAGTCGACCTCCGCGGCAAAGCCGCAGAACACAAACGCCTTGCAGACCAGCAGGCCAGGGAAGCCCAGCAGAGGCGCTGGGAAACCGCCATGGAGGAAGCGCGCACCGCATACGTCTACGCCTATCGCGTCAAGCACCTCGAAGAACAAGCAGACGCCTGGCACCAGACCAAGCGCCTGACCGAATACGTCACAGCAGTACGCGACCACGCCACATCGCTGCCACCCGGACAGGAAAGAACAGAGATCGAGGCGTGGCTCGCCTTCACGAACGCCCGGCTCCAGCACCTCACCGAGTCCACCGCAGCGCCGAAGCTGCCCACCCCACCCAAGCCCAGCGGCGACGACCTCAAGCCTTTCCTCGGCCACTGGAGCCCTTACGGACCCCGTTCCTACTGAGCCTTAAAGCAGGCGATATCGAGCACGGATTCACCAAGAGGCGGTAAAGAGGGAGCCCCCTCAAGCCGTACTCGACACACCGTCACCTGCAGTAATTATTACCTGACGCCTCATCAGGACGTGCGTCAAACGTGCGTCAGGCGTGCGTCACGTGCGTCGAACATGCGTCAAGATATCGCCCGTAACGCCCACAGCGCACATAACGCACACTCGGCGAAACCGCAGGTCAGACGCCCTTTGCGGCAGGCTCCAGGATCGCGACGCACTCCACGTGGTGCGTCATCGGGAACAGGTCGAAGGCCCGCAGCGTGCGCGGCTTGTAGCCGCCCTCGCGGAAGTACGCCAGGTCCCGGGCCAGGGCCGCCGGGTCGCAGGCGACGTACGCGATGCGGCGGGCGCCGAGGCTCGCGAGGTGCTTGACGACCTGCTTGCCGGCGCCAGCGCGGGGCGGGTCCAGGACGATCAGGTCGGTCTCGGTGATGTGGGTGCGCGGCAGCACCTGGTCGACCTTGCCCTGTTCGACGCGGACACGGGGCATGTCCTGCAGGTTGTGGCGGGCGTCCTCGACGGCGCGCTTTCCGGACTCGATGCCCAGCACCGCGCCGGTCTCGCCGACGCGCTCGGCGATCGCCCCGGCGAACAGGCCGACTCCGCAGTAGAGGTCGAGCGCGGTCTCGCCCTTCCTCGGCATCAGGCCCTGCATCACGGTCTCGACCAGCAGTTGGGGGGCCGTGGGGTGTACCTGCCAGAAGCCGCCCATGCCGACGCGGTACGTGCGGCCGTCGGCGCGCTCGCGGACGAAGGCGCGGCCGTGCACGCGGTGGACTCCCCCGTCGTGCTCCTCCACCCGCAGGACGGAGACCGGCTTGTCCAGCTCGACCAGCGGGAGCCGGCCGCCGGCGCGCGGGGTCAGGACCACCTGGCGGTCGCCGGAGCCCGACGCGGCGATGGCTTCGACCGTGGCGATCTGCGGCCACTCGCGGCGCTCCACGCCCAGTTCGCTGACGCCTTCGGAGGCGATCATGCAGTGGTCGACGGGCTCGATGTCGTGCGAGCGGTGGCGGCGCAGTCCGGCCCGGCCGTTCTCGTCGACCGCGTACTGGACGCGGGTGCGCCAGGCCGGGACCTCGCCCGCCGGGAGCTTGTCGCCGGGGGCGGGGATGACGGTGCCGTCCCAGCCGGCCTCCTCGGGCGTGAGGCCCGCGAGCCGCTGGAGCTGCTCGGCGATGACCTCGCCCTTGAGGCGGCGCTGGGCGCCGGGCTTGGCGTGCTGCCAGTCGCAGCCGCCGCACTTGCCGGGGCCCGCGAACGCGCAGGGCGCCTCGACGCGGTCCTTCGACGCGTCGAGGATCTCGATCGCGTCGGCGCGGAGGTAGCGGGAGTCCTCGTCGCCCTCGGTCACCCGGACGCGTACCTTCTCGCCGGGCAGCGCGTGCCGTACGAAGAGCACCCGGCCCCCGTCGGTACGGGCGACGCAGTGCCCGCCGTGTGCGACGGGCCCGACCTCGACCTCGTACTCCTCCCCGATCAGTGAAGCCTGCGGTTCTGTGTGCATGAGGGGGTGGCTCCAAAAGATCAAAGGGTACGGCCGGGGTGCAGCCCACCAGTCTACGTGCGCGTCACCCGTCCGGCCGCCACCTCGTGTGCCGCTCAGTCGCCGGCGCCCGGATCCTTGGGCCGCGGTGGCTGTACGGGCGGCTGGGGCCGGGCGGGCCGTGCGTCGACGGGGCCGCGCCGTACCGCCCCGGGGGCGTTGTAGGCGGGGCGGTACCTGGCCCGCTTGCGCGCCAGCTCGGAGGAGCGCAGCTGGTACGGCACCGAGGTCACCATCACACCCGGTGTGAAGAGCAGCCGCCCCTTGAGCCGCAGGGCGCTCTGGTTGTGCAGCAGGTGCTCGTACCAGCGGCCGACCACGTATTCGGGGATGTAGACGCTGATCACGTCGCGCGGATTCTCGGTGCGCAGGCCGCGTACGTACTCGATGATCGGCCGGGTGATCTCGCGGTACGGCGAGTCGAGGATCTTCAGCGGCACGTTGATGCCGCGCTCCTCCCACTCGTCCCGCAGTTGCTTCGTCTCGACGGGGTCGACGCTGATGGAGAGCGCCTCCAGGGTGTCGGAGCGCATCAGCTTGGCGTACCCGAGGGCGCGCATGGTGGGCTTGTGGAGTTTGGAGACGAGCACGATGGAGTGCACGCGGGAGGGCCGGAGGCTTTCGTCGGACGGGCCTTCCGCCGCGGCGATCTCCTCGGCGACCCGGTCGTAGTGCCCCCGGATCGCGGTCATCGTCACGTAGAAGATCAGCATGCCGAGCAGGGCCACCCAGGCGCCGTGGCTGAACTTGGTGGCCAGGACGACGACCAGGACCAGGCCCGTGAAGAAGGCGCCGAAGGCGTTGATGGCCCGGGAGCGCATCATGTGGCGGCGCTTGGCCACGTTCCTCTCGGTCCGCAGGTGGCGGTTCCAGTGCCGGACCATGCCGGTCTGGCTGAGTGTGAAGGAGACGAAGACCCCGACGATGTAGAGCTGGATCAGCCGGGTGGAGTCCGCGCCGTACACCCCGACCAGCAGCGCGGCGGCGCCGGCCAGCAGCACGATGCCGTTGGAGAAGGCCAGCCGGTCGCCGCGGGTGTGCAGCTGGCGTGGCAGGTAGCGGTCCTGGGCGAGGATCGAGCCGAGCAGCGGGAAGCCGTTGTACGCGGTGTTCGCGGCGAGGAACAGGACGAGCGCGGTGGCCGCGGCGAGGAGTACGAAGAAGAAGGTGCCGGAGCCGAAGACGGCGGCCGCGACCTGCGAGATCACCGGGTTCTGGACGTAGCCGGAGCCGACCGGGGCGCCGTTGTGGATCAGGTCGACGGGCGGGTTCTCGGCCATCCGCACCTTGGTGGCCAGCGCGAGGCCGACGATGCCGCAGAACATGACGACGGCGAGGCCGCCCATCAGGGCGAGCGTCGTCGCGGCGTTCTTGCTCTTCGGCTTGCGGAAGGCGGGGACACCGTTGCTGATCGCCTCGACCCCGGTCAGCGCGGCGCAGCCGGAGGAGAACGCCCGCAGCAGCAGGAAGATCAGCGCGAAGCCGGCCAGGCCCTGGTGCTCGGCCTTGATGTGGAAGTCGGCCGTCGGGGCTCTCATGGTCTCCCCGAGGACGAGTCCGCGGAACGCGCCCCAGGCGATCATGATGAAGACCCCGCTGACGAAGACGTACGTCGGGATCGCGAAGAGCTTGCCCGACTCCCGTACGCCGCGCAGGTTCATCACCGTCAGCAGGACGATGATCGCGATGGCGCAGAGAACCTTGTTCTCGATGACGAACGGGATCGCCGAGCCGAGGTTCTCCACCCCCGAGGAGATCGACACGGCCACGGTCAGGATGTAGTCGACGAGCAGCGCGCTGGCGACGGTGAGGCCGGCCCTGGGCCCGAGGTTGGTGGTGGCGACCTCGTAGTCGCCGCCGCCGCTCGGGTAGGCGTGCACGTTCTGCCGGTAGGACGCGACGACCGTGAACATCAGGACGACGACGGCGAGGGCGATCCACGGGCTGAAGTGGTAGGCCGAGACCCCCGCGATGGACAGCACCAGGAGGACTTCTCCCGGCGCGTACGCGACCGAGGACAGCGGGTCGGAGGCGAAGACGGGCAGCGCGACGCGCTTGGGGAGGAGGGTCTCCCCCAGCCTGTCGCTGCGCAGCGCCCTTCCGATCAGGATCCGCTTGGGCACATCGGTCAGTTTGGACACGGAGAGGATCGTATGCCTACGGACAGTGGGCGACCCGGCCAACCGCCCCCGTCGGCCCGGAGTCATACGGATCCCATACGCCCGAGGGGATGACGGCATCAGGACCCTTGCCGCATAAGCTCGACCCAGGGGACGGCCGCAGACGGTGTCCCGCTTGGTGCCCGGCCCGTCGAGAAGGAAGAGTGAACACGTGTTTTCGCAGGTCAGCTTGGCGACCAGGAGTGCGGGGTAAGCGGCGTGCACATCGTCATCATGGGCTGCGGCCGCGTGGGAGCCGCACTCGCGCAGAACCTGGAACAGAAGGGGCACACCGTCGCCGTCATCGACCAGGACCCGACGGCGTTCCGCCGGCTCGGTTCGGGATTCGGCGGTCGCCGCGTCAACGGTGTCGGGTTCGACCAGGACACCCTCCGTGAGGCGGGGATCGAGGAGGCCGGGGCCTTCGCGGCGGTCAGCAGCGGCGACAACTCCAACATCATCGCGGCCCGGGTGGCCCGTGAGATGTTCGGTGTCGAGAACGTCGCGGCCCGTATCTACGACCCGCGCCGTGCCGAGGTCTACCAGCGTCTGGGCATCCCGACCGTGGCCACGGTCCGCTGGACCGCCGACCAGATGATGCGCCGGCTGCTGCCGTCCGGCGCCGAACCGCTGTGGCGGGACCCGAGCGGTGGGGTGCAGCTGGCCGAGGTGCACACCTCGGAGAGCTGGATCGGCCACAAGATCAGCACGCTGCAGGAGGAGACGGGCGTCCGCGTCGCGTTCCTGACCCGGCTGGGCGAGGCCGTACTGCCGACGTCCCAGACGGTGCTGCAGGAGGGCGACCTCGTCCACGTGATGATGCGTACGGACGACATCGAGAAGGTCGAGGCGGCATTCGCCGAGGGCCCGGACGGAGGCGGGAACTGATGCGTGTCGCGATTGCCGGGGCGGGTGCGGTGGGCCGCTCCATCGCGGGCGAGCTGCTGGAGAACGGGCACGAGGTCCTGCTGGTCGACAAGGCGCCGACGGCGATCTCGGTGGAGCGGGTCCCGCGGGCCGAGTGGCTGCTGGCCGACGCCTGTGAGATCACCTCGCTCGACGAGGCGGCGCTCCAGCGCTGCAACGTCGTGATCGCCGCGACCGGTGACGACAAGGTCAATCTGGTCGTCTCGCTGCTCGCCAAGACCGAGTACGGCGTTCCGCGCGTGGTGGCCCGGGTCAACAATCCCAAGAACGAGTGGCTGTTCAACGAGTCCTGGGGCGTCGATGTCGCGGTCTCCACGCCGCGTCTGATGTCGGCGCTGGTCGAGGAGGCGGTGAGCGTGGGCGATCTCGTCCGGCTGCTGCGCTTCAGCCATGGCGACGCCAACCTGGTCGAGCTGACGCTGCCGCCCGAGTCGGCCGTGGCCGGTACGCAGGTCGGCGATGTGACCTGGCCCGAGGACACCTCGCTGGTCACGATCATCCGTGGCACGCGCGTGCTCACGCCGCACGCGGAGGAGACGCTGGAGGCGGGCGACGAGCTGCTGTTCGTGGCGGCCCAGGCGCGCGAGGAACAGCTGGAGGACCTGCTGTCGGTGCGCCGCGGGGACGCGGACACGCTGGGCTGAGCGGCTGAGCGTCAGCCGGGGCGGTACGTGGTGGGGCCCGGCACCTCGGAGGTGCCGGGCCCCACCACGTAACGAACCGTGTTCGTAGGTCCGCGCGTACTTCCCGTACGGGGAGGCCTCACGCCTTCCCGTACGGGGAGGCCTCACGCCTCCCGGCGGTGGCGGGGCGCCGGCCGGTCCCCGGCCTCCCCCGGCTCGACGGGGACGGCGGTCGCGGCCGAGGCGGCGGCCTTGCGGTCCTTCTCGGCCTGCTCCTCCGCCTCCATCTCGGCGAAGACGTCGATCGGCGGCGGCGCCTTCGCCAGGAAGACCCACGTCAGATAGACGGCCAGCAGGAACGGCGGGATCTTGAGCGCGATCAGCACCCACCCGAGCTGCGCGGTGTCGGCCCACCAGTAGAGCGGGAAGAGGATCGCGCACTTGGCGAGGAGGATCAGCCCCCAGGCCCAGCTGGACTTGGCGTACGCCTTCTTGCGGCCGGGGTTACGGGTGCGCCAGGAGAGGTTCTCCTTGAAGACCGGGCCGAGGATCAGGCCGATCAGCGGCACACCCGCCATCGTCGTGACGAGATAGGCGACCGCGAGCCCCAGCGTGTAGACCATGCCGGGCAGATAGAAGTCCTTGGCGTTGCCCGTCATCATCGCGAAGACGACACCGAAGGCGACCCCGAAGACCCCGCTGAAGGCGTGCTTGACGGTGTCCCGGCGGATCAGCCGGACCACCACGAGGAGCAGCGAGACGGCCAGGGCCGCGATCGCCGAGGTGTGCAGGTCCTTGTTGATCGTGAAGATCGTGACGAAGAGCAGGCCGGGGAGGACTGTCTCCACCATGCCGCGCAGGCCGCCGAACGCCTCGAAAAGGGCCGCCTCGGTGACGGCTTTCGCCTCACTGTCCTGCTGGGCCCGGGTCGCCTCGGCGGCGGGGGGCGGCGAGGCGGGTGATGCGGTCGAGACGACGGGCTTGTCGGGTGACGTCACCGGCTATTCCTGTCCGAGCGGTCGGAGTTCGTATTTGGGATTGAACAGCACCCGGCGGCCGTGGCTCAAGGAGATCCGGCCGGAGGCGATCAGTCTGCGGCCGGGTTCTATGCCCGTGATGGAGCGCCGGCCCAGCCACACCACGTCCAGCGGCGCGGTGCCGTCGAACAGCTCCGCCTCCAGCGCGGGCACGCCGGCCCGAGGACGCAGCGTGACCGTCCGCAACGTACCAGTCACCCGGACTATCTGGCGGTCGTCGCAGTCGGAGATCCGCGTGCACCCGGACGCCTGGGCGTCCACCCGCAGCTCTTCGCACTCCAGATCCTCCTGGGAGCTGGACAGCCGGTCGAGCATCCGGCGGAAGCGGCCGGACGGCTTCTCAGCACTCATACGTGAAGCGTACCGGGGCGGGCGGGTGCCGGATCAACGCACGGAGCCATGCGCCGGATCAACGCACGGAGCGATGTGCGGGATCAGCGCTCGAAGCGGTAGCCCATGCCCGGCTCGGTGACGAAATGTCTGGGGTGCGAGGGATCGGCCTCCAGCTTGCGCCGCAGCTGGGCCATGTAGACCCGCAGATAGTTGGTCTCGGTGCCGTACGAGGGCCCCCAGACCTCCTGCAGGAGCTGCTTCTGGCTGACCAGCCGGCCCGTGTTGCGGACGAGCACCTCCAGCAGATGCCACTCGGTCGGGGTGAGCCGTACGTCCCTGCCCTCCCGGTGGACCTTCTTGGCGGCCAGGTCGACGGTGAAGCCGCCGGTCTCGACGACCGCGGTCGCGTCGTCGCCCTCCCCGCCGACCGGCTCGGCCCGCCGGACCGCCGCGCGCAGCCGGGCCAGCAGTTCGTCCATGCCGAAGGGTTTGGTGACGTAGTCGTCGGCGCCGGCGTCCAGTGCCTCGACCTTCTCGTCGGAGGTGTGGCGGGCGGAGAGCACCAGGATCGGGACGCGGGTCCAGCCGCGCAGGCTCTTGATCACCTCGACGCCGTCCATGTCGGGCAGCCCGAGGTCGAGCACGACGACATCGGGGTGCCGGGCCGCCGCCAGTTCCAGGGCGCTCGCGCCGTCGGCGGCCGCGTCCACCTCGTACTTGCGCGCCTTCAGGTTGATCACGAGGGCGCGTACGATCTGCGGCTCGTCGTCGACCACGAGCACCCGGGTCATGGGGGCCTGCCTTTCTGCTGTCCGGGCCCTGTCATGAGGTGTCATGAGCTGACCCGGGCGCGGAGTTCGGGGCGTACGGATTCGGGGCGTACGGACACGAGTCCGGACGCCGCCCGGAGGGTGAGGACCATGGTCATGCCGCCGCCGGGGGTGTCCTCGGCGGCGAGGGTGCCGCCCATGGCGTCCACGAAACCGCGCGCGACGGCGAGTCCGAGGCCGACCCCGGCTCCGCGCGGGGCGTCGCCGTGGCGCTGGAAGGGCTCGAAGATGCGCTCCTTGGCGTCGTCGGGGACGCCGGGTCCTCGGTCCACGACCCGTACCTCGACCCGCTCGCCGAGCGCGCTGGCCGCGACGTTGACGCGCCGTCCTCCGGGGCTGTACTTGACGGCGTTCTCGACGATGTTGGCGACCGCGCGCTCCAGCAGGCCGGGGTCGACGGCGACCATGGGCAGCGATTCGGGGATGTCCAGCTCCACGCTGTCCTCCGGTACGCCGCCGAGCGCCATCGGCACCACCTCGTCGAGGTCGATCTCGCGGATCAGCGGGGTGACGGTGCCGGTCTGGAGCCGGGACATGTCGAGGAGATTGCCCACCAGATGGTCGAGGCGGTCGGCGCCGTGCTCGATCCCTTCGAGCAGTTCGGCCTGGTCCTCCTCGGACCATTCGACGTCGTCGGAGCGCAGGGAGGTCACCGCGGCCTTGATGCCGGCCAGCGGGGTGCGCAGGTCGTGGCTGACGGCCGCGAGCAGGGCGGTCCGGATGCGGTTGCCCTCGGCCAGCTCACGGGCCTGCTCGGCCTCGCCGACGAGGCGCTGGCGGTCGAGGACGACGGCCGCCTGGGCGGCGAAGGCGGCCAGTACCCGGCGGTCCTCGGCGGGCAGGACCCGGCCGGAGAGCGCCATCGCCATATGGTCGCCGACCGGCATGTCCACGTCCGCGGCCTCGGGGCGGTCGACGGGCTGGGGCCCCACGCTGCCCGCGCGGGTCCAGGGATCGACGTCGCTCTTACGTTCGAGGAGGGCGACGGACTCCATGGAGAAGGTCTCGCGGACCCGCTCCAGCAGGGCGTCCAGGGTGGTCTCCCCGCGCAGCACACTGCCCGCGAGGAAGGAGAGGATCTCGGATTCGGCGCGCAGCCGGGCGGCCTGATGGGTCCGGCGCGCGGCCAGATCGACCACGGAGGCCACCGACACGGCCACCGCGAAGAAGATCACGATGGCGACGAGGTTCTTGGGATCCTGGATGTCCAGGGTGTGGTCGGGCGGGGTGAAGTAGAAGTTGAGCAGCAGCGAGCCCACGGCGGCGGAGGCGAGGGCGGGCCGCAGCCCGCCGAGCAGGGCCGCCAGCACGTTCAGGAAGAGGAACAGCAGCACGTCGTTGGCGAGCCCGAGGGTGTCGTTCAACGCGGTGAGCAGCAGCGACAGCAGGACAGGCGCGACGACTCCGGCCAGCCAGCCCCAGATGATCCGGGAGCGGCCGAGCCTGGCCCCGCGCGCCACCGGCAGCCCTCGGCCCTTGGCCACCTCCCCGTGCGTGACGATGTGCACGTCCAGGTCGGGGGTGGACTCGCGGGCGACGGTGACGCCGACGCCGGGCCCGAAGATGTACTGCCAGGTCTTGCGGCGGCTGGAGCCCAGCACGATCTGGGTGGCGTTGACGCCCCGCGCGAATTCGAGCAGCGCGGAGGGGATGTCGTCGCCGATGACGTGGTGGAAGGTGCCGCCGAGGTCCTCGACCAGCTTGCGCTGGACCGCGAGCTCCTTCGGCGAGGCGGCGGTCAGGCCGTCGCTGCGCGCGATGTAGACGGCGAGGATCTCACCGCCGGAGCCCTTGGCGGCCATGCGGGCCGCGCGGCGGATGAGCGTACGTCCCTCGGGGCCGCCGGTGAGGCCGACGACGATGCGCTCGCGGGCCTGCCAGGTGGTGCGGATGTTGTGCTCGCCGCGGTACTGCTGGAGGTATTCGTCCACCCGGTCGGCGACCCAGAGCAGCGCGAGCTCGCGCAGGGCCGTGAGGTTGCCGGGGCGGAAGTAGTGCGAGAGCGCCGCGTCGACCTTGTCGGGCTTGTAGACGTTGCCGTGCGCCATCCGGCGGCGCAGCGCCTGGGGCGACATGTCCACCAGCTCGATCTGGTCGGCCCGCCGGACCACCTCGTCGGGGACGGTCTCCCGCTGCCGTACGCCTGTTATCGACTCCACGACGTCACCGAGTGATTCCAGGTGCTGGATGTTGACGGTGCTGACGACGTCGATACCGGCCTGGAGCAGTTCCTCGACGTCCTGCCAGCGCTTGGCGTTGCGCGAGCCGGGGACGTTGGTGTGCGCGAGCTCGTCGACGAGGGCGACGGCGGGACGGCGCTCCAGGACCGCGTCCACGTCCATCTCGGTGAAGAGGCCGCCGCGGTACTCCAGCTCGCGTCGGCCGATCTCCTCCAGCCCGTGCAGCAGCACTTCCGTACGCGGCCGGTCGTGGTGTTCGACGAAGGCGACGACGCAGTCGGTGCCCCGCTCCACCCGGCGGTGTGCCTCGGAGAGCATCGCGTAGGTCTTGCCGACGCCCGGTGCCGCACCCAGGTAGATCCGAAGTTTGCCGCGTCCCATGGCCCCATTGTCTTCCAGAAGGACCGCCGCGTCCGACGCGGCGGCTGTCTCGAAGTTACCGCCGGGGCCGGTGACAAAAGGGGCGGGCACCGGCGGCGGGGTCCGTCTTGACGCGATTCTGATGCGGCCCGGGCCGCACCGGCCTCCCGGGCGCTTCCCGGGCGCGGTGCGCGGGCCGATGTCGAGAGTCAGGACATCGGCCCGGGTTCGCCGACGGAGCCGAGGGCGCGGTTCGGTGCGGTCATCGACCGGTTTCTCCCCTCCTGGACGGGGAGGGCGGCTCCGCTCCGCCGCCCGGCGTGCCGGGAGCCGGGTGACGAGCGGCGAACGGCGAACGGCGAACGGTGGAAAAGCCGGTGGGCCGCACCCCTTGACGGGGTACGGCCCACCGGCCACAGCTCTGCTCGCGCGTCTCCCGCGTACGGGTCGGCCGCGTACGGTCAGCGCACCTCGGTGATCTCGGGACCGCGCTGCAGCTGTCCCATCCCACCGGAGAAGCGGGAGCCCTCCTGCTCGTCCTGCTGAACGCCCTCGGCCACCATCTGCGCGTCGTCCGGCAGCTTGAGGACGATCGGGTCGCGGGGCGCCATCGGGCCCTCCCCGCGCACGACGACGGTGTCCCGGAAGATCTGCTCCAGCAGCCCGGCGGCCTGCGGCTGCACCGCGCCCTGTCCGGAGATCACACCGCGCAGGAACCAGCGCGGGCCGTCGACCCCGATGAAGCGCACGAGCTGTACGCCTCCGGTGCCGTCCGGCAGCTGTACGGGAACCTGCGCGCGCAGCTCCCAGCCCAGCGGCCCCTCGACCTCGTCGATGATGCCGCCCTGCTGGGTGATGCCCGAGGCGATCTCCTCGCGGACCTCGCCCCAGATGCCTTCCTTCTTGGGCGCGGCGAACGCCTGGAGCTGTACGGCGCTGTCCCGCACGACGACCGTGGCGGCGACGATCGCGTCACCGGCGACCTCGACGCGCAGCTCCATGCCCTCGACCCCGGGGACGAAGATGCCGCCCAGGTCGACCCGGCCCTCGTCGGGCTTGGAGACCTCGGAGAGGTCCCAGGGTCCGTCGGGCCTGGGGGCCGGCGGAAGGTTCATCCGGCGGGACGTCGTCCCGGCCTCACGGCCGCCGTCGTTGCCGGCGTCGCCGTCGACGAACTGCTCGGCCTCGCCCGCTGCGTCCGCCGCGTCCTCTGCGGAACCACTCTTCTTGCGACGTCCGAACACGTCACTGTCCTTCCCGGTCGGATACGACCGAAGCGTATCGATTCCCACCCTGCACGCCGCCCACGGCGGCATGACCGCCTGTGGACCCGAAACCCCCCTCGGCCCGCGCGGACCCGGGAAGCTCCGCCACCTCGTGGAAGCGCACCTTCTCGACCTGCTGGACGACGAGTTGGGCGATCCGGTCGAACCGCTCGAACCGCACGCTCTCGCGCGGGTCCAGATTGACCACGATCACCTTGATCTCTCCACGGTACCCGGCATCCACCGTGCCCGGGGCATTCACCAGAGCGACACCGCAGCGTGCGGCGAGCCCGGAGCGCGGGTGCACAAAGGCCGCGTACCCGTCGGGCAGGGCGATGGACACCCCCGTGGGCAGGACGGCCCGCTCACCGGGAGCGAGCTCCGCGGCCTGCGTGGTGACCAGGTCGGCGCCGGCGTCGCCCGGGTGTCCGTACGACGGAAGCGGTGTCTCCGGGTCGATCAGGCGGATCAGTACATCGACAGGGGGTCGGCTCATGGGTTCACCTCGAAGGCGCGGACGCGCTTGATCTGGTCCGGGTCGGCCATCGCCGCCCGGATCTCCTCCTGGCGGCCGTGGTCGACGAAGTGGTCGACCCTGACCTCGATGAAGAGAGCGTCGGCACGGACGGCGACGGGGCCTTCGGGGCCGCCGAGCCGGCCGGTGGCGGTGCAGTAGATCTTCCGCCCGTGGACGGCGGTGACCTCGGCCTCCAGATACAGCAGCGCACCGACCGGTACGGGCCGTACGAAGTCGGTCTGCAGCCGTCCGGTCACCGCGATCACCCGCAGCAGCCAGTTCAGCGAGCCGAGCGTCTCGTCCAGCGCGGTGGCGAGCACGCCGCCGTGCGCGAGACCGGGAGCGCCCTGATGGGCGGGCTTGACCGTGAATTCGGCGGTGATGGTCACGCCCTCACCGGCGCGCGCCTGTACCCGCAGTCCGTGCGGCTGTGCCTCGCCGCAGCCGAAGCAGTGCTCGTAGTGCGCTCCGAGCAGCTCACCGGGGGCCGGGGCGTCGGGGTGCCTCACCGGCGGTACGGCGTCGGCCGGCGGGGTCAGGGACCCGGGCCCTGCGGGGGATCCGGGGGGCGTCCCCGGGGATGGCACATTACTCACAGGCGCAGACCTTACCCGCGCGGTCGCCCGCGGACCGCACCATGCCAAGCTTGCCCCCATGGAGCCAGCCGCCACGCACTACGACGAACGCCTCACCGCCCCCCGTTCCTGGTGGGGGATCGCCGCCCTCATCGCCGTGGCGGGGGGCCTGATACTGCTGCCGCTGGGGCCGCTGCCGCTGCTCGGCGGGGTGATCGGCGCGGGTGCGCTGGCGGCGGCCGGAGTGAGTTCGTACGGCTCCGCGCGGATCCGGGTGGTGGCGGACTCGCTGGTCGCGGGTGACGCCAGGATCCCGGTCTCGGCACTCGGTGAGGCCGAGGTGCTGGACAGTGAGGAGGCGCGCGCCTGGCGGCTGCACAAGGCCGACCCCCGAGCCTTCATGCTGCTGCGCAGCTATGTGCCGACGGCGCTGCGCGTGGTGATCACGGACCCGGACGACCCGACGCCGTACGTCTACCTGTCGACCCGGAACCCGCGGGCGCTCGCGGCGGCGCTGTCCGCCGGATCCGACCGGACGGGCTGACCCCGCCGGGCTGACCCCGCCGGGCGGGAAGCGCCCCGCCCGGACAGGACTGTGCGTGCCAGGCGTCGCGAGCCAGGCGGGACTTCGCGACAGGCCCTAACGCCCCAGCTCTCCGGGGAGCTCGGGCGGAAGCTCCCGCGGCCGCTCCAGCGCGGGCAGTTCCGGGAGCGCGTCCCAGGGGATCTGGCGGGTGCGCAGGTCCTCGCGGATGCGGTCGGCGACCCTCTTGGTGTCCCGCCGGTTCATCATCGCGCCGACGGCCGCTCCGATCATGAACGGGACCAGGTTCGGCAGGCTGCGGACGGTGCGCTTCATGATCTGCTGCCGCAGCTCGCGCTTCATCCCGCCGCTCAGCGCGACGGGGATGGTCGCCGGTCTGGTGACATCGACCCCGCGCTCCTCCGTCCAGGACATGAGATAGGCGGCGCTGCGCTCCTTGAGCGTGCCGGGCGGCCGCAGTCCGTAGACCTCGTGCAACTCGGCGATGAGCTTCAGCTCGATGGCCGCGACGGCCGTGATCTCGGCTGCCAGCTCGGCCGGCATCGCGGGCGGTACGGGCATCATCGCGGCAGCGCCGATGCCCGCGCCGACCGTCGAACTGCTGTTCGCGGCGCCCGCGACCAGCTTGTCAGCCAGCTCCTCGGGGCCGAGGCCCGGGAACTGCTTGCGCAGGGTCGCCAGATCGCGGACCGGGACCCGAGGAGCGTTCTCGATGATCCGGTCGGCGATGTGGACCAGCGCCGCTTTGGCGCCCTGGCTTCCCCTGCGAAAACCCCGTTTGACAGCGTCCAGGCGCCGGCCCCCGGTCACGGGGCCGTCGTGGTCGTCCTGGTGCGCTTCGAGCGAGGCCGTCGGGCCCCGCTCGTCGTCGCTCATGCCGGGAAGGGGCAGGAGGGCGGAGTGCTCGGCAGGCGGCGAGACGCCTTCTGCCGGGCCCGTGCCGCCCTCGGGCGCCTCCGGTGAACCCTTCCGCCGGAAGCGCCGTTTCCGGGACGGTGTGTCACCTGCCACGGCCGGCCTGACCTCAGTCGCAGTCGCGGCAGATGGGCTGGCCGTTCTTCTCCCTGGCCAGCTGGCTGCGGTGATGCACCAGGAAGCAGCTCATGCAGGTGAACTCGTCGGCCTGCCGGGGCAGGACCCGGACGGACAGCTCCTCGTTGGAGAGATCCGCGCCGGGCAGTTCCAGGCCCTCCGCCTGTTCGAACTCGTCGACGTCTACGGCCGACGTCGACTTGTCGTTCCGACGGGCCTTCAGCTCTTCAAGGCTGTCCGAATCGACGTCGTCATCGGTCTTGCGTGGGGTGTCGTAATCCGTTGCCATGTCGCTCTCCCCCTCTGGGTATCTGTGGTGTCTTCAGCGCACGTAACGCGTGAGAGGCCGGACTTGTGCCCGACCTGAGGCGGAGATTTTGCCTCACATCAAGGTCTGTTACTCAATCGACACCCAACCGCACTCTCGCTGAGCGTCCGGCTTCGGGTGGCGAAGGGGACCGTACACGGTCCGGTGGTCGTACTCCACGGGCGCCACCCCGTGTACTTCCCGTAATACCGGCCCCGGGAAACCCGGACTTTACCGGCTTTCCGAGGAAGTCCTGATCACGGAGAGTTGACCGGCGCGAATTCGACCCTGTGATCGATCACACAGAGGTCCGTCGGAAACTCGTGCCGAAAATTCCGCGCAAAGCGAACAAAATAATCTCTGCTCCGGCGTCCGCCAATGCCCTCTCATACCGGCAGAGTGACGCGCATCACGAGACCGCCACCCTCGCGCGGCTCGGCGAGGATACGGCCGCCGTGGGCACGCGCGACGGACCGGGCGATCGACAGACCGAGCCCCACGCCCTTGTCGCTGCCCGTCCGCTCCGTGCGCAGCCGGCGGAACGGTTCGAAGAGATTGTCGATCTCGTAGGCGGGGACGACGGGGCCGGTGTTCGACACCACCAGGACCGCCTGGCCCGGCTGCGTCTCGGTGGTGACCTCCACCCAGCCGCCCTCCGGCACGTTGTACCGGACGGCGTTCTGTACCAGGTTCAGGGCGATCCGCTCCAGCAGGACTCCGTTCCCCTGCACGACGGCCGGCGCCCGCTCACCGCGGATCTCCACGCCCTTCGCCTCCGCCTCACCGAGGGCCTGGTCCACCGCGCGGGTGGCGACCTCGGCGAGATCGACCGGCTTGCGCTCCACGATCTGGTTGTCGCTGCGGGCCAGCAGCAGCAGACCCTCCACGAGCTGTTCACTGCGCTCGTTGGTGGCCAGCAGGGTCTTGCCGAGCTGTTGCAGCTCGGTGGGCGCTCCCGGATCGGAGAGATGGACCTCCAGCAGGGTGCGATTGATCGCGAGCGGGGTACGCAGCTCGTGCGACGCGTTCGCGACGAAGCGCTGCTGCGCCGTGAAGGCCCGCTCCAGCCGCTCCAGCATCTCGTCGAAGGTGTCGGCGAGCTCCTTGAGCTCGTCGTCGGGACCGTCCAGCTCGATCCGCCGCGACAGGTCGGAACCGACCACGCGGCGCGCGGTGCGGGTGATCCGGCCCAGCGGCGACAGGACCCGGCCCGCCATCGCGTACCCGAAGGCGAAGGCGATGATGCTGAGCCCGACCAGGGCGAACAGCGAGCGGGTCAGCAGATCGTCGAGCGCCTGCTTGCGCTGGTGGTTGACGCAGCTGTTCATGGCCGCGTTGAACTGCTCGGGCGGCGCCTGGTCCGGGAAGTTGCAGACCTCGCTGCTCACCTTGCCGGTCACGATCTTGAAGGGCAGCTCACTGCCCACATGCAGGGCCTGGGCGGCCAGCAGATAGATGATCGAGAGCAGCAGGATGCCGGCGATCAGGAACATCCCGCCGTACAGCAGCGTCAGACGTATCCGGATGGTCGGGCGCACCCAGGGGAGCGCCTGTTCCGGCCGCCTCGGGTCCCAGGTGGGTTTCGGGGGCGCCCCTGGGGGCGCCGGGGTGGTTGCCACGGGCATCAGATCCGGTAACCGGAGCCGGGCACCGTGACGATCACGGGCGGCTCTCCTAGTTTGCGGCGCAGTGTCATCACGGTCACCCGGACGACATTGGTGAACGGGTCGGTGTGCTCGTCCCACGCCTTTTCCAGCAGTTGCTCGGCCGAGACAACCGCGCCTTCGCTGCGCATCAGGACCTCCAGCACCGCGAACTCCTTGGGGGCCAGCTGAATCTCCTTGCCGTCCCGGAAGACCTCACGGCGGTTCGGGTCGAGCTTGATCCCGGAACGCTCCAGGACGGGGGGCAGCGGCACCGTCGTACGACGGCCCAGCGCCCTCACCCGGGCGGTGAGCTCGCTGAACGCGAAAGGCTTGGGCAGATAGTCGTCCGCGCCCAGTTCGAGGCCCTCGACCCGGTCGCTGACATCGCCGGACGCCGTGAGCATGAGGACCCGGGTGGGGATCCCCATCTCGACGATCCTGCGGCAGACGTCGTCGCCGTGGATCAGGGGCAGGTCGCGGTCCAGCACCACCACGTCGTAGTCGTTGACGCCGACGCGCTCCAGCGCGGCCGCACCGTCGTACACGACGTCGACGGCCATGGCCTCCCGGCGCAGTCCGGTGGCCACCGCATCGGCGAGCAGTTGCTCGTCCTCGACGACGAGTACGCGCACGTCGCTGTTCCTTCCTCTGGGCCCGTCATCGGTGATCAGGGCAGTCCGCCGTGCCGCCCTGGTCAGGGCGGTACGGGTGATGGCACTGGCTGTGCGGCTCCATCCTGCCCGTAGCGCCCATAAACCGGCGGTAAGACGATGCGGGACGACCTGGCACATCCGGGAATAGACCGGTTTCTTTGACAAGTTGAGGTTTCTCGAAGTCAAAGGCTGGGGAAGACGACTTCACACCCGAGATCACGCCCTGTATGAGGCATGCCACACCCCATCTGTCCCCCAGAAGACAGTGGCGCGTGATCCACCCCGTCGGCACACCCCCGTGCCACCGACCAGGACGCCGGCACACCCCCGTGCCACTGACCCACGACGAGGGGGCGCAATGGACGCATTCACCGCAGGGCTTCTCCAGCGCATAAAGGCCACGGAAACAGACCTGACACGAGCCCGTGAGACGGGCGACGACTTCCTCGCGGACGTCGAGCAGGAAGAGCTGGAGGATCTCCGCCGGCTCGCCGCCGAGCATGGTGTGGAGGTCGGCGCCGCAAGCGTCTGACCCGCCCGCCAGGGACCCTACAAGCACCTACCGAGCCGTACCGACACACACAGTCACCCAGTGACATTCACTGCAGACACGGAAGGGCCCCGGCGCCGAGGGGAAGGCGCCGGGGCCCTTCTGTGAGCCTTCCGCGGGGCCCTGAGGCTGCCGGGGCCCCGGTCCCCCGTCCTAGTCGTGCCAGGCTCCGTACTCCTCCAGCAGCGCCTGGAGAGGCTCGAAGACGCCCGGGGTGGCCGCCACGGTCAGGTCCCGGTCGGGCCGGGTGCCGGGGCGGCCGCCGGTGAGCGCGCCGGCCTCGCGGGCGATGAGATCGCCGGCCGCGAGGTCCCAGGGGTGCAGGCCCCGCTCGTAGTAGCCCTCCAGCCGGCCGGCCGCGACATCGCAGAGGTCGACGGCGGCCGAGCCGCCGCGCCGGATGTCCCGTACCTGCGGGATCATCCTGGCGGCGATCCGCGCCTGGTGGGTCTTGACGGTGGTGACGTAGTTGAAGCCGGTCGACACCAGAGCCCGTTCCAGCGGCGGGGCGGGGCGGCAGTGGACCGGACGGTCGTTCAGGAAGGCGCCGCCGCCCAGCACGGCGCGGAAGGTCTCCCGGCGCATCGGGATCTCGACGACCCCGACGATCCGCTCGCCGTCCCGCTCGGCCGCGATGGAGACGGACCAGGTCGGCAGCCCGTAGAGGTAGTTCACGGTGCCGTCCAGCGGGTCGATGACCCAGCGGATACCGCTGCTGCCCGCCGTGCTGGCGCCCTCCTCGCCGAGGAAGCCGTCGTCGGGGCGGTGCTCGGCGAGATAGCCGGTGATCAGCTTCTCGGCGGCGATGTCCATCTCGGTGACGACGTCGATGGGGCTGGACTTCGTGGCGGCGACGGCCAGATCGTCGGGGCGGCCGTCGCGCAGCAGCGCGCCGGCCCGCCGCGCGGCCTCCAGCGCGAGGGCGAGCAGTTCGGCGGTCAGGGCGGTGTCGGCCGGGGTGCCGTGATTCGGGGTGCCGTGATTCGGGATGTCGTCGTTCGGGATGTCGTCGTTCCGGGCGTGGGTCACGCTGGGCTCCTTCAGGCGTACGGGCTGTCGGCGCCCGCGGCGGCGGGCCTGGGGGTACGGGCCGGACAGCAGCCGGCCGGGCAGAGGTCATGGCTCGGACCGAGCGCGCCCAGGGCGCAGCGCTCCGGCGCGCGCCCGCGCTCGGTGGCGGCGCGCTCCAGCACGAGGTCGCGCACAGCGGCGGCGAAGCGCGGGTCCGCGCCCACGGTCGACGAGCGGCGGACCGGCAGATTCAGCTCGGCGGCCTTGGCGGTGGCCTCGGTGTCGAGGTCGTACAGGACCTCCATGTGGTCGGAGACGAAACCGATGGGGACCATGACGACCGCCGGAACACCCTCGCCGTGCAGCGTCTCCAGGTGGTCGCAGATGTCCGGCTCCAGCCAGGGGATGTGCGGGGCGCCGCTGCGCGACTGGTAGACGAGCCGCCAGGGGTGTTCCACACCGGTCCGCTCGCGCACCGCCTCGACGATCTGCCGGGCGGTGTCGAGATGCTGGGTCACATAGGCGCCGCCCTCGCCGTGCTCCTCGGCCGGGCCCGAGGTGTCGGCCGCGGCGACCGGGATGGAGTGGGTGGTGAAGGCGAGATGCGCGCCCGCCCGGAGGTCCTGCGGCAGGCCGGCGAGCGAGGCGAGCACGCTCTCGGCCATGGGACGCACGAAGCCGGGGTGGTTGAAGTAGTGCCGCAGTTTGTCCACGCGCGGCACCTCCAGCCCTTCGCCGGCCAGGGTGGCGAGCGCGTCGGCGAGGTTCTCGCGGTACTGCCGGCACCCCGAGTAGGACGCGTACGCGCTGGTCGCGAGGACGGCGATGCGGCGCCGGCCGTCGGCGATCATCTCGCGCAGGGTGTCGGTCAGATACGGCGTCCAGTTGCGGTTGCCCCAGTAGACCGGGAGCTCCACGCCGTGCTCGGCGAAGTCCTCGCGGAGCGCGTCCAGGAGGGCGCGGTTCTGTTCGTTGATCGGGCTGACTCCGCCGAACAGGTAGTAATGCTTGCCCACCTCCTTGAGCCGCTCCTTGGGGATGCCCCGGCCGCGGGTCACGTTCTCCAGGAACGGAACTACCTCGTCAGGGCCTTCCGGGCCGCCGAAGGACAGCAACAGCAGGGCGTCGTAGGGGGAAGTCGCAGGCTCTCGGGACATGGTCCGATCCTGCCATCCGCCCCTCTCCGCCGGAAAACGTGGCGTGCTGGGGGCATATGCGGACGTAAGCTGTTGCGGCCTGAATCACTGTTCATCGGAGCGTCCGTTGCCCAGTACCTATCAAGCGATCTTCACAGTCCGCGGTTCCAGGCAATTCAGCGCGGCCGGTCTCATCGGCCGGATGCCGCTCGCCATGCTGGGCATAGGCGTCGTGACCATGATCTCCCAACTCACCGGCCGCTACGGGCTGGCGGGAGCGCTCTCCGCGACCATGGCGATGTCGGCCGCCGTACTGGGCCCCCGGATCTCACGGCTCGTCGACCGGCACGGCCAGGCGCGCGTACTGCGCCCGGCGACACTGATCGCGCTGGCGGCCGTGGCCGGTCTGCTGCTCTGCGCCCAGCAGGGCGCCCCCGACTGGACCCTGTTCCTCTTCGCCGCCGGCGTGGGCTGCGTACCGAGTGTGGGCTCCATGGTGCGGGCCCGCTGGGCGGCCGTCTACCGGGGCTCACCAGGCCAGTTGCACACCGCGTACTCCTGGGAGTCGATCGTCGACGAGGTGTGCTTCATCTTCGGCCCCATTCTCTCCATCGGGCTCTCGACCACCTGGTTCCCGGAAGCGGGCCCGCTGCTCGCGTCCGGCTTCCTGGCCACCGGCGTCCTCTGGCTCACGGCGCAGCGCGACACCGAGCCCGTACCCCGGCCGCGTGAGGAGCACACCGGGGAGTCGGCTCTGCGCTCCCCCGGGCTGCGGGTGCTGGTGGCGACGTTCGTGGCCACGGGGGCGATATTCGGCTCGGTCGACGTGGTGACCGTGGCCTTCGCCGAGCAGCTGGGTCACAAGGCAGCGGCGAGTCTGGTGCTGGCGGTCTACGCGCTGGGATCCGGCGTCGCCGGGGTGGTGTTCGGGCTGCTGCGGCTCACGGGACCGGCCTCCCGGCGGTGGCTGGTGGGAGTGCTCGGGATGTCCGTGAGTATGATCCCCCTCCTACTGGCCGGAAACCTGGCGTTCCTGGCCGTGGCGCTCTTTGTCGCGGGCCTCTCCGTCGCACCGACGATGGTGACCACGATGGCCCTCGTCGAAGCGCACGTACCGCGCACCAAGCTGACCGAGGGCATGACCTGGACCAGTACCGGGCTCGCGGTCGGCGTGGCGCTCGGCTCGTCGGCCGCCGGCTGGGTGGTCGACGCGGCCGGCGCCGAGGCGGGGTACCTGGTGCCCGTCGCGGCGGGCGCGGCCGCGGCCGTGGTGGCGTTCCTGGGACATCGCCGACTGGACGAGCCGGTCACCGCTCGGCCGGTCACCGGCCGGCCGGCCGTCGCCCCGTCGGTCATCGCACAGCCAGTCATCGGTCAAGGAGGGCGCGGCGCGGATGAGCAGGAGCCACAACAGCAGGACCCTCAACAGCAGAACCCACAGCGCGACCCCGCGGGCGTGGCGCAACTGGGCGGGGAACGTGTCCGCCCGCCCCGCCCGCGTCGCCTTCCCGGCCTCCGTCGATGAGGTGGCGGAAACGGTTCGCCGGGCGGCGCGGGACGGTCTGAGGGTCAAGCCCGTCGGTACGGGCCACTCCTTCACCGCCACCGCCGCCACGGACGGTGTGCTGATACGGCCCGACCGGCTCACCGGCATCCGGGAGATCGACCGGGCCGCCAGAACCGTCACCGTGGCGGCCGGTACCCCGCTGAAACGGCTGAACGCGGCGCTCGCCGGGGCGGGCCTGTCGCTCACCAACATGGGCGACATCATGGAGCAGACCGTCGCCGGGGCGGTCTCCACCGGCACCCACGGCACCGGCCGCGACTCGGCCTCGATCGCCGCCCAGATCCGCGCCCTGGAACTCGTCACGGCGGACGGGTCGCTGCTGCGCTGCTCGGCCGGGGAGAATCCGGAGGTCTTCGCCGCCGCCCGGATCGGGCTCGGCGCGCTGGGTGTGATCACCACGGTCACCTTCGCCGTGGAGCCGCTGTTCCTGCTGACGGCCTGTGAGGAGCCGATGGCCTTCGACCGGGTGACGGCCGAGTTCGACGAACACGTCGCGGAGAACGAGCACTTCGAATTTTACTGGTTCCCGCACACCGGCAACTGCACCACCAAGCGCAACAACCGCAGCACGGGGCCGGTGGCCCCGCCGGGTCGGCTCCGTGGCTGGATCGACGACGAACTCCTCTCCAACGGCGTTTTCCAGGTGGCCTGTTCACTCGGCCGGGCCGTTCCCGCGACCATCCCCGCCGTCGCCAGGGTCTCCAGCCGCGCCCTCGCCGGCCGTACGTACACGGACATCGCCTACAAGGTCTTCACGTCCCCGCGCCGGGTGCGCTTCGTGGAGATGGAGTACGCGCTGGAACGGGAGGCCGCCGTCGGGGCGCTGCGCGAGGTCAAGGCGATGGTCGATCGCTCACCGCTCCGGGTGAGTTTTCCGGTGGAGATACGGACGGCCCCCGCCGACGACATCGCGCTCTCGACCGCCTCGGGCCGGGACAGCGCGTACATCGCGGTGCATCTCTACCGGGGAACGCCGCACCGCGCGTACTTCACGGCGGTGGAGCGGATCATGACCGCGCACGGCGGCCGGCCGCACTGGGGCAAGATCCACACCCGGGACGCGGCGTATCTGTCCGGGGTGTACCCGCGGTTCGGCGCGTTCACGGCGGTACGGGACCGGCTCGACCCGGACCGGCTGTTCGGCAACGACTATCTGCGGCGGGTCCTCGGGGACTGACCGCCGATGGATCACCCACGGATACCCGCCCCACGGACGACCGGCTCACCGCCCCGGTGCGACGGGCCCGGTTCCCTGACCGGCCGCGCCGGCCTCGGCACCACCGACGCCGCTGACGCCGCCGTCCGCGGAGCCTGTCCCCGGATCGCCGGTCCCGGTCGACGGGGAGGGCGCCGGACCGGGCGCCGACGGGGCCTGGCCGCCTTCGGAGTGCGAGGGGGCCGGGGAGGGGACGTGCGACGGACCGGCACCGCCCGGGCCCGCGCCCGGTCCGGCGTCGGGCGAGGAGCTCGGGTCCGTGACGCCGGCGCCACCGCCGCCGGCCGGCGTCCCGCTCTCCGGCGTTCCGCCCTGCTCACCGCCGGGGTCCGGGGTACCCGCGGGCCCGCCGGGAGACGCGGAGCGGTCGCCGCCGCGTACGACGGAGCCGACGGTCGTGCCCTTGCCGCCACTGAGATCCTGACCAGAGATCAGTTCGAATCCGGTGATGCCGATCATCGTCACGCCGAAGACGACGCCCGCCGCGAGCACCGGGCGCTTCCAGCCCCGCATCCGGGTGCCGTGCGTGGTGGCCTCGCCGAACTCCCCCTCCGGGGGCCCGTCCGCAGGACCCTCCCGTACGGCCGTCGGCCGGAGGGCGGTCGGCCGGTGAGCAGGTACCTGATGGGACGACGCCGGGGAGCCGGCCGGCCTCGACTGGACCGTGACCTCACGCAGCTGCTCGCCGGTACGCCGGAACAGGTGCTGGAAGACCGACCCGCCGGCGGTGGCGACCACGCTGACCACGCCCGCACCGATGATCGTGCCGTACACCCCGAGCTGGGAGGCGAGCACCGCCGCCGTGACGGCCGCGAGCGCGCTGCCCGCCACCTGCGGCACGCTCAGTTCGAGCCGCTGCCCCGGTCCCTTCCCCCGCCCCTTCGCCCCGCTTTCTTCCTGTTCCGTACCGCTGTCACGCTTCTGATCCATCTCCGGCCCCTGCTTACCCATCTGTCCCACCCTGCACAGAGAGGGACCGCCGAGCGAAGCCGATAGTTCCGATTTTGTGGATTCTGTGAAGCACGACACCCGTCCAGAACCCTCCGCGGATACCAACTCCCCTGCCCAGGGAGAACTTGGGCGGCGCGCCGGTCCACCCACATGGCCCGAATGGAGTACTGTGGCGAGCCCTGGGGCCGGACTCCCTGACGGGGTGTCCGGGACCTACGGAGAGGGGGCCGAACGTGGCACTCGATCCGGCGGAGCCGCGGCACCGTACGGGCGCCCGCAGCACGGAGTGACCAGGTTCGTCACTCTCCGTCGCAAACAGGTAACCGTGCCATAACGGCGATCCAGGGCTCACGCCCGACACGCCGGGCGGCACGGCAAGGTTGTGGCAGGCTGCACCCGGGCAGGCCACACTCGACTAGCGGAAGCAGCGACGCACGTGACGTCGGCAGGCACCACCCGGGAGGTCCCCATGCCCGAACTGCGTGTCGTGGCCGTCTCCAACGACGGCACACGACTGGTGCTCAAAGCTGCGGACAGTACGGAATACACGCTTCCGATCGACGAGCGGCTGCGCGCCGCCGTGCGCAACGACCGCGCCCGCCTCGGCCAGATCGAGATCGAGGTGGAGAGCCACCTCAGACCGCGTGACATCCAGGCGCGGATAAGGGCAGGCGCCTCCGCCGAAGAGGTCGCCCAGTTCGCCGGAATCCCCGTCGACCGGGTCCGCCGCTTCGAGGGGCCGGTGCTCGCGGAGCGCGCCTTCATGGCCGAGCGGGCCAGGAAGACCGCCGTACGCCGCCCCGGGGAGAACGCCGGACCCCAGCTCGGCGAGGCGGTCCAGGAACGGCTGACGCTGCGCGGCGCCGAGAAGGAGACCGTGCAGTGGGACTCCTGGCGGCGTGACGACGGCACCTGGGAGGTGCTGCTCGTCTACCTGGTCGCCGGTGAGCCGCACTCGGCGAGCTGGACGTACGACCCGCCGCGGCGGCTTGTCCAGGCCGTCGACGACGAGGCCCGCGCGCTGATCGGCGACACCGACGACACGGTCGCCTCGCACGAGCCGAGCTTCCCGTTCGTCCCGAGGATCGCGCGGCTGCCGCGCGACCGGCCGCTGGACCGTTCTCTCGACCGGCCCATGGAGCGGCCCGCCGCGCCGGAGCCGGACGAGAACAGCGAGCGGGACTCCCTGACCAGCCTGCTGGAGGCGGTACCGAGCTTCCGGGGCGACATGGTGGTGCCCGCACCACCGGAGCCGCAGGTCAGCGACGCGGAGGAGGAGCCGGACGCGGAGGAGCCGATCGCTCCGGCCGCCTCGGCGGGCGCTGGTTCCGCGTACGCGGATGTCCTGATGCCCCGCTCGGTGGCGGGCCACCGCGACCGGCTCACCGGCACCACGGACCGCCAGGCCGAGGCCGACGGGGTGCGTCCGGGCCGGCGGGCGGCGGTGCCGAGCTGGGACGAGATCGTGTTCGGTACGCGCCGCAAGAAACAGGATTGACCGGCAGGACACCAACTGACCTGCGGGGGCGGAGCGGAAGGGCCCGTGCGCCAGGTGCGCACGGGCCCTTCACGCGTCTACCTCAGGTGTCCTCACCGGGGATCCGGACCCTTGGCGACCGGGCGGTTCTCGTCGGCGGACCACTCGGACCAGGAGCCCGCGTACAGCGCCGCCGGGATGCCCGCGATCTCCAGGGCCAGCACCTCATGGGCGCCGGAGACCCCCGAGCCGCAGTAGACGCCCACCTCGGTGCCGGTGGCGCCCAGCGCCCCGAAGCGGGCCGCGAGAGCGGGGGCCGGGAGAAAGGCACCGTTTTCGGCCATGTTTTCCGTGGTGGGGGCCGAGACCGCACCGGGAATGTGCCCCCCGATCCGGTCGATCGGCTCGACATCGCCCCGATAACGCTCCGCCGCACGGGCGTCCAGCAGCAGTCCGTCCCGGGCCAGGGCCGCCGCACCGTCCGCGTCCAGCAAGGGGAGCGCGCCCGGGACCGGACGGAAATCGCCCGCCACGGGGGCCGGGATCTCGCCGGAGAGCGGTCCGGTCCAGCCGGCGAGACCGCCGTCCAGGACCCGCACGTCCGGATGACCCGTCCAGCGCAGCAGCCACCAGGCGCGGGCCGCGGCCCAGCCCTGTCCGCCGTCGTACACCACCACCGGTGTCCCCCGGGAGACCCCGGCGCGGCGCATCACGGCGCCGAAGGCCGCCACGTCGGGCAGCGGGTGCCGGCCGCCCGCGCCGGGCGGACCCGCCAGTTCGGTATCGAGATCGACGTAGACGGCGCCCGGCAGATGCCCGGCCGCGTAGTCCGGGCGTCCCGGCGGTCCGCCCAGCTGCCAGCGGACGTCGAGCAGCACGGGCGGACGTGTCCCGGCCGACTCGCCCGCGAGTTCGGCCGCTGTGATGATGGCTGTCATGGACGTCATCTTCGCGTACGGCACGCCCCGCCCGTAGCCACGCCGGCTCCGCGCGGAAACAGGCGGTAAACACCGAATCCGGATCCCGCCAAAAGCGGCCTGTCCGGGGCGTGTCGCCCGCCACCGGGTGCGAGCATCTGCTCGGGCGCACGGCCGTCACCCGTACGACCGGGCTCCCCGTCCCGCACGACCACCACGAATGGTCCGAGGAGAAGTGACGATGACCGAGGCAGCGATCCGGCGCACGCCCGGCACGCCCTGCTGGGTGAGTCTGATGGTGCACGGCCTTGGCGCGACCCAGGAGTTCTACGGAGCCCTGTTCGGCTGGGAGTTCCAGCCCGGACCGCAGCAGCTCGGGCCGTACGTCCGCGGTCTGCTCGACGGCAAGGAGATCGCGGGCATCGGCCAGCTGCCCCCCGACCGGGATCTGCCGATCGCATGGATGACCTATCTGGCGTCGGACGACGCGGACGCGACCGCGGAGACGATCAGGAGCCGTGGCGGCACGGTCGGCGTCGGACCGCTGGACGCGGCGGAGGCCGGCCGGATGGCCATAGCCTCGGACCCGACGGGCGCGGTCTTCGGGATCTGGCAGGCCGAGGCGCACACCGGCACGGCGGTGGCCGGAGCCCATGGCACGCCGGTCTGGAACGAGCTGATCACGCGCGAGACGTCCTACGTGAGCAAGTTCTACGAGTCGCTGTTCGGCTATGCCATGGAGGAAGCGGTCGACCCCGCCGAGTTCGACTTCCTGACCCTGAGCCTGGCGGGCCGCCCGGTCGCCGCCCTGCACGGGGTGGGCGGGGCGCTGCCCCGCGACCGGGGGCCGCACTGGATGACGTACTTCGAGGTGGACGACACGGACGCGGCCGCGCGGCAGGTGACCGAGCTGGGCGGGCAGGTGGTCCAGCTGCCCCGGGAGAGCCCGCACGGCCGGCTGGCCGTGGTCGCGGACCCGGAGGGCGCGGTCTTCACGGTCGTACGGTCGGCCGCTCACTGACCCCGGCACGGTCACCGGCTCCCGCACGGTCACCGACCTCGACGGGGAGCACGTCCGGCGACAGCACGGCCGCACGGGCGGAGGCGGCCGTCATACGCCGCCGGTGATGGCGCCGGCACAGCACCTCGTAACCGATCTCGTCCCCGGAGTGGTGTACGTCCCCGACCACGACCTGCGCGCCCTCGACCACCATGGCGCCGCCGACCGTCCGGGCGTTGTGCGTGGCCCGGGCACCGCACCAGCAGAGCGCCTCGACCTGGAGGACCTCGACCCGGTCGGCCAGCTCCACCAGGCGCTGGGAACCGGGGAAGAGCTTGGAGCGGAAGTCCGTGGTGATACCGAAGGCGAAGACGTCCAGGTCCAGGTCGTCCACGACCCGGGCGAGCTGGTCGACCTGGCCCGGGGCGAGGAACTGCGCCTCGTCGGCGATGACGTAGTCGCAGCGGCCGCCCTGGGAGAGCCGGTCGACGAGATACGCGTAGAAGTCGAAGTCCCCGGCGGCCTCGACGGCGTCGGTGACCAGGCCGAGGCGGGAGGAGAGCTTGCCCTTGCCGGCCCGGTCGTCACGGGTGAAGATCATGCCCTGGAGTCCGCGCGCGGAGCGGTTGTGCTCGATCTGCAGAGCGAGGGTGCTCTTTCCGCAGTCCATCGTTCCGGAGAAGAACACCAGCTCTGGCATGAGGGGGTGACGGCCTTTCGAGTCGTGGCTGTGCGGCGTCGTGGCTGCGCGGTGTCATGGCGCTGCCGCGCCGGGTACGGAGAACGGTCGGGCCTCAGGGTCGCTCGGGACCTACGAGCGTACTTCGAGCAGCGGGACGAGCTGCTCGACGGGGGTCATCGAGCCGTGCATCCCGACCATCGCCGACTCGTGCGGCTCCTGGACGGAGGCGGTGATCACCACGTCGTCGTGGGCGGCGGCGACGACGTCGCCGATCCGTCCGTACACCCGCTCGTCCATCGTCCCGGGTGGACCGAACCAGCCGGCCGCGATCGCCTCGTCCCGGCTCGCCACCCAGAAGCGCTCGCCGAGCACCTCACGCCAGACGGTGAGGACGTCGGTCCGCGCACCCGGTACGGCGTAGACATGACGGGCCCGGCCCTCGCCGCCGAGCAGGGCGACACCCGCGCGCAGCTCCCAGTCCTCGTCGAAGTCGATGCGCGACTCCTCGTCGAACGGGATGTCGATCATGCCGTGGTCGGCGGTCACATAGAGCGCGGAGCGGGGCGGGAGCTGTTCGGCGAGACGCTGCACGAGCCGGTCGACGTACATGAGCTGGCCGCGCCAGGCGTCGGAGTCGACGCCGAAGCGGTGGCCCTTGCCGTCGACCTCGCTGTAGTACGTGTAGACCAGCGACCGGTCGCCCGCGCCGAGTTGCCGGGCGGCCAGGTCCATCCGGTCCTCGCCGGTGAGCCGGCCGTGGAACGTGCCGCCGCTGAGCGCGACCTTGGTGAGCGGGGTGTGCTGGAAGGTCGGGGCGGACACCTGGGCCGTGTGGACGCCCGCCGCGTCGGCGAGCTGGAAGACCGTGGGGTACGGCTGCCAGACGTGCGGGTCGGTCCAGGGCTTCCAGCGGAGCTGGTTCATCAGCGCGCCGGTCGCGGGGTCGCGGACGGTGTAGCCGGGCAGGCCGTGCGCCGAGGGCGGCAGCCCCGTACCGACCGAGGCGAGGGAGGTCGCGGTGGTGGCGGGGAAGCCGGCGGTCAGCGGGCGGCCGGTGTTGCCGCGCGAGGTGCCGAGCAGCGAGGTCAGGTACGGCGCTTCGTCCGGGTGGGCCTTGATCTGTTCCCAGCCGAGGCCGTCGATCAGGAAGACGCAGTTCCGGTCGGCGGGGGTCAGCTCCGCGATGGCCGGGGTCAGATCCGGTACGCCCTGGCCGGCCGCGAGGGTGGGCAGCAGGTCGGCGAGCGAACCGCTGCCGTACTCGGGCAGCGGCGCGGTGTCGAGGGCGAGCGGGACGGGGTCCGGCCAGAGCGGTTCGGCGGCCATCAGCGGCCGGTCGCCGCGGTGGCCGCGGTCGCTTCGGAGAGGGCCTGGGCGAACGCGAGCGTCTGACGGACGGCGTCCGGGCCGTCACCGGCCTCGCTGACCCGCAGGCTCAGATCGTCGGCCGTCGAGCTGCCGGTGTAGCCGTGGTCCGCCTCACAGTTGGGATCGCCGCAGGCGGCGGGCTCCAGATCGATCCGGGAGACGGCGCCCCAGCCGATGGTGAGGACGACCTCACGCGGCAGGGTCCCGGGGGTGTACGACTCCGGGTTGGCGACGACGCGGCTGAGCACGACCGAGGAGATCCGGTCGAGCTTGACCGACTCGGTGGAGGTCGTCGCGTACGGGGTCGGGGAGCTGGAGTCGGCGGCCTGCTCGTCGGTGTGACTGACGATGAAGCGGTGGGCCGTCAGAACGAGGACGGTGACGTGCCGGCGGACCTCGTTGGCGTCGAAGGTTGTTTCCTGGTGCACCAGGTACGACGCGATCTGCTCGCCACCGACAGCGGCTTCCACCGCTTCGGCCACGAGAGCCGGGTAGTAGCCGCTGCGCTCGATCGCCGTGCGCAGCCCCTGGGTCGTCGTACCGCTCTTCGCCATGGGCTCCATCCTACGGTGGCCGGATGGCTGCCGAGGACGCTCCGTGGGGTACCCACCGGCTCAGTAACTGGGGAGGCGGCGCGGTCCGAGATCGTCGCGGGCGGGGGGCGGCGCGAGGCGGACGCTCGCGCCGAGGACGGAGAGACCGCGGGTGGCGACGACCACGGGCTCCAGGTCGACCGAGACGATCTCGGGATGGTTGTCGACCAGCCGGGACACCCGCAGCAGCAGGTCCTCCAGGGCGGGGGTGTCGACGGTCGCGGAGCCGCGCCAGCCGAAGAGGAGGGGGGCCGCCCGGATCGACCGGATCAGCTCGGCGGCGTCGCGGTCGGTGGCGGGGACGAGCCGGTGGGCGAGGTCACCGAGCAGCTCGGAGGCGGCGCCCGCGAGCCCGAAGGAGAGGACGGCTCCGGCTCCGGCGTCGAGGGCCGCCCGTACGACGGTGTCCACCCCGCGCGGCGCCATGGCCTGGACGACGGGCCGCAGCTCGGCGGGGGCACCGAGATTTTCGGTCAGCTCGCGGTACGCGAGGCGCAGTTGCGCCTCGTCGGCGAGATCGAGGCGTACGCCGCCGAGGTCGGCGCGGTGCCGGAGGTGGGGCGCGGTCGTCTTGAGCGCGACGGGATATCCGAGTGAGGCCGCCGCGACGGCGGCCTCGTCGGGTCCGGGGGCGGGCAGGGTCGGGCGTACCGAGATGCCGTAGCGGGCGAGGAGCGCGTGTGCGTCGGTGGGGGCGAGGGGCACGCTGCGCGGTTCGGGCGCCGCGCCGAGCAGTCCGTCGATCAGCTTGGCGGCGCCCGCCTCGTCGATGTCGTCGTCCTCGGGGTGCTCGGGGTATTCGGCGTACTCGGTGTGCGTGGGCCCTCTGCCGGGCTCGGCCGCCTGCCGCCGCCACCGTGCGTACGTGACGGCCTCGGCGAGCGCCCGGACGGCCCGCTCGGCGGCGGGGTAGGCGGGAATCCACCCGAGGGTGCCGGGATCGCCCGGGCGCGGGGTCCCGGCATCACCGGGCCCCGGGCCCGCACCGGCGGACGCGTGGTCATCGCCTGATCCGGCGCCGGCGGCGGTGTTCTCCACCACCGCCAGTGCCTCCGCCAGGCCGCCGATCTCGACGTGGACCACCATGACCGGTTTGGCCGGTCCGGAGGCCGCCGCGCCGCGCAGGGCCGCGGCCAGGGTGTCGCCCGCGGGGTCGGACGTGCCGGTCTCGCCGACCCGGGGGATGGCGGTCACCACCACCGCGTCGGCTGCCGGGTCCGACAGGGCGGCCGCGAGGGCGGCGTGGAAGTCGGCGGGGGTCGCCGAGGTCGTGAGGTCGCGGGGCCGGAGCGGGTCGAGGCCCTCGGCGAGGCAGGCGTCGTACGTGAGGAGGCCGAGGGACTCGGAGTTGCCGAGGATCGCGACGCGGGGGCCGGCCGGCAGGGGCTGGGACGCGAGCAGCACGCCCGCGTCGACCAGTTCGGTGACCGTGTCGACGCGGATGACGCCCGCCTGCCGCAGGAGCGCCGAGACGGTCGCGTCCGGGATGCGGCTGACCGGGACCGCGTGGCCGGGCGGCGCGCTGCCGCTGTGGCGCGCGCCCTTGACGACGACGACCGGTTTGACCGCCGCCGTGCGCCGGGCGAGCCGGGTGAACTTCCTCGGGTTGCCGATCGATTCGAGGTAGAGGAGCACGACGTCGGTGTCCGGGTCGTCGTACCAGTACTGGAGGAAGTCGTTCCCGGAGACGTCCGCGCGGTTGCCCGCCGAGATGAAGGACGAGAGGCCCGCGCCGCGCCGGTGGAGTCCGGAGAGCAGGGCGATGCCGATCGCGCCCGACTGGGTGAAGAGGCCGATACGGCCCTGTCCTGGCGGTGCGGGGGCGAGGGAGGCGTTCAGCCGGACGGCGTCGGCGGTGTTGATGAGCCCGAAGGCGTTGGGTCCGATGATGCGCATGCCGTACGAGCGGGCCTGGCGGACCAGTTCCCGCTGGCGCTCCCGCCCTTCGGCGCCGGTCTCCGCGTACCCGGCCGAGACGACCACCAGGCCCTGGACGCCGTGTTCGCCGCACTCGGCGACCGCTTCCGGCACCCGCTCCGCCGGGATGGCGAGGACGGCGAGGTCGATGGGGACGCCGATCTCCGCGACGGACCGGAAGGCGGGAACGCCGTCGATCTCGCGGAGGTCCGGGGCGAAGGCGTGGTTCACCGCGTACATCAGGCCGGTGAAGCCTCCGGCGCGCAGGTTGGCGAGGACGGTGCGGCCGACTCCGCCGGGCGCACGGCCGGTGCCGACGACGGCGACCGAGCGCGGGGTGAGGAGCCGCTGCACGGAGCGTGCTTCGGCGCGCTGCTCGCGGCCGCGCTGCACGGCGAGGGATTCGACGGTGGGTTCGAGGTCCAGGGTGAGGTGGACGGAGCCGTCCTCGAAGCTGCGCTTCTGGGTGTAGCCGGCGTCCCGGAACACCTTGATCATCTTGTTGTTGGCGGGCAGCACCTCGGCGGCGAAGCGCCGGATGCCCCGCTCGCGGGCGACGGCGGCGATGTGTTCGAGGAGGGCGGAGGCGACGCCGCGGCCCTGGTGGGCGTCCTGGACGAGGAACGCGACCTCGGCCTCGTCGGCCGGCGCGGAGGCCGGCATGCCCCGCTCGTCGATGCGGTCGTAGCGGACGGTCGCGATGAACTCGCCGCCCACCGTCACCGCGAGCCCCACCCGGTCCACGTAGTCGTGGTGGGTGAAGCGGTGCACGTCCTTGTCGGAGAGCCGGGGGTAGGGGGCGAAGAAACGGTAGTACTTGGATTCGTCGGAGACCTGTTCGTAGAAGCTGACCAGCCGCTCCGCGTCGTCGGTGGTGATGGGCCGGATCCGGGCGGTGCCTCCGTCCCGCAGCACCACGTCTGCTTCCCAGTGAGAGGGGTAGGCATGGTCCGACGGCGTCTCCATGACCAAAGCCTACGGCGCACGGAGGAGCCACGACGGAGGATGCGCCGGGACACGTGGCACACTGGTCTAGACAACATCTTTGAAGACTTGAAGGGCAACACCATGGCAGAGCGTCGCGTCAATGTCGGTTGGGCCGAGGGCCTGCACGCCCGCCCCGCCTCCATCTTCGTCCGTGCCACCACGGCCACCGGCGTCCCCGTGACGATCGCCAAGGCCGAGGGCAATCCGGTGAACGCCGCCTCCATGCTCGCGGTGCTCGGCCTGGGCGCACAGGGCGGCGAGGAGGTCGTGCTGGCTTCCGAGGCGGACGGCGCCGAGGCCGCCCTGGACCGGCTGGCGAAGCTGGTCGCCGAGGGGCTCGACGAGCTTCCCGAGACCGTCTGACCCGGTTCGTACGCAGAATTCCAGAAAAGGAGTTCCCGGTGCGCTGAATTCAGCGCACCGGGAACTCCTTTTCGATCGACAGGCTTCACGCCATGTGCGGGCAGCACAAAACAAGTCCCGCTCATTTCTCTTCTTTGTATACGGCGCGATTGTTAAGAGCGGGCACTCGCGGTGTTTACGGCACGTTGCGGAACCTTCGCCTTTTCCCGGCCGCGCTCCGCCCGCCGCAACCGGTGCACGGCCACGGTGCGCTCCGCGTGCAGCGCCGTGAGCGCCCGCGCGCGCTCCGCGTCGCCCCGTGCCACCGCGTCCACGATCGCGCCGTGCTCCGCCCAGGACTCCACGGGGTGGGCGGGCTGTTCCACGGTGTACATCCAGGCGATCTTGTGTCGCAGCTGGGTGAGCGGGGCGGTGAGCGCGGGGCTGCCGGACGCCTGGGCGAGCGTCTCGTGGAACCAGGCGCCGAGCGAGCGCAGGTCCTCGCCCTGCCCCCGGCGGGCCCGCTCCTGCCCCAGCCTGACCAGGCCGCGGAGCACCTTCAGATGGGCTTCCGTACGGCGCTGGGCCGCGCGGGCCGCGCCCAGCGGCTCCAGCAGCAGACGCACGTCGAGGAGGTCGGCCGCCTCCTGCTCGGTGGGCTCGGCCACGCACGCGCCGACATGGCGGCGGGTGGTCACGAAGCCCTCCGCCTCCAGGGTGCGCAGCGCTTCGCGGACCGGGACGCGGGAGACGCCGTAGCGCCGCGCCAGTTGCTCCTCGGTGAGCCGGCTACCCCGTTCGAATACGCCGGAGACGATGTCGTCACGGACCGCCGTGCAAACCGAGTGCGCGGGAATGCGCATGTCCGAACCTCCGCCTTAATCCGCGCGAAACACTGCCGATGGCCACCTGATCCGTGACTCTATTGCAATCAACGCGAATTTCCGATGGGTGCCCGGAATCGATGGATATCTTTTGGCCAGCGCGGCGCACACGGAAGGCCCCGGCGGGGAACCGGGGCCTTCCGAGGTCCGAACGGTCAGACGCGCACTCCGTGGGCGCGCAGATACGCGACGGGGTCGATGTCGGAGCCGTACTCCTGGCCCGTCCTGGCCTCGAAGTGGAGGTGCGGACCGGTGGCGTTGCCGGTCGCGCCGGACAGCCCGATCGGCAGGCCCGGGGTGACGGACCGGCCGACGAAGACGCTGATGGAGGAGAGGTGGCCGTACTGCGTGTACGTGCCGTCGTCCATCCGCAGAACGATGTTGTTGCCGTACGAGCCGCCCCAGCCGGCCTCGACGACGGTGCCCGCGCCGACAGCGACGACCGAACTGCCGGACGCGGCCCGGAAGTCGACGCCCGAGTGGCTGCCGGAGGACCAGAACGAGCCGCCGGACCGGTAGCCGGTGGTGACGTACGAGCCGGCGACGGGGAGCCGGAAGGAGCCGAGGCGTTCGCGCTCGGCGGCGCGGGCGGCGCGTTCCCCGGCGGCGCGGAGCTCCCGGGCGCGGGCCTGCGCCTCGCGCCGCGCCGCCGCCTTCGCGGCCCGCTCGGCCGCGTGGCGCTGGGCGTCGGCCTGCGCGTCGATCCGGTCGGCGAGGGTGTCGCTCATGGCGAAGGCCTGGCCCAGCCCGGTGTGCCGGACAGCGCCCGGAGCGTCCGCGCCGGCGGCGAGCGCCGGGGACGCGAGGGCGCCGATGACACCGGTGGCGGTGAGTGTCGCGGCGCCGGCGAGACCCGCGCCGCGACGTGTCGTGCGGCGGCGGGCGCGGTGTTTACCGGTGACACGGGTGAACGCCATGAAGTGGCTGGTCCTTTCCTTCCTTCTCGCCTACCGGGTCAGCTGACGGGTTCGGAGCAGGAAGGTCTCCTACGGGCCCCTTTCGCGCGGGTGAGCGCGAAGGCGTCCGATTCACCCCGGGGACTGCGTGTGGGTCCCCGGCTCCCCGGGCTCGCGCCTGACGGGGACTCGGCGATGGCTGCCCGGTGCCGCGGCTGCGGCGGGGTACTGGCGGACAGCCGGACCGACGCTAGGCGGATCATCATTCGATCACCAAACGGGCAGGGCGTTTTGTAGCGCACACCACAGGGCAGACACGGAACCAGCACGCCAAATGGTGCATATGGGGTGTATGCCAGGAGACTCCGGCGACAGGCCATCGCCGGAGTCTCCTGATGCACCGGACAGGCCGAAGAGCGGCCCCGGATCAGCGCCGGATCAGCCCGCGATCACAGTCACTTCACCGATACCGAGAGCCGTCACCGGCTCCTTGATCCGCGCGGCGTCCCCGACGAGCACGGTGACGAGCCGGTCCACCGGAAAGGCGTTGACAGCCGCGGCGGTCGCCTCGACGGTGCCGGTCTCGGCCAGCCGCGCGTACATCTGCGCCTGGAAGTCGTCAGGGAGATGCTGCTCGACCTGGTCGGCCAGTGTGCCCGCGACGGAGGCGGCGGTCTCGTACTTCAACGGCGCCACCCCGACCAGATTCTGGACGGCCACGTCGCGCTCCGCGTCGGTGAGCCCCTCGGCGGCGAGCGTGCGCAGCACCTTCCAGAGGTCCTCCAGCGCCGGGCCGGTGGACGCGGTGTCCACCGAGCCGCTGATGGCGAGCATCGCGGCGCCGGTCGCCCCGCCCGGCGCGGTGGGCGCCGAGGAGCGCAGGACCTGGCCGAAGGCCCGTACGCCGTAGGTGTAGCCCTTCTCCTCACGCAGCACCCGGTCGAGCCGGGAGGTGAGGGTGCCGCCCAGGCAGTACGTGCCCAGCACCTGGGCCGGCCAGACGCGGTCGTGCCGGTCGGCGCCGATGCGGCCGATCAGCAGCTGGGTCTGTACGGCCCCGGGGCGGTCCACGATCACCACACGGCCGGTGTCGTCGGCGGTGATGGGCGGCGCGGGGCGGGGCGCGGCGGTGTCGCCGGTCCAGGCGCCGAGGGTGTCGGCGAGCACCTCGTCCAGGTCGACCCCGGTGAGGTCACCGACGACCACGGCGGTGGCCGTGGCCGGGCGCACGTGCGCCTCGTAGAAGGCGCGGACGCCCGCCGCGTCGATCCGCTCCACCGTCTCCTCGGTGCCCTGGCGCGGCCGGGACATGCGCAGGGAGGCCGGGAACAGCTCCTTGGAGAGCTGCTTGGCGGCGCGCCGGCCCGGGTTGGCGGTCTCGTGCGGGATCTCGTCGAGGCGGTTGCGGACGAGCCGCTCGACCTCGCTGTCCGCGAAGGCGGGGGCGCGCAGCGCCTCGGCGAGCAGGCCGAGCGCCTTGGGCAGCCGGGAGACGGGGACCTCCAGGGAGATCCGTACGCCCGGGTGGTCCGCGTGCGCGTCGAGCGTGGCGCCGCAGCGCTCCAGCTCGGCGGCGAACTCCTCGGCGCTGTGCTTGTCGGTGCCCTCGGAGAGCGCCCGCGCCATGATCGTGGCGATGCCGTCGAGCCCTTCGGGCTCGGCGTCCAGCGGGGCGTCGAGGTTGATCTCGACCGCCACCACCTGCTGTCCGGGGCGGTGACTGCGCAGTACGGTCAGCCCGTTGCCGAGGGTGCCGCGCTCGGGAGCCGGGAAGGCCCAGGGCCTGGCTTCGCCGGCCGTCGGCTGCGGGTGGAAGTCCATGGTCACGGCAGCGTCGGTCACTGGTCCGCCCCCTCGTGCTCGTCGGTCTCGGCGGCGGCGCCCTCGTCGGCGGCGCTCTCATCGGCGGTGAGCGGTTCGTACACCAGCACCGCCCTGTTGTCCGGGCGCAGCCGCGCCGCGGCGACGGCCCGCACCTCGTCCGCGGTGATGTCCAGCACCCGTGTCACCGCGGTCAGCGCCAGCTGCGGGTCGCCGAACAGCACGGCGTACCTGCACAGTTCGTCGGCGCGGCCCGCGACGGTACCGAGCCGGTCCAGCCACTCGCGCTCCAGCTGGGCGTGGGCGCGCTCCATCTCCTCCTCGGTCGGGCCCTCGGTGGCGAGGCGGGCCAGCTCCTCGTCGACCGCGGCCTCGATCTCCGGAACCTCGACACCACCGGACGTCTTGACGTCCAGCCAGCCGAGCGAGGGGGCGCCCGCCAGGCGCAGCAGCCCGAAGCCCGCGGCGACCGCGGTCCGGTCGCGGCGCACCAGACGGTTGTGGAGCCGGGACGACTCGCCGCCGCCGAGGACGGTGAGGGCCAGGTCGGCGGCGTCGCACTCACGGGTGCCGTCGTGCGGCAGCCGGTAGGCGGCCATCAGCGCGCGCGCCGGGACCTCCTCGTGGATCACCTCGCGGAGTTCCCCGCCGATGACGTCGGGGAGCGATCCGTCGCGCGGCGGCTGCTTGCCGTCGTGGGACGGGATGGACCCGAAGTACTTCTCGACCCAGGCGAGCGTCTGCTCGGGGTCGATGTCGCCGACGACCGACAGCACCGCGTTGTTCGGCGCGTAGTTCGTCCGGAAGAACGCGCGGGCGTCCTCCAGGGTGGCGGCGTCCAGGTCGGCCATCGAGCCGATCGGGGTGTGGTGGTACGGGTGGCCCTCGGGGTAGGCGAGAGCGGTCAGCCGTTCGAAGGCCGTGCCGTAGGGCACATTGTCGTACCGCTGTCGCCGCTCGTTCTTGACGACGTCCCGCTGGTTCTCCATGGACTCGTCGTCGAGCGCGGCGAGCAGGGAGCCCATCCGGTCGGCTTCCAGCCACAGCGCCAGCTCCACCTGGTGGGTGGGCATCGTCTCGAAATAGTTGGTGCGCTCGAAGCTGGTGGTGCCGTTCAGGGAGCCGCCGGCCCCCTGCACCAGTTCGAAGTGGCCGTTCCCGCTCACCTGCGCCGAGCCCTGGAACATCAGGTGCTCGAAGAGGTGGGCGAGTCCCGTACGGCCCTTGACTTCGTGGCGCGAGCCGACGTCGTACCAGAGGCAGACCGCGGCGACCGGGGTCAGATGGTCCTCGGAGAGCACCACGCGCAGGCCGTTGGCCAGCCGGTGCTCAGTCGCTGTCAGGCCGCCGGAACCGGCCTGCGCTGTGGCCGTGTGACCCATGGGCATGTACGTCCCTTCGATCGCGATATGGAGAAGTCCTGCCACTGTATGCAAGCGCGCTGACGCCTGGCGAAGTTCCCGTGCCGCGCGCGCTCAACGACGGGTCGAGGTCGGCGCTGTCAGTGGCTCGGTCCACAATGGTCCGCGTCAGTTGAAGAAACCGCCGCTCAGACATCTGTGAAGGAGCCGCAGCCGCGATGGCCCGCCGCAGCACGAAGACCCCGCCGCCGGAGGACTTCGAGGAGAAGATCCTCGACATCGACGTGGTCGATGAAATGCAGGGCTCCTTCCTCGAGTACGCGTACTCGGTGATCTACTCCCGGGCCCTGCCGGACGCCCGTGACGGTATGAAGCCGGTGCACCGCCGCATCGTGTACCAGATGAACGAGATGGGCCTGCGCCCCGACCGCGGCTATGTGAAGTGCGCGCGCGTCGTCGGCGAGGTGATGGGCAAGCTGCACCCGCACGGCGACGCGTCGATCTACGACGCGCTGGTCAGGATGGCGCAGCCGTTCTCGATGCGGCTGCCCCTGGTCGACGGCCACGGCAACTTCGGCTCGCTCGGTAACGACGATCCGCCGGCCGCGATGCGTTACACCGAGTGCCGGATGGCCGACGCCACGTCACTGATGACGGAGTCGATCGACGAGGACACCGTCGATTTCGAGCCGAATTACGACGGCCAGGAGCGGGAACCGGTCACGCTTCCGGCCGCGTATCCGAATCTGCTCGTCAACGGGGCCTCCGGGATCGCGGTCGGCATGGCGACGAACATGCCGCCGCACAACCTGGGCGAGGTCGTGGCGGCCGCCCGCCACCTGATCAGGCACCCGTCCGCCGACCTGGAGACGCTGATGCGTTTCGTGCCGGGTCCCGATCTGCCCACCGGTGGCCGGATCGTCGGGCTGACCGGCATCAAGGACGCGTACGAGAAGGGCCGTGGCACCTTCAAGATCCGGGCCACGGCGACGATCGAGGACGTCACCCCCCGCCGCAAGGGCCTGGTCGTCACGGAGCTGCCGTTCACGGTCGGCCCGGAGAAGGTGATCGCGAAGATCAAGGACCTGGTCTCCGCCAAGAAGCTCCAGGGCATCGCGGACGTGAAGGACCTCACGGACCGCTCGCACGGCCTGCGGCTCGTCATCGAGATCAAGAACGGCTTCGTGCCGGAAGCGGTGCTGGAGCAGCTCTACAAGCTGACGCCGATGGAGGAGTCCTTCGGCATCAACAATGTGGCGCTGGTGGACGGCCAGCCGCTCACGCTCGGTCTGAAGGAGCTGCTGGAGGTCTATCTGGACCACCGGTTCACGGTGGTGCGCCGGCGCAGTGAGTTCCGGCGGACCAAGCGCCGTGACCGGCTGCATCTCGTCGAGGGGCTGCTCGTCGCGCTCCTCGACATCGACGAGGTCATCCAGCTGATCAGGTCGAGCGACAACTCCGCGCAGGCCAAGGAGCGGCTGATCGAGCGCTTCTCGCTGAGCGAGATCCAGACGCAGTACATCCTGGACACGCCGCTGCGCCGGCTCACCCGCTTCGACCGGATCGAGCTGGAGAGCGAGCGTGACCGGCTCAACGGCGAGATCGACGAGCTGACCGGCATCCTGGACTCGGACTCGGAGCTGCGCAAGCTGGTCTCCGGCGAACTGGCCGCGGTGGCGAAGAAGTTCGGCACCCCGCGTCGCACGGTGCTGCTGGAGTCCGCGGGCTCCGCGGTGGCATCGGTGCCGCTGGAGGTCGCGGACGATCCGTGCCGGGTGCTGCTCTCCTCGACCGGACTGCTGGCCCGCACGGCCAACGGGGCGCCGCTGGAGGGCGGCGACGGCAGGCGCGTCAAGCACGACGTGATCGTCTCGGCGGTGCCGGCGACGGCGCGCGGCGATATCGGCGCTGTCACCTCGGCCGGACGCCTCCTGCGGGTCGCGGTGATCGATCTGCCGCAACTGCCGGACACGGCCTCGGCGCCGAATCTGTCGGGCGGGGCGCCGGCCACCGAATTCCTGGCGCTGGAAGGCGATGAGACGCTGGTCTGCCTGACCACGCTCGACGAGTCCTCGCCCGGGCTCGCGCTGGGCACGCTCCAGGGCGTCGTCAAGCGGGTCGTCCCCGACTACCCGTCCAACAAGGACGAGTTGGAGGTCATCTCGCTCAGGGACGGCGACCGGATCGTCGGCGGCGCGGAGTTGCGGACCGGCGAGGAGGACCTGGTCTTCATCACCTCCGACGCCCAACTGCTGCGTTATCAGGCGGCGCAGGTACGGCCGCAGGGCCGGGCCGCGGGCGGCATGACGGGCATCAAGGTGACCGAGGGCGCCGCGGTGATCTCCTTCACGGCGGTGGATCCGGCGGTGGACGCCGTGGTGTTCACGGTCAGCGGCTCGCACGGCACGCTGGACGACTCGGTGCGTACGGCGAAGCTCACACCGTTCGACCAGTATCCGCGCAAGGGCAGGGCCACCGGCGGGGTGCGCTGCCAGCGCTTCCTGAAGGGTGAGGACATGCTGGTCCTGGCCTGGGCGGGGGCGAGCCCCGCGCGCGCGGCGCGCAAGGACGGCACACCGGTGGAGCTGCCGGAGCCCGACCCGCGCCGGGACGGTTCGGGTACGCCGTTCACGTCACCGGTCGAGACCCTGGCCGGCCCGGCGCACTGACCCGCCCGCGCTCCCGCCGGTGCCGTGCCACTCAGAGGTCACCCGACAGGCTCTCAGGCGGCCGGCACCGGCTGGGGCGGAGGCGGTCCGGTGTAGCGGGCCGCCGGGCGGATGATCTTGGAGTCGGCCGCCTGCTCCAGGATGTTGGCGCTCCAGCCCACCACCCGGGCCGCCGCGAAGGTCGGGGTGAACATCTCGCGCGGCAGCCCGCAGAGCTCCATGACCACGCCCGCGTAGAACTCCACGTTGGTGTGCAGCTCGCGGCCGGGCTTCAGCTCGGCGAGGATCGCCTCGACGCGTGACTCGACCTGGACGGCGAAGTCCACCAGCGGGCCGCCGAATCCTTCGGCGATCTCCCGGAGCATGCGGGAGCGCGGGTCCTCGGTGCGGTAGACGGGGTGCCCGAAGCCCATGATCCGCTCCCCCGCCATGACCCGTTCCCTGACCCAGGGGTCGATGCGGTCCACGGTGCCGATCGCGTCGAGCGTGTCGAGGGCCCGGCTCGGCGCCCCGCCGTGCAGTGGTCCGGAGAGCGCCCCCACCGCGCCGACCAGGCAGGCGGCCAGATCGGCGCCGGTCGAGGCGATCACGCGGGCGGTGAAGGTCGACGCGTTGAAGCCGTGGTCGACGGTGGAGATGAGATACCGCTCGACCGCCCGCGCCCGGTCGGGATCGGGTTCCGTGCCGGTCAGCATGTACAGGTAGTTGGCGGCATGGGGCAGGTCGTCACGCGGCGCGATCGGTTCCAGGCCCTGGCCGAGGCGGTACAGCGCGGTCAGCAGGGTCGGTACGGCCGCGCAGGCGGCGAGGGCGTCCGCGAGGCGGCGGTCGGCGCCGATGTCGTACAGCGGGCTCAGCCCGGCCGAGGCGCCGAAGAGGGAGAGCGCGCCGCGCAGTCCGGCGAGCGGTCCCGACCGGGCGGAGGACCGCGCGATGACGGGCAGCGCCGCCTGGACCTCCGCGGGCAGCGGGCGCAGCGCGGCGGTCCGCGCGGTGAAGGCCGCCCGTCCGGCCGCGTCCGGCAGCTCTCCGTGGAACATCAGGTGCCAGACGTCCTCGAAGCTCCGGCTCCGGGCCAGCTCGACGGCGGAGTACTGGCGGTAGTGGTAGAAGCCCTCGCGCCCTCTGACGTCCCCGAGGGCGGTGTCGGTGACGACGACGCCCGCGAGACCGTGCGGTACGTCGAGCGCGGAGACGGTGGTCCCGTTGATCGGCATGTGCTTCCTCCCTGCACTGGCCCCTTTACCTTGATTCGACTGTCTACGCTTGACTACTCCACTGTCAACATTGATTAAATCAATATGTGTACGGTGTGGGCATGAATGCTGTGGGCGGGGACGCTGTGGGCGGGGGCCCTTTGGGTGGGGGCCCGCTGGGCGGGGACGACGAACAGCGTCTGACCACGCGGGAGGTGGCCGAGCGGCTCGGGGTGAAGCCGGAGACGGTGTACGCGTACGTCAGCCGGGGCCTGCTCACCAGTCGGCGGGACCCGGCCGGCCGTGGCAGCACCTTCGACGCCAGGGAGGTGGACGCGCTCGTCCGCAAGGGCAGGCGGGAACCCCCGGCGGGCGGCGACGGCCCCCCACGGATCCGTACCGGCATCACCCTGATCGACACGGATCACTACTACTTCCGGGGCGTGGACGCGACCGAACTGGCGCGGCGTTTCGGCTTCGAGGAGATCGCCGACTGGCTCTGGACGGGCACGATGCGCCGGGGCGTCCGGTTCACCGCGCCCGCCGAGGCGCTGACCGCCGCCCGCCGCGCCGTCGAGTCCCTGCCCGGGCACAGCGGCTCGACGGACCGGCTGCGGATGGCCGTCATCGCGGCGGCGGTCGCCGATCCGCTCCGCTTCGACCTCTCCAGGGACGCGGTCCTGGGCGCCGCCCGGGCGCTGATCCCCACCCTGGTGGGCGCGCTCCCGCCGATCGGCCCGGCACGCCACGGGGACGGGAGCCTGGCGTGGCGGCTGTGGCCCCGGCTGACCTCGCGGCCGGCCGACGCATCAGGCGTACGGGCGCTGGACATGGCCCTGTCGCTGCTCATCGACCATGATCTGGCCGCCTCGACGCTCGCCGCCCGGGTGGCGGCATCGGCCCGCGCCCATCCGTACGCGGTGGTCTCCGCCGGGCTCGGCGCCCTGGACAGTCCGCTGCACGGTGCGGCCAGCGGTCCGGCGCACCGGATGCTCGCCGAGGTCCTGGAGCGGGGCAGCGCGGCCGCCGTGGTCGCGGACCATCTGCGGGCGGGCCGCCGGGTGCCGGGACTCGGCCACCGGATCTACCCGGGCCGGGACCCGCGCGCCGAGGCGCTGTTCACCGTGCTGAAGGAGGTCCCCGGCGCCGGTCCCGTGCTGGCGGCAGCGCGCGAGGTGGAGGCGACCACCGCCCGCCATGTGCGGCTGCACGCCAATGTCGATCTGGCGCTGGCGGCGCTCTCGGTGACCACCGGGATGCCGCCCGAGGCGGGCGAGACGGTCTTCGCGGTGGCCCGTACGGCGGGCTGGATCGCGCACGCGCTGGAGGAGTACGGGGAACAGCCGCTGCGGATGCGGCCGAGCGGCCGGTACAACGGGCCCCGCCCGCCGGTGGAACTGCCCTGAGCGACCGTGCGGGTGCCTGCCCTGTGGGCAGGCACGGTTCGTGGCCCCGGGGCCGCCGGGATGGACCGGCCGTGCGCGGCAGCGATGTCGGAGACGCTGCCGCGCTCGCCCGGGAGCAGGAGGGAGCCGGCCGGCGGGACGCCGGCCGCGACGTCAGATCCGCAGCCAGGCCGCCGTGTCCCGTGGGAGGCGCCCGCCGCCGTCCAGCGGGCCGCTGGTGAGCAGGACACCGGTGTGGGCGGGGAGTTCCGCGGACTCACCGGCGAGATTCACCACGCAGACCACACCGCCGGGCCCCGTGGTGCCGGTACGGGTGAAGGCCAGCACCCCGGGGGCGGCGGCCAGCCAGGTCATCGGCCCGTCCCCGAAGCCGGGCTCGGCACGGCGCAGCCGCAGGGCCTGGCGGTAGAGGCTGAGCATCGACTCCGGGTCGCCCGACTGGAGATCGGCGGCGTACGAGGCCCAGGACTCCGGCTGCGGAAGCCAGGGTTCGGCGTCCGAGCCGAAGCCGGCGTGGGGCGCCCGCGCCGTCCAGGGCACCGGCACCCGGCAGCCGTCGCGGCCCGGATCCTTGCCGCCGGAGCGGAAGTGCATCGGGTCCTGGATCCGGTCGAGCGGAATATCCGCCTCCGGGAGGCCCAGCTCTTCGCCCTGGTAGAGGTAGACGGCTCCCGGAAGCGCCAGCGAAAGCAGCGCGGCGGCGCGTGCGCGACGGGTGCCGAGCTCCAGATCCGTCGGGGTGCCGAATTCCTTGGCCGCGAATTCGAAGCCGGTGGCCTCGCGCCCGTAGCGGGTGACCGTACGGGTCACGTCGTGGTTGCAGAGCACCCAGGTCGCCGGGGCCCCGACCGGCGCGTGTTCGGCGAGTGTCTCGTCGATCGCGGCACGCAGCGGGTCCGCCTCCCAGGGGCACGCCAGGAAGGTGAAGTTGAACGCGGTGTGCAGTTCGTCCGGACGCAGGTAGCGGACGAAGCGCTCGGTGTCGGGCAGCCATACCTCGCCGACGAAGATGGCGTCGTACTCGTCGGCGATGGCCCGCCAGGAGCGGTAGATGTCGTGCAGTTCGTCCAGGTCGACATACGGGTGCGGGTCGCGGCCCGCGATGAAGTCCGGCAGGGCCGGGTCCTTGGCGAGCAGGGCCGCCGAGTCGATCCGTACACCGGCGACACCACGCTCGAACCAGAAGCGCAGGACGTCCTCGTGCTCCTGACGCACCGCCGGATGAGCCCAGTTGAGGTCGGGCTGCTCGGGTGCGAAGAGGTGCAGGTACCACTCGCCGTCGTCGAGCCGCGTCCAGGGTGTACCGCCGAATTCGGAGGTCCAGTCGTTCGGCGGGATCTCACCGTGCTCGCCGCGCCCGGTCCTGAAGTGGAACAGTTCGCGCTCGGGGCTGCCGGAGCCGGCGGCGAGCGCCGCCTGGAACCACGCGTGCCGGTCGGAGACGTGGTTGGGCACGACGTCGATGATGGTACGGATGCCCAGCTCGCGTGCCTCGGCGATGAGCTTCTCGGCCTCGGCGAGGGACCCGAAGGCCGGGTCGATGGTGCGGTAGTCCGCCACGTCGTAGCCGCCGTCGGCGAGGGGCGAGAGGTACCACGGGGTGAACCAGAGGGCGTCCACGCCCAGTTCCACGAGATACGGCAGCCTGGCCCGTACACCCGCGAGATCGCCGGTGCCGTCTCCGTCACCGTCGGCGAAGCTGCGTACGTAAATCTGGTAAATGGCAGCGTCGCGCCACCAGTTCCGGTCGGCGGGCTCCAGAGGGCTGCCTTCCATGCGACATTCCTTTCGGGGCTGGTGCTGTGGCCCTCACGGTGGTCCCTTCCGTGACGAGGCGGGGGGTTCATGAGCATGAGCTGCGCACCGCCGCTCCACAGCGGGGACTGAGATGGGTGGCGGCGGTGCGCAGGATCGGGACGGGGGACGGGGACGGCCGTCAGCCCTTGGTGCTGCCGGCGCTGATGCCGGCGATGATGTGCCGCTGGAAGACCAGGAACATCAGCACCATCGGGATACTCGCGATCACCATGGCGGCGATCAGCACGGACAGCGGGATGTTCTGCGACAGCTGGACGAGCGCGACGCTGATGGGCTGCTTGTCGGTGTCCGAGAAGACCATCAGGGGCCAGAGGAAGTCCTGCCAGACGGCGACCAGGGCGAAGATCGACACGACGCCGAGCACCGGCCTGGACATGGGCAGCAGGATCGACCAGAGCGTACGGAGCTGTCCGGCGCCGTCGATCTCCGCCGCTTCCAGCACGTCGCGCGGTATCTGGTCGAAGAAGCGCTTGAGCAGGTAGAGGTTGAAGGCGTTGGCGACGGCCGGCAGCCAGATACCCAGCGGGTCGTTGAGCAGACTGGTGTGGATCAGCGGCAGGTCGGCGACCGTCAGGTACTTGGGGACGACGAGCGCCTGGGCCGGGACCATCAGGGTGGCGAGGATGCCGCCGAGGATCACCTTTCCGAAGGCCGGCTTCAGCTTGGACAGGGCGTAGGCCGCGGCCGTGCAGAGGACGAGCTGGAGGATCCAGGCACCCGCGGCCTGCACCACCGTGTTCCACAGATGCTGAGGGAGCTGCATCAGGTCCCACGCGTCGGTGTACGCGCTGAAGTGCCAGGTCTCCGGGAGCAGCGTCGGCGGTGTCCTGACCAGCTCGTCCGGGGACTTCATGGCTCCGGAGGCCATCCAGTACACGGGGAACAGGAAGGCCAGCGCGAAGACGACGACCACCAGCGTGAAGACGATCCAGTAGAGCGTCCTGCCCCGGGTGCTCGCCATCGTGAGCGGCGACACGAGGGTACGTACGGCCTGGTCCCGGCTTTTCTCGCGGGCGGGCTCGCCGGGCTCGGGCGGTGCCTGCCGGGGAGGCGGCGCGATCTGGGTCATGGCGCTGCGCTCCTCTCAGTCGTCGGTGCGGGTGAACCGCAGATAGAGGGCGGAGAAGAGGCTGAGCAGCACCAGCAGCATCACGCTCAGCGCGCACGCCCCGCCGAAGTCGTTGTAGAGGAAGGCGTACTTGTAGATCAGGTAGAGGATCGTGACGGTGGAGTTCTCCGGTCCGCCGCCGGTGATCACGAAGGGTTCCGTGAAGACCTGCATCGTGGCGATGATCTGCAGGAGCATCAGCATCAGGATGATGAAGCGGGTCTGCGGGATCGTCACATGACGCACGCGCTGCAGGATGCCGGCGCCGTCCAGCTCCGCCGCCTCGTACAGCTCCCCCGGGATGCCCTGGAGTGCGGCGAGGTAGATCAGTACCGTGCCGCCCATGTTCGCCCAGGTGGCGACGATGACCAGGGAGATCAGCGCGGTGCTCGTGCTGTTGGTCCAGTTCGACGTGGGCAGGTGGAGCGTGCTGAGCGCCTCGTTGGCGAGGCCGGCGCCCGGATCGTAGAACCACTTCCAGAGCAGGGAGCTGACCACCGGCGGGATCATCACCGGGAGGTAGACGACCACCCGGAAGAACGACTTCGCGTGGCGCAGTTCGTTGAGGATGAGAGCCATCACGAACGGCACCGCGAACCCGATCAGCAGGGCGATTCCGGTGAAGGTGAGGGTGTTGCGCCAGGCCGCACCGAACTCCGGGTCGTGGAAGACCTGCGTGAAGTTGGCGGTCCCCACCCATTCCGGAGCTGATCCGGGGGTGTACTTCTGGAAGGCGATGATCACCGCGCGGATCGCCGGGTACCAGGAGAACAGCGCGAAGCAGATCAGGCCGCCGATCAGGAAGGCGTAGGCGCGCACCTGATGGGAGAGCTTGCGGCGGAAGGGGCTGGGAGCCCCGCGGCCCGCCGGGCGCAGCCCCGAGGTGGGGGGCTGCGCGGCGGCGGACCGCTGGGGGACCTGGGCTGTCTTCATCGGTACGTCAGCCCCGGGCCAGAATTCCGTCGATCTTGGACTGGGCGTCCTTCAGGAGCTGGTCGATGTCGGCGTCCTTCTTGGTGAGGACCGCCGACACCGCCCCGTCGAGAACCGAGTAGATCTGCTGGGCCTGCGGGGGCTCCAGCTTGAGCGTGAGCTGCTGGCTGCCGTCGAGGAAGGGCTGGTAGTTCGCGACCGGGACGTTCGCGTACTGCTTCTTCAGCTCCTGGTCCTTGGCGTCGGTGGCGCCGGTCCACAGCCGCGGCTCGGGCAGACCGACGGGGGCCTTGAGCTCGGACGCGCGCTTCCAGTCGTTCAGGCCGCTGCCCGGCGTGTTGGTCTGGGCTTCGAGCCACTTCAGACCGGCCTTGATCTGGGCCGGCGTGTCCTTCTTCTTGAACATGTAGCCGTCGCCGCCCGCGAGCGTGCCCTTGCCGCCCGGCATGGGGGCGAGCGCCAGGTCGTCGTAGTTGCCACCCTTCTCCTTGACCAGGATCGGGATGTTGTCCGGCGCGGAGATGTACATGCCGAGCTTGCCGGAGCCCATCATCTGCTGCACGTCGTTCAGGATCAGCAGCTGCTTGGTCCCCATGGAGTTGTCGGCCCAGCGCATGTCCTTGAGGTTCTGCAGGACCGCCTTGCCCTCGGGGCTGTCGACCGCGCCCTTCTTGCCGTCCGGTGTGACGATGTCGCCGCCCTGCGAGTACATCTCGGCGGTGAAGTGCCAGCCGCCCTGGTTCTGCGCGCTGTAGTCGGCGTACCCGACGGTGCCGTTGCCGAGCGCCGCGATCTTCTTGGCGGCGGCGCGGACCTCTTCCCACGTGGCCGGGGGCTTGTTGGGGTCGAGGCCGGCCTGTGTGAAGAGCTTCTTGTTGTAGAGCAGGCCCATCGAGTAGTTGGTGCGCGGGACGCCGTAGACCTTGCCGTCCTTCGAGTACACGTCGCGCAGCGACTGCTGGATGTCGCTGTAGCCCTTCATGTCCTTGACGTACGAGGTGATGTCGGCGGCCTGGTTGATGCCGATGACGTGCTGGGCGTCGGTGAAGTACGTGTAGAACACGTTCTCCATCTGGCCGCCGGCGAGCTTGGCGTCGAACGTCTTCGGGTCCTGACAGGGGAAGGCGTCGTGGGCGACCAGGTCGAGGTCGGGGTTCGCCTTCTTGAACGTCGCGATGTCGTCTTCGAAGCTCTTGCGGTCGATCTTGGCGCTCTTCGGCGGCTCGCAGTTCACGGTGAACTGCGTCTTGCCGTTCGCGTCGTTCCCGCTGTCCGAGCTGCACGCGGCGAGCCCGGTCAGGGCCAGCGCGGAGGCTATGGCGGCGGTACAGGTACGTCGGAACCCGGAGCTTCTCATCGGTGGAACCCCTCTTGGGCAGGAGCGTGGGAAACCCACAGCCGCTCGCTGTGTGGCGGCGCTCACTCAACCACTAACTACGGATGTCCGCAATATGTCGCTCCGATTTCGCAAATACTTGACAGATGCCTGCATGAGGGGGGCTCGAAGGGGGGTCCGTACCCTATGCTTTCGGACGACTGCCGCAGTGGTGCGGAAAGCGTCATCGGGCCGCCCTGCGGACCTGTCGTCGCGGGGCCGACGGGCCGTCACGCCCGGGGCCCGGAGGGCGCGGTTCCAGGCGGCGGGGGGCCTACGACGCCGGCCCGGGGGGCGGATCCGGCCAGGCGGGGCCGATGCGGCCCGGTCACTTTTCTTGCGGAGCCCTGCGGGACGCATGCGCAAGCCATGGGCAGATCCCGCAAGCCGCTTACTCGCGAGCGTGAGCGGTGACGCGACGGGCGAGGCGACGGAGGACGCGACCGGGGGTGGGGGCGAGCGGGCCGGGCGCGCGGGAGCCGTCCCCTACCGAGCCGGCCGCGACCACTGCCGCACGCGCCATCGGCGTCGTGGGTGTCCGCGTGCGTCCGTACGTGTTCGTACGTGTTCGTACGCGGCTCGGGCGTGCGCGCCGTACGCGCCGTCGCGTGGCGGCCCCGTGGAGCGCCGCGAAGCCGCCGCGCACGCCCGAGCCGCCGGGCCGCCGCCCCACCGGGCCACAGGGCGCCCCATGGCGACCTACGGGGGCCTGCCGACCCACACCCCGATCAGCGGGCGCCCGGCGTTCGCAATATTTCTTGCTTGTTTCGAAAAAGTTCGACAGACGATATCCGGCCGCCCGGCGGGAGCCAACCGCTTCCGCCCGCGCGGGCTACCGGGGAGCCTGCGCCGTGGAGCCCCGGACCACCAGCTCCGGCTCGAAGAGCAGCTCACCTGGGGGCACGGAGCCGCCCTGGATCTGAGCGCTCAGCATCTCGACGGCGGCCCGCCCCATGGCCTCGATGGGCTGGCGCACCGTGGTCAGCGGGGGCTCGGTGCAGTTCATGAACGCGGAGTCGTCGAAGCCCACGACCGACACCTCGCGCGGTACGTCGAGACCGCGCCGGCGTGCGGCCCGTACCGCTCCCAGTGCCAGCGGGTCACTGGCGCAGATGATCCCCGTGACCCCCCGGTCGAGCAGCCGCGAGGCGGCCGCCTGGCCGCCTTCCAGGGAGAACATGGTCCGCTCGATGTATTCGTCGGGCAGCTTCGACTTGGCCGCCTTCGCCGCCGCGAGGGCGGCGGCGAGCTTGCGCCGGGACGGCACGTGGTCGGACGGGCCGAGCACCAGACCGATGCGCTCGTGGCCGAGCGAGGCCAGATGGCGCCACGCCTGCTCGACCGCGACGGCGTCGTCACAGGAGATACAGGGGAAATCGAGGTTCTCGATGGGCGCATTGATCAGGACAACCGGAATCTTGCGTTCCGCGAGCTGCCGGTAGTGGTCGTGAGGGGCGTCCGCCTGGGCGAACAGGCCACCCGCGAAGACCACCCCGGAGACCTGCTGCTGGAGCAGCAGCTCGACGTAGTCGGCCTCGGAGACCCCGCCCTTGGTCTGGGTGCAGAGCACGGGCGTGAGGCCCTGCTGGGCCAGCGCACCGCCGATCACCTCGGCGAACGCGGGGAAGATGGGATTCTGCAACTCCGGCAGGACCAGGCCGACGAGCCGGGCGCGCTCGCCGCGCAGCTGGGTCGGCCGCTCGTATCCGAGAACGTCCAGCGCGGTCAGCACCGACTGCCGCGTGGCCTGGGAGACTCCCGGCTTGCCGTTGAGCACCCGGCTGACCGTGGCCTCGCTGACCCCAACCTTCTTCGCCACCTGAGCAAGTCGTCGCGTCATACACGCAAGACTATCGCAAAGGATGCAAGCTACTTGCTCAGCCGCGTAAAACTTGTTCATCGGCACACCGAGGCGGGCACGGAGCGCGTCAGGAGACGGGCACGCGGTGATGCCGGCCGGAGGCGTCCGGCCGGCATCACCCTACGGGCCCGCTACGGGGCCCTCACCCGCTCCCCTACGGGTTGACGTTGATCTTGAAGGTGGACGTCGTGTTCTTGATGTCCACGGCGTTGTTGTTGAGCGTCAGGCCGTTGAAGGTGACCTCACCGACCGCCGGGCCCTGACCGGACTCGGGCAGTTCGTTCGCCCACAGTCCGAAGCCGGACTTGGCGTCGAAGGCGTCACCGCTCTTGCGGGCACCGGTGATCGAGATGCCGGTGAGGATGGTGTCCTTGATCGGGAACTGCGGCTGACCGCCTACGTAGTTGGTCTGGAACATGATGCCGCTGTAGGTCGGATCGACGATGTCGACGTTGTTGATCCGTATCCCCTGGAACACCTTCGAGGCGGAGAAGAGCCAGATTCCGGGGAAGGTCTGCGAGCCCCAGAAGTGGCCGCCCGATCTGATGACCGACACGTTCTCGATCGTCGTCGGATCCGTCCCGAAGCCGTTCATCGCGTACCCGAAGTCCAGCGAACTGACCGTGATACCGGCGTACACGAGGGTGTCCGCGATGGTGATGTTGCGGAACGTGTTGTGGTAGCCGCCGTATACGGCGACACCCGCGGCCCGCCACGTCAGCAGCGCGGTCAGGTTCTCGTAGACGTTGTTGTACATGTCCGCGCCGCCGGCGTCGATCGCCGAGAAGAGCGCGAAGCTGTCATCACCCGTGGCTCGCGCCTCGTTGTTGATGATGTGGTTGTCGGTCGAGCCGTTGGTCATGTTGATGCCGTCGGCGAACGTGTCACGGATCCGGGAGTTGCTGATCGTGATGCGGTCGGCGTTGGCGCCCCAGTAGAGGCAGACCGTGTGCTCGTTCCAGATGTTGTCGATCGTGATGTCGGTGACGTTGGAGAAGTCGAACACCTTGCCGGGGCCGTCGATGCGCGAGGTGTAGTTGCCGAAGTACGCGAAGTTCTTGAAGGAGGAACCCTTCGCGGCGGCCTCCACCCGGAACCCGACGTCGGTGTTCTCCTGGCCCGAGGGGGCGAAGAACCTGGTGTACCAGGGACCCGCACCGACGACCTGGACCGCCTTGCCGTACACCTGGAACTTGTTGGACGTCTGGTAGTCACCGGCCGGCAGGTAGACGCCGACCAGCTTGCCGGTGGTGTCCATCCGGACCTTGTCGATCGCGTTCTGGACATCCTGCTGGGCGAATCCGGTCGGGACCGTGTAGGTGGTCGGGTCCGGGTTGGCGACCTGGGTCGCCTGCTCCAGGTTGATGAAGTCGATCGCGTAGGTCGAGGTGTTGGCCGTGTCCTTCTGCAGGCGGATCTTGCTGCCGGCGGGGACGGTCTTGCCGAGCAGGACGTTGGCCTCGTCGTAGATGTGACGGGGGCCGCCGGAGCCGGGCGAGTTGCCGGGGCCGGTCTCGTCCCCGTACAGCCAGGCGTACTTCGAGGTCAGGTCGATCGCCTTGAGGAAGGTGCCGTCGACGTAGATGTTCAGGTTGGAGTTGGTGCCGCCACCACCGGCCGCGTCCGGGATGGAGAACCGGGTGACCAGCGAGTTGGTGCTGGCGCGGGTGGTGAACTCGACGTAGTTGCCGGTGCTGTTGAGGGTGACGGCCTTGCGGCCGGACGCCTCGCCCGCGAGGTCACCGACGGTCCGGTTCGGACCGACGACCTGCGCGCCTCCGCCCAGGGTGCCGTCCTCCGCCTCGTACATGTCGTACGGCATGTTGGCGCCGCGGCCGACGAAGAGGGGCTGCGAGCTGGTGTTGTTGGTGCGCTTCACCGGGAGCTCGTTGGCGTCGTCGGCGATGACGACCTTCTGCGTGTACGAGCCGTTGACGGCCGTCCAGGTGCCGAGACCCACGGACGGGGAGGTGGCCCCGGCCGCGATGGTGCCGCTGTACGAGCCGGTCAGGGTCTTGACCGTGGCGCCCGAGGAGTTCACCAGGTTCAGCGTGATGGCGTGACTGCCCGAGGCGGACGCGATGGTGCCCTGGTTCTTCAGCGCCACCGAGAAGGTGACGGTGTTCCCGGCCGCCGGGGAGGACGGGGACGTGCTGACCGAGGTGGCGATCAGGTCGGAGCTGGAGACCGGCTTCACCACCAGCGGAGCGGAGGCGGTGTAGCTGTTGTTGGTCTCGTTCTGCTCGATGACCGCGTTGGCCGGGTCGGCGACGGCGGTGAGCGTGTACGAGCCCGCGTCACGCGCCCCGATGTTCGCGGTGACCGTGGTGGAGGCACCGGCCGCCAGAGCGCCCACGGACGCCGAACCGACCTTGGTGCCGTTCAGCTGGAGGTCGACCGTGCTGGCCGGAGCGGCGTTCGATCCGGCGTTGCGTACGGTCGCCGACAGGGTGATCGCGTCCGACTCGACCGGGGCCGACGGGGAAGCGGTCAGAGCCGTGACCGTCAGATCGGGGTTGGGCGCCGGGTCACCGAGGACCTGGAACTCCGCCACCTGGCCCGCGCCGGAGCCGGTGTTGGAGGTGAACTTCAGCTGGACGTCGGCGACACGGGCGCTGACCGGGATGGTCACCGAGTTGCCGCTCGACGGGTTGAAGGCGTAGTCCTTGGCGGCCACCAGGCTGGTGTAGCCGGTCGCGCTCTGCTCGCGGCCCAGCACCTGGATGTTCTGTGTCCGCGCGCCCCAGCTGCTGTCCGGGTTGAGCTTGACGACGACGCTCTGGGTGTCGGCGTTGGCGCCGAGCTTCACCGTGAGGGTGTTGGGGTAGCTGCCGCCCGCGCCCTCCCAGTAGGTGGCGACGTTGTTGTCGTTGGCGTTCTCGGCGACGAAGGTGAAGACCGTCGAGGACGCGGTGATCGGCTTGCCGATGGCGAGGTTCGACGCCGAACCCGAGCTGCCGTTCCGGGTCACCGTGTTGCTGTTGCCCGACACGTTGCCGGCCGCGTCCTTGGCCCGTACGTAGTACGAGACCGTGGTGCCGGTCGACTGGCTGTCCGTGTAGGTCAGGACGTTGCCCGCGACGCTGGTGCGCAGCGTGTTGTTGGCGTAGATGTCGTAGCCCGTCACACCCACGTTGTCGGTGGACGCCGTCCAGGTCAGCTTGACCTGCCCGGGGGTCGACTCGGTGAAGGCCAGGTTCGCCGGGGTGGTCGGCGCCTGGGTGTCACCGCTCGCGGCCTGCCGGGTCACCGTGTTGCTGTTGCCCGACACGTTGCCGGCCGCGTCCTTGGCCCGCACGTAGTACGCGACCGTGGTGTTGGTGGGCTGCGTGTCCGTGTAGGTCAGCACGTTGCCCGCGACGCTGGTGCGCAGCGTGTTGTTGGCGTAGATGTCGTAGCCCGTCACACCCACGTTGTCGGTGGACGCCGTCCAGGTCAGCTTGACCTGGCCGGGAGTCGACTCGGTGAAGGCGAGACCGGCGGGGGCACTGGGGGCCGTGGTGTCACCGGTCGTGGGGCCGTAGATCTCCAGCTCGGACAGCTGGCCACCGGGCTGGCCGGTGTTGGCGGTGATCGCCACCCGGACGTAGCGCGTGGTGGTGGAGTTGAGGGAGATCGTCACCGTGTTGCCGGTGGCCGGGTCGAAGGTATACGCCTTCGAGGCGGTCAGGTCGGTGAAGTCGCTGTTGTTCGTCGAGCCCTGGACCTTCAGCGTCTGGGCGCGGGAGCCCCAGCCGTCGGGCAGCTTCAGCACGACCTGGTTGATGGCGACCGAGGAGCCGAGGTCGGCCTGGATCCACTGCGGGAAGGCGTTGTTCTGACTCTCCCAGTAGGAGCCCTTGTCACCGTCGTTGGCCTTGGCCGCCGGGTAGACGTCGGTGAAGCTGCTGGCCGTGAGCGTCTTGCCCAGGGCGAGGTTCGTCGACGCCGCCAGGGCGGTGTGCACCTCCAGCTCGGAGAGCTGGGCCTTCTTGCCCGCGCTGTTCTTGGTGATGGTGGCCCGGACGAACCTCGCCTTGGTGGCGGGGAAGGAGATGGCGACCTTGTTGCCCGCGCCCTTGCTGAAGGTGTAGGTCGCGGAGGACTTCAGCGTCTCGAAGCTGGTGCCGTCCGCGCTGCCCTGCAGGGACAGGGTCTGCTGACGGGACTCCCACCCTGCGGGGAGCTTCAGCACCACCTGGTCGACCCGCTTGGTGGACCCGAGGTCGGTCTGCACCCACTGCGGGGCCTTCGTGCCCTTGCCCTCCCAGTAGGTCGACTGGTTGCCGTCCGTGGCATTACGGGCGGTCGCGTCGCCCGTCGTGGCATTCGCCGCCGCGGTCCGCCCCGCGGCGATGTTGGGGCCGCCGGCCGCCGAGGCGAGCGACGGCCAACCGACCATCAAAAGACTGGTGGCTACAGCGGTCGAGAGGACCCGCCATCTCCGGCTTAGCGATCTCAATGGATCCCCGATCTTCGGCCTCGGCGCGGGGGCGGCGAGGGCGCGGCTCTGGCATGCCTGCCGATACGGCAAGCGTTTCTGCACTAATGAACGGAGTCTTTTGCGTATAGCGGTCAGAGAGTTGCAGAGAAATGCGAGGCCGTCCACAGATCCGACAGAACCAAATCCCGTGGATCGCCACCCGAGTTGACACCTGGAAGACGCCAACGTCCGCCATCCGCCCGCTCATCAGGCAAACGCAAGCGACCTGCAAACCTTGCGAAGTATTTGCGTCGCCGGGGCAAAATTTCGGAAAGGGCGCTCCGCCCTCTACCGTTCGTACGCATGAGCGCAGGACCGGGCACCGCGGGCGGACGACGGCGATTCGGCTGGCCGCGCCGGGTCTTCTCCCAGGTGCTGCTGATGCAGCTCGCCGTCGCCGCGGGCGTCACCGTGCTGGCCACCGGGCTCTTTCTGGCACCCTTCGGCGACGAGCTGGACGACCAGGCGATGAGCCGCGCGCTCGCCATCGCCGAGACCACCGCCTCGCCCCGGCTCGCCGGCGAACTGCTGGAGTCACGCCCGGCGGTGGACGGGCCCGTACAGGCCGAGGCCGAGCGCGTCAGAGAGGCCACCGGCGCCGAATACGTAGTGATCATGGACAGGCGAGGGGTCCGCTGGTCGCACACGGACCTGAGCCAGATCGGCGGGGTCGTCTCCACCGACCCCAGCGGGGCCCTGGCGGGCGAGCACGTCAAGGAGATCGACAGCGGCACCCTCGGCCGCTCGGCGCGCGGCAAGGTCCCGCTCCGCGACGGCTCCGGGGAGATCGTCGGAGCCGTATCGGTCGGCATCGCGTACGACAGCGTCCGCGACCGGTTCCTCGCCGCGATCCCCGGGCTGCTCGCGTACGCGGGCGGGGCGCTGGCGGCCGGGGCGCTCGCCGCGTATCTCATCTCCAGGCGGCTTCAGCGGCAGACCCATGACCTGGCCTTCTCCGACATCTCGGCCCTGCTCGCCGAGCGCGAGGCCATGCTGCACAGCTTGCGCGAGGGGGTGGTGGCCCTCGACGGGACCGGCCGGATCCGGCTGATGAACGACGAGGCGCAGCGGCTGCTCGGGCTGGGCCCCGATGCCACCGGCCGTTCGCTCCGCGACGTACTCGGCGCCGGACGCACCACCGACGTGCTGACGGGACGCGTGGTGGGCGAGGATCTGCTGGCCGTACGGGGCAGCCGCGTCCTGGTCGCCAACCGGATGCCCACCGACGACGGGGGCGCCGTCGTGACGCTCCGCGACCGTACGGAACTGGAACGCCTGGGCCGTGAGCTGGACGCCACCCGCGGGCTGATCGACGCGCTGCGCGCCCAGGACCATGAACACGCGAACCGGATGCACACGCTGCTCGGGCTGCTGGAGCTGGACCTGCACGAAGAGGCGGCGGAGTTCGTCACCGAGGTCGTCGGCGTCCACCGCGCCACCGCCGAGCAGATCACCGAGAAGATCACCGATCCGCTGCCGGCCGCGCTGCTGGTCGGCAAGGCCACGGTCGCGGCGGAGCGGGGCGTGGCGCTGCGCCTGTCGCCGGGCACCCGGCTGCCGGACCGGCTGGTGGACCCGCAGGGCCTGGTCACGGTCGTCGGCAACCTCATCGACAACGCGCTGGACGCGGCGGCGGGATCCGCGGACCCGCGCATCGAGGTGGAACTGCGCGCCGAGGGCCGTACGGTCGTCATCAGGATCTCCGACAGCGGACCGGGCATCCCGGCCGGGCAGCGGGAACTGGTCTTCTCGGAAGGCTGGTCGACCAAGGCCCCGCCGGCCCACGGCAAGCGCGGCCTCGGTCTGGCGCTGGTGCGCAGGCTGGCCGAGCGGCAGGGCGGCAGCGCGCGGGCCGGCGAATCGGCGGCGGGCGGCGCCGAGTTCACGGTCGTACTCCCCGAAGCGCTGACGGCCGGCGCCGCACAGGAACGGGAACAGGCCACGGTGGAAGGGGAACGATGATCGACGTACTGGTCGTGGACGACGACCTCAGGGTCGCGCGGATCAACACGGCGTATGTGGCCAAGGTGGCCGGTTTCCGGGTCGTCGCCCAGGCCCACTCGGCCGCCGAGGCCCTCACCCGGCTCGCCGAACGACCCATCGATCTCATCCTCCTGGACCACCATCTGCCCGACGAGAACGGGCTCGCGGTGGTCCGGAAGCTGCGCGGGCTCGGCCATCAGGCCGACGTGATCATGGTGACGGCGGCGCGCGATGTCGCCACCGTCCAGGCGGCGATGCGCCACGGAGCACTGCAATACCTGGTCAAACCATTCAATTTCGCCGGGCTGCGGACCAAACTGGAGGCGTACGCGACGCTCCGCCGAACGGTGGACGGGGGTGGCGAGGCGGAGCAGTCGGAGGTCGACCGGATGTTCGGGGCCCTCTCCGCCGCGACCACCCCGTCCCTCCCCAAGGGCCACTCCCCCACCACCGCCGAACTGGTACGCCAGGTACTGCTGGGCGCGGACGGACCGCTCTCCGCGCAGGAGATCGCGGAGCGGGCGGGAATGAGCCGGCAGACCGCGCAGCGCTACCTCAAGCTGCTGGAGCGGGCGGGGCGGGTCCGGCTCAGCCTCCGGTACGGCGGGACGGGGCGCCCGGAACACCGCTACGTCTGGACAGCCGGCGCCTGACGCGCCGCCCGGGCCGCTCCACGGTGGGCCGTCCTGCCCCTCGCTTCCGTCGCGGGCCTGACCTATACCGCTCCCGCTCCGGTCAGCGACCTGACCTCGGTCTCCGCGTGCCTGGCCGCGTCCGGCCCCTCGGGCGAGAGGACCGTACCGATCCAGCCCGCCAGGAAGCCCAGCGGGATGGAGACCACGCCCGGGTTGTCCAGCGGGAAGACATGGAAGTCGACACCCGGGAAGATCGCGTCCGGGCCGCCCGAGACCACGGGCGAGAGCACGACCAGCACGACGGCCGGAATCAGCCCCCCGTAGACCGACCAGACCGCCCCGCGGGTGGTGAAGTTCCGCCAGAACAGCGAGTAGAGCAGGACGGGCAGATTGGCGGACGCGGCGACCGCGAAGGCGAGACCGACCAGGAAGGCGACGTTCAGGTCGTCGGCCAGCAGGCTGAGTCCGATGGCCACCGCGCCGATCCCCGCCGCCGCCATGCGGGCCACCGCGACCTCACTGCGCCGCTTGCCGCCCTCACGCTTGAGCGAGGCGTAGAGATCGTGGGCGACGGCGGCCGAGGAGGCGAGCGTGATCCCCGCGACGACGGCGAGGATGGTGGCGAAGGCGATGGCCGCGACGATCGCGAACAGGACCGTTCCGCCGGTCGAGCCCGCTCCACCGCCGAGGTCGAGGGCGAGCAGCGGGATCGCGGTGTTGCCGGCGGCGTTCGAGGAACGGACCGCGTCGGAGCCGACCACCGCGGCCGCGCCGAAACCGAGCACGATCGTCATCAGGTAGAAACCGCCGATGAGTGCGATGGACCAGACGACCGAGCGGCGCGCGGCGCGCGCGGTCGGCACGGTGTAGAAGCGCGACAGGATGTGCGGCAGGCCGGCCGTGCCCAGCACCAGGGCCAGGCCGAGGCTGATGAAATCGACGCGCGCGGTCCAGCTCCCGCCGTACCGCAGACCGGGTGAGAGGAACGCCTCGCCCTGCCCGCTGTGCGCGACCGCGCTCGTGAGCAGGTCGTTGATGTCGCCGTGGAAGCGGATCAGCACGAGGACGGTCAGCGCGATCGAACCGGCCAGCAGCAGCACGGCCTTGACGATCTGGATCCAGGTGGTGGCGCGCATCCCGCCGAGCGAGACGTAGATGACCATCAGCGCGCCCACACCGATCACGGTCCAGGCGCGCGCCGCCCCGCTCGTGCCGCCGAGAAGCAGCGCCACCAGACTGCCCGCGCCGACCATCTGCGCGACCAGGTAGAGCACGGAGACGGTCACGGAGGAGGTGCCCGCGGCGATCCGGACGGGACGTTCGCTCATGCGCGCCGCGACCACGTCGGCGAGCGTGAACCGACCGCAGTTGCGCACGAGTTCGGCGACAAGGAGCAGCACGACCAGCCAGGCGACGAGGAAGCCGACGGAGTAGAGCACCCCGTCGTAGCCGGAGAGGGCGATCACGCCCGAGATGCCCAGGAAGGAGGCCGCCGACATGTAGTCCCCGGCGATGGCGAAGCCGTTCTCCATGGGGGAGAAGAGCCGGCCGCCCGCGTAGAACTCCTCGGCGGAACCGTGCCGGTTGCGGCTCACCCAGGTGGTGATGCCCAGGGTGACCGCGACGAACGCGCTGAAGAGCACCAGCGCCAGGATCTGGTGATCGCCGTTCACTGTTCGACTCCCCGCGTCATCTCCTGGGTCTCCCAGCGCAGTTCGAGCGCCGCGCGGTCCCTGCGCAGCCGGGCATGCCGCGCGTACGCCCAGGTCAGCAGGAAGGTGGAGAGGAACTGGCCGAGTCCGGCGACCATCGCCACGTTCACCGCCCCCGCCACCGGTCTGGCCATCAGCTCCGGTGCGGCGGACGCCGCCACGACGTAGGCGAGATACCAGAGGAAGAAGGCCAGCGAGGCGGGGACGACGAACCTCCGGTAGCGGCCGCGTACCTCCTGGAAGGCGGCGCTCCGCTGGACTTCCAGGTAGATGTCGGCGGCGCTGTGGGGGCGCTCGGGAGCCACGGCCGGGTCCGGCGCGGCGGGCGCCGCGGGTATGCCCGTGCCGTCCAGGGCGCCCCAGCCGTCGTCCAGCGCCTCGTACCACGGGGCGTCGAGCCGCACGGCTGCGGCGGCGTCACGCCCTTCCTGCTTCTCCACCGGTTCAACTCTCCTTGTCAGCGGACCGTTTCGGCCGCGCCCCAAGGATGGTCGGAGCGGGAAGCTCCGGGACTCTTCTCTCCCCCGACTTCACCCCATCAGGTGACAGCGGCCGCCGCTGCCGGGATGGGCCCGCGCCGATACGCGTGGCGCACGGCCCGCGCGCGGTCGCGCATCCCGGTCCTGGCGAACAGGTTGTTGATGTGCGTCTTCACGGTGGCCGTCCCGATGTGCGGCCGCCGCGCGATCTCCTGGTGGTGAGACAGCCGTGGGTAGAGGTCCGGCCTCCACCCGTGCGGGTGGAGGCCGGTCTTCCGGGAGCGTGTGTCAGGCGTCGATGCGCGAGCGGTCCAGCGTCGCCGCCGAGCTGGTGATGAACTCCTTGCGGGGCGCGACCTCGTTGCCCATCAGCAGGTCGAAGACCTGCTCGGAGGACTCCAGGTCCCCGATGTTGATCCGCCGCAGCGTGCGGTGGCGCGGGTCCATCGTGGTCTCGGCCAGCTGGTCGGCGTCCATCTCGCCGAGGCCCTTGTAGCGCTGGATCGAGTCCTTGATCCGGATGTTCTTGCGCCGGTACTCCAGCAGGGTCTGCCGCAGCTCGTTGTCCGAGTACGTGTACACGTACTTGTCCTGGCCCTTCTTGGGCTGCACCAGTTCGATGCGGTGCAGCGGAGGTACGGCGGCGAAGACCCGGCCCGCCTCCACCATCGGGCGCATGTAGCGCTGGAAGAGCGTGAGCAGCAGGATGCGGATGTGGGCGCCGTCGACATCGGCGTCGACGAGGAGCACGATCTTGCCGTAGCGGGCTGCGTCGATGTCGAAGGTCCGCCCGGAGCCCGCCCCTATGACCTGGATGATCGCACCGCACTCGGCGTTCTTGAGCATGTCCGAGACGGAGGCCTTCTGGACATTGAGGATCTTGCCCCGGATCGGCAGGAGCGCCTGGAACTCGCTGTTCCTGGCGAGCTTCGCCGTACCGAGCGCGGAGTCGCCCTCCACGATGAACAGCTCGCTGCGGTCCACGTCGTCGCTGCGGCAGTCGGCGAGCTTCGCGGGCAGCGAGGAGGACTCCAGCGCCGTCTTCCTGCGCTGCGCGTCCTTGTGCTGGCGGGCGGCGATACGGGTACGGGCGGCGGCGACGGCCTTCTCCAGCACGGCGCGCGCCTGCGCCTTGGCGTCGCGCTTGGTCGACGTCAGGAACTCCTTGAGCTCCTTGGCGATGACAGCGGCGACGATCCGGTTGGCCGCGGACGTGCCGAGGACCTCCTTGGTCTGGCCCTCGAACTGCGGCTCGGCGAGCCGCACCGTGACCACCGCGGTCAGGCCCTCCAGGGCATCGTCCTTGACGATGTCGTCCTCCGCGACGCGCAGCATCTTCGCCGAGCGCAGCACCTCGTTGACCGTCTTGGTCAGCGAACGCTCGAATCCGCTCACATGGGTGCCGCCCTTGGGGGTGGCGATGATGTTGACGAACGACCTGAGCGTCGTGTCGTACCCGGTGCCCCAGCGGAGGGCGACATCGACGCCCAGCTCGCGGGTGACCTCGGTGGGGGTCATGTGCCCCCGCTCGTCGAGGACCGGCACGGTCTCCTTGAAGGTGCCCTGACCGGTCAGGCGCAGGACGTCGCTGACGGCCTTGTCCTGCGCCAGATACTCGCAGAACTCGCTGATGCCGCCGTCGAAGCGGAACGTCTCCTCGACGGTGCCGTTGCCCTCGCTCTCACCGGCGCCCCGCTCGTCCCTGACGACGATGGTCAGCCCGGGGACGAGGAAGGCGGTCTGGCGGGCGCGCTGGTGGAGGTGTTCCAGGGAGAGCTTGGCGTCCTTGAGGAAGATCTGCCGGTCGGCCCAGTAGCGCACGCGGGTGCCGGTGCGGACCTTGGGGACCCGCTTGCCCTTCAGCAGCCCGTTCGCCGGGTCGAACGGGGCGTCGGGGCCCTGCTCGGTGAAGATGCCGGGAACACCGCGCCGGAAGCTGATCGAGTGGGTGGAGCTGTTGCGGTCCACCTCGACGTCCAGCCGGGCGGAGAGGGCGTTGACGACGGAGGCGCCCACGCCGTGCAGACCACCCGAAGCGGCGTACGACCCGCCACCGAACTTGCCGCCGGCGTGCAGCTTGGTCATCACGACCTCGATGCCGGAGAGGCCGGTCTTGGGCTCGATGTCGACCGGGATGCCCCGGCCGTTGTCCTTGACCTCGACCGAGCCGTCCTCATGGAGGATCACCTCGATGTGGTCGCAGTAACCGCCCAGGGCCTCGTCGACGGAGTTGTCGATGATTTCCCAGAGGCAGTGCATCAGGCCGCGGCTGTCCGTCGAGCCGATGTACATACCAGGGCGCTTGCGGACCGCTTCGAGCCCTTCAAGGACGAGCAGGTGCCGCGCGGTGTAGTTGGAACCATCACGGTCTGCGGTCAGCAGCGCACTGGACGGCACGGACGTCTCGGCGGTCACGCGGTTCGCTCCTCGCTGAATTTGGAATCAGGCCCGGTGGGGTAGAGGCCCGTCGTCTGTCACCGGCTAGAGGGTACAGAGGCCTGGTAGAGCGGTTGTCACGCCACCCTCGTCAATTCTCATGCTAGTCCAACGTCGCATAGGTGTTCGATCCCTCGATGGGGTGAAGCCCACATCACGTTCCCTTCCACGCATGAACCATTTAGGCTCCGGGCACGTCCTCATCTACAACCGGCAAGCCAGCCGGGAGGGCGGACCACCCAGACAAGCAACGCGAAACCCGTAGTGCGAAGCCATGCGAAGCAATACGGCTCATTCGCCGCCAATCGTCAGCAGCCGGCCACCACGGAAAGAAGTTTCGAGGAAATGCCGCGAGCGGGAACGTTTTCGGCCTGGTTGGATGTTGACCCTGGTACGACAGCTCGTCGAGCTAGAGAAGAGGCGACGTGACTACTGTTCTGACCCCCGCGAGCCCGCTGACGGCGGCTGACCGCTGCGACCGCTGTGGCGCCCAGGCATATCTGCGCGTCGTCCTGTCCAGCGGTGGTGAACTGCTCTTCTGCGCCCACCACGGACGCAAGTTCGAGCCGGAACTCAAGAAGATCGCCGCGGAAATACAGGATGAGACCGACCGACTGACGGCCGTACCGGCCGGCGGCGGTGAAGAGGAACACTGACACCTCGCATCCACGACGAGCCAAGGGCCCGGTCCTGGACCGGCCGACGGGCGGCCACCCCTGAACACCAGGGACGGCCGCCCGTTCTCGTCACGTACCCCCCGTGACCCAGCCCCCCGTCATCGTGATCAGTCCCCCGTCACCGTGACCATCGCCCCTGTCACCGCCGTGCGCGCGTTCCGAGCGCCTCGGCGACGGGCCGCATGGCCGTGGTGACCCGGGCATAGACCCCCGGGCTCCCCGCCCGGCCACAGCCGCTGCCCCAGGAGACGAGCCCGATAAGCCGCCCCTGGGCCACCAGCGGCCCCCCACTGTCCCCCTGGCAGGCGTCGTGCCCGCCCTGCGGATCGCCCGCGCAGAGCATCGTGGAAGCCTCGTAGCGGCCTCCTGAGCTGCCGGGGTAAGCCCGCTCGCAGCTCGCGTCCGGCAAAACCGTCACGGGCGCCGAGCGCAGCGCGTACGCGTAAGCGCCCCTGCCCGACGTGTCACCCCAGCCGTAGACCTCGGCCGCGGTGCCGGGCGCCGACGCCGGATCACCGGGCTCGGCGGGCCGGATCGCATACCCCTCGGGCAGTGCTTCCGACAGCGTCAGTACGGCCATGTCCGACGCGTTCGTATTCGGGTCGTAGGCCGGATCGACGCGCACGGAGCGCACCGCGACCTCCTGCCCTCCGCCACCGCGCAGCCGCTCACGCCCCGCGATGACCCGGAGATCAGGCAGCTCCCCGGGCGCCGCCCCCAGGACGTCCCGGCCCATGCAGTGCGCGGCCGTCAGCACTTTCGTCGGTGCCACCACCACGCCTCCGCAGAACTGACCGGCCCGGGCGGCCCCGAAACGGGACCGGCTGGACAGGGCGACGGCCCAGGGACTGTCCGTGGCCCGCACCGGCTGACCGCCGATGACCACACTGTCGGCGGCTGCGGGAACGGGCGGGACGAGCGGCAGCACGGCCCCCGCCGCCATCACGGCCAGTCCTCCTGTCAGCATTCGGGCAAGGGGACGGCGCATACAGGCTCCTGACTCTCCGGTGGACTCTGTTCTACCCAGAGTCATCCAACCGGCCGAGTCTCGCACCCCCGGACAGCGCGAGGGCCCGGATTCCGAAAGGAATCCGGGCCCTGAGCGTTTGTGCTTCCGTGCGCCTAGTCGAGGTAGTCGCGCAGCACCTGCGAACGCGACGGGTGACGCAGTTTCGACATCGTCTTCGATTCGATCTGACGGATGCGCTCACGCGTCACGCCGTAGACCTTGCCGATCTCGTCCAGCGTCTTGGGCTGGCCGTCGGTGAGGCCGAAGCGCATGGAGACCACGCCCGCCTCGCGCTCCGAGAGCGTGTCGAGCACCGAGTGCAGCTGCTCCTGGAGGAGCGTGAAGCTCACGGCGTCGGCCGGGACGACGGCCTCGGAGTCCTCGATGAGGTCTCCGAACTCGCTGTCGCCGTCCTCACCCAGGGGGGTGTGCAGCGAGATCGGCTCACGGCCGTACTTCTGGACCTCGATGACCTTCTCGGGGGTCATGTCGAGTTCCTTGGCCAGCTCCTCCGGCGTGGGCTCGCGGCCCAGGTCCTGGAGCATCTGGCGCTGCACGCGCGCCAGCTTGTTGATGACCTCGACCATGTGCACCGGGATACGGATGGTGCGGGCCTGGTCGGCCATGGCGCGGGTGATCGCCTGACGGATCCACCAGGTGGCGTACGTGGAGAACTTGTAGCCCTTGGTGTAGTCGAACTTCTCGACCGCGCGGATCAGACCGAGGTTGCCCTCCTGGATCAGGTCCAGGAAGAGCATGCCGCGGCCGGTGTAGCGCTTGGCCAGCGAGACCACGAGTCGGAGGTTGGCCTCCAGCAGGTGGTTCTTGGCGCGGCGGCCGTCCTCGGCGATGATCTCCAGCTCGCGCTTGAGCTTCGGCGCGAGCTTGTCGGAATTGGCCAGCTTGTCCTCGGCGAACAGGCCGGCCTCGATGCGCTTGGCGAGCTCGACCTCCTGCTCGGCGTTGAGGAGCGGGACCTTGCCGATCTGCTTCAGGTAGTCCTTGACCGGGTCGGCGGTGGCACCGGCGACGGCGACCTGCTGCGCGGGCGCGTCGTCCTCGTCGTCGTCGGAGAGGACGAAGCCCTTGTTCTCGCCTTCGGTCTCCTCCTCCTCGCCCTTGCCGGCTTGGACCTCGTCGGCCAGCTCTTCGCCGTCGACGCCGTCGTCGGAGTCCTTCTTGCCGGCGGTCTTCTTCGCCGTGGTCTTCTTGGCGGCCGTCTTCTTGACCGTCGCCTTCTTGGCCACGGTCTTCTTCGCGGCCGTCTTCCTGGCGGTGGAACCGGCCTCGTCGGCGGACGCGTCCACGGACTCCGCCGTCGAGGCGGCGGTGGCCGCCACGGTCCTCGTCGTGGTGGTCTTGACCGCGACGGTCTTGGTGGCGGTGCGCTTCGCCGGGCTCTTCGCTGCAACGCTCTTGCGGGTTCGCTTCGGCGACTCCGCGGCACTGACCATCAGCGTCACACCCTCTTCCTCGAGGATCTGGTTGAGGCTGCGCAGAACATTCTTCCACTGGGTTGGCGGAATCTGGTCGGCCTCGAAGGCCCGACGCACGTCATCGCCGGCGATCTGCCCATCAGCCTTTCCCCGCTCGATGAGCGCCATCACAGACTCGGACTCGGCGATCTCCGGCGGGAGCGTACGGGATGTGCTGGCCGACACGAACAACCTCTCGGAACGATGGAAACGGCTTCCGGCCCCGCCCGAAAACGGGCCGGAGCCGACGTCCGCCGGCTGGGGATGTCGCCGGCGTCGCGGGGTGGAGCCTCAGAGGTGAATACAGCGCCATGCGCGGCGGTCGTATTCCCTCCTCGGCCATCACCTCTTAGGTCATCGCCCTGCGCCGAAGAGTGTTACGCCCAATCCACGTGGCCCGAGTCACACCTCATTGGCGACAAAGCGACCAGAAGGGCCCAAGGGGGAGATTCGGCGCCCACGCGTGCGTCGCCGAACCCGGAGGTCCGGCGACGCACGGCGCGTACATCCCCCGTACGCCCCGGCCCGGGACCGCGCTCAGTGCTCGCGGGGCGCGGGAACGACGCGCTCCCCTTCCGGGTGAACGGTCAGCAGCTGACGCATGGCCGACTCCGCCGCCTGCGCGTCGCCGGCGGCGAGGGCGTCGACGATCCGCGCGTGGTGGACGAGCGAGGCGTCGGTGGGACGCTCACACCCGGTGACCGGACCGCCGGATACCTGCAGCGCCGAGGAGACGATCCCCGAGAGGTGCTCCAGCATGCGGTTCCCGGCGAGCTGGATCAGCAGCGAGTGATATTCGGCGTCCGCCCTGGTAAAGGTGATCGAGTCGCCCTGCGCGAGGGCATGACCCATGATCTCCACCATGTCCGAGAGCCTCTGCTGGACATCCTCCCGGCCATGGCCGGCCGCCAGACGCGCGGCAAGGGGCTCGATCGTCCAGCGCAGCTCGCTCAGCTCCCGGCGCTGGTCGTCACGCTGCGGCCCGAAGGCGCGCCACTCGATGATGTCGGGGTCCAGCAGATTCCAGTCGCTGACCGGGCGGACACGGGTACCGACATTGGGGCGGGCGCTCACGAGGCCCTTGGCCTCGAGAACGCGCAGCGACTCCCGCACCACCGTGCGGGAGACCTCGAAGCGCTGGCCGATCTCCTCGGGCACGAGCGGCCGGTCGGCGCCCAGGTCGCCGGAGACGATCATCTGGCCGAGCTGCTGGACGAGCTGCCCGTGCAGCCCCCGGCCGCGACTGCTCGTCGTACGGCGTCCCACCCGGCCCAGATCGGTGTCGGCGCCCTCCCAGACGGGTGCGTTCACGCGGTCGGCGCCGGGCGCCTCCGCGAAGGGGTAGCGGTCGAGTTCGCCCGGGCCGGAGAGGCCGGACTCGACGGAGCGGGCGGCGGTCATCATGGTGTGCGCAAGGGTACTCACGCATCCTTTGTCGGCGTTGATTCCCCCAGTCTTGAGGTCTTTGGTGAAAAGCACACGAAAGGGTGATCGGCGTTCCCCCCTCGATTGACGCCTTATCGTAAAGAAGCGGCCGTTATCAGGGGAGTTCCGGACAGGACGACACACTCCGGTCGTTCTGTGGTCACCAACGGGCCCTGCGGCGAAGGCCGGTGAGCAGATATGCGCAGAGCAGAGCCGACAGCGACAACGTCAGCGCCGCGGCGACGGGTTGGGCGACGAGTCTGACCGTGGCCATCAGCCATCGGTCGGCCTCGCGCGGCCACTGCAGCCACGCCAGCTCCCGCAGCCTGCCGGGAAGTCCGGCGACCGAACGCGCGGACGGACCGGCGAGAGCCTTCTGTACGAGGGGGACCACCAGCACGGGCACGGCGATGACCGCGGCCACTCCGGCGGCCGTGACCCGGAAGACCCCGGCGCCCAGCAGCCCGGCCCAGGCGCAGCCGACGGCGAGTCCGGCCCAGCCGGCGCCCAGCGCGAACCAGTCGTCCGGTACGGGGACGGCGTCGGCGCCGTAGACGAGACGCAGGGCCCCGGCGTCCGCCACCACCGCCAGGAGAGCGAGCAGCAGAGCCGTACCGGCCGTCACGGCGAGCTTGGCGAGCAGGAGGCCGAGCCGGCGCGGGACGGTGCCCCGGGCGCCCGCGAGAGCGGGATAGCGGAACTCGTCGCCGAAGGAGAACGCCCCCAGCAGCCCCGCGCCGAGGGCGGCTGGGGGCAGGGGCAGGATCGCGGGCCACGCGGCGAGCAGGTCGGCCAGGGGGGTGCCGCCGGTACGGGCGAGGGGCACGGCGAGGGCGACGGACGCCACGAGGACGGCGGCCATGATGAGCGGCGCGGTGCGGACGCCGAGCATGCGGCGCAATTCGTAGCGGACCGGCCTGAGCGGGCTGCGGGCGGGCCGTGACGACAGGGGGGGCGGGAGCGGGCCGGAACCGTCGGTGATCGCGTCGGCCGGGCGCCGCTCCGCCTCGGGGGCCGGGGCGGGAGCGGGAACGGCGGCGACAGGACCGGGGCCCGTGTCGCCGACCTCGTCGGCGAGCTGGTGGACGAGAACGCCGTGCCGGAAGGCGGTCTCACCGATCTCCGGGCAGCTGCTGCCGTAGACGGTGAGGTGGCTGCCGGCCTCGGCGACCACTTCGACCGAGCGGCGGTCGGCGCGGGCCTCCCGGCTCAGCGCGTCGGCGAGACGGGCGGCGTGCGGCGTCCTGACGGCGACACGGGGGCGCAGTCTGGTGCGGGCGAAGGAGGCGCCGTCCTGGTCGGCCACCAGGCGTCCCCCGTCGATGGTGACCACCCGGTCGGAGGTGCGGGCGGCCTCCTTGGGGTCGCTGGTGGTGTATAGGACGGTGCCCCCCTGGGCGGCGTGGGCGCGCAGCAGTCCGGACAGCCAGCTGTTCTCCCGGGGCGAGAGGCCCGCCGACGGTGCGTCGAGCAGCAGGGTGTGCGGATCGCCCAGCAGCGCGGAGGCGAGCCCGAGTCTGCGCTCCATACCGAGCGAGAGGGCGCCGAGGCGTTCGTCGCGCAGAGCGCCGAGGCCGACGACTTCGAGGAGTTCGTCGGCGCGTGCGGCGGGCACCCCGGCGGCGGCGCAGAGCATCCGGAGCTGCCCCCGCGCGGTACGGGCGGGGTGACCGGGCACGTCACCGAGGAGCACGCCGACCTCGCGCGCCGGGTGGGCGAGCCGGTGGAGCGGACGGCCGCGGAAGTACGCGACACCGCGTCCGGGTTCGAGTTCGAGCATCAGCCGCAGCGCGGTGGTCTTGCCCGCGCCGGGGGCCCCGAGAAGCGCCGTGACCGAGCCGGCCCGGGCCTCGAAAGTCAGATCGTCCACGGCGGGCGTGAGGTCTCGACGGGGCTTGCTGGTCAGTCCGATGGCCTGGAGCATCGCTTCTCTCGCGGGGAGGTGAGACCGCTCGGCGGCAGGGCGGGTACCGCAGCAAGATAACGCGATATGTCCGACTTGTGGCGCAGGTGAGCCCTCAGCCGTCCCGGTGTCCGCGACGGGGATGCCCCCGGGCGGGGCCCTCAGACCTCGGGCCGCAGCATCGGCGGATTGAGCACGGTCGCTCCTCCGGCCCGGAACAGCTGCGCGGGCCGGCCGCCCTGCCGGGTGGTGGTCCCCCCGGAGGGGACCAGGAATCCGGGGGTGCCGGTCACCTTGCGGTGGAAGTTGCGCGGGTCCAGCACCACGCCCCACACGGCCTCATAGACCCTGCGCAGCTCCCCGACGGTGAACTCGGACGGACAGAAGGCCGTGGCGAGCGAGGAGTACTCGATCTTGGAGCGGGCCCGCTCCACCCCGTCCGCGAGGATCCGCGCGTGGTCGAAGGCGAGCTGCGCGGGCAGTTCGTCCTCGCGGGCGAAGCCGCCCTCCTTGTTGAGCAGGTCCTCGACGGGGGCCCAGCGGGCGCTGTTGGCGTCGCCTCCGGCTCGGGGCGCGGGAAGATCGGGCGAGAGCGCCAGGTGGGCCACACTGACCACCCGCATCCGGGGATCCCGACCGGGATCTCCGTAGGTGGCGAGCTGTTCGAGGTGGGCGGCGTTCCCGGGGGCCGGGGACAGCGGATCGTGCGCGCGCAGGCCGGTCTCCTCGACCAGCTCGCGCGCGGCCGCGGCGGCGAGATCCTCATCGCCTCTGACAAAACCGCCGGGCAGCGCCCACCGGCCCTGGAACGGCGGCTCTCCGCGCCGTACGACCAGCGCGCAGAGCGCGTGGCGGCGCACGGTGAGCACCACCAGGTCGACGGTGACAGCGAAGGGCGGGAAGGCCGACGGGTCGTAGGGCGACATGCCGTGATCATAGTCGTCTCCCTGACGATAAACACTCCTTCCGTCTCTGACAGTGACCGCTTCTCGGCCATCCTCACGGCCGGGGCGCACCCGGCCGGCCGGGATGCTCACTCGGCTCGCACCCCCAGCTGGAGACCGGCGGCCGCTTCCTCGACCATCCCCAGCCCGAGCCGGCTGACCCGTACCGAGAAGGGCTCCCCGGCGACCCGCAGCCCGGTGAGCTGGACCGCCCCGAGCGGGGCGCCGGGCAGGGGGCGCAGCGCGACCGTTCCGGCCGGCGCGTCGGGACGGATCCCGGCGAGCGTCGTCAGCAGATGGATCCCGGCGGCGGCGGCCACCGCCGCCGGACGGCACGCGGCGGGATGGGGCACGGGCGCACCGCCGACGCTCCGCCGCTCCCCCGCGTACATCTCGGGCAGCCGGTGGTCGAACGCCTCGGACGCCTCCAGCAGACCGCGCAGCAGGGAGACCGCCTCCTTCGTGTGTCCGGCGGCGGCCAGGCCCGCGATCGCGACAACCGTCTCGTGCACCCGCACCGCGCCCGCCCGGTGGCCGAACGGATTGTGTCCGGGCTCCTTGCCGCCGAGACCGCGCAGCCCCCAGCCGGAGTCGAGCGCGGGGCCGCCGAGCAGGGCGGCCAGCCGCTCGGTCGCGGGAGCGTCCAGCAGCCCCGGTGCCTGCTTCCCCTCGCCGAGCAGACCGGTGTCCAGGAGGTGCGCGGCGCCGGCGTTCAGATAGGGCAGCAGCCGGCCGTCGGGAGAGCGGGCGGCCGCCGGCCGCCCACCGGCGCGGTCGTCGATCCAGAACGTCTCCCGGAAGCGCCGTCGCAGCGCGGCCGCCCAGTCGCGCCAGTCGTCGGCTCCCGGCCGCCCGCATGCCTCCAGCAGATCGGCCCCGAGCAGGGCCGCGCGGTGCGCGTGCGCCTGGGTCTCGGCACGCTGCGGCCCGGCGGGGCCCGGTTCCGCCAGCAGCCCGCTGTCGCCCACCGCGGCGCGCAGCCAGTGCAGGCAGCGCTCGGCCGCCGGAAGCAGTTCGGCGAGCTCCTGCTCGGGCAGTCCCCAGCGGCGCGCCTCGGCGAGGACCACCGGGAAGGCGAGCGTCGCCTCGACGCCCGTACAGCTGGGGGGCAGATGCGGACCGGCGTCCCGCAGGGGGCCCGGAAGCCGTCCGAAGTCGCCTCCCGGGCCTCTGAACTGGCCGCGGACGAGCGTGCGCAGTGTGGCCGCGGCCAGCCGGGTGCCGAGCGGGAGGGCCATCCGCGCGGCCCAGAGGGCTTCCGCGGCGGGTGGCCCGCAGCGCCAGGGCACGCCTGCGGCGAGGTACACGTCCGCGGGGCCACCGGGGCCGCGCAGCAGCAGTGCGCGGAGGTCGCCGAGGCAGACGGCGAACAGCTTTCGCAGACGTGGGTCGTCGCCGTCGGCCGCCGCGTCGGGCAGCGGGTCGCTCCCGGTGCGGCCCACCGGCCGGGCCGGGCGCGCCGGACGGCCTGAGCGACCCGAGCGGATCCGCAACTCGATGGTGCGGGACGCTCCGGGCCCCAGCTCCATGTCCCAGCGCAGCACCCCCGCCGAAGCGAGCGCGTCGCCGGGCGCGGGGTCGGCGCTGACGACGGCGTGTGCGCCGTCGGCCGCCGACCAGCGCAGCCCTGTGGCGTGTACGCCGGCGGGAAGCGCGGGCCCGGCACGGCCGGCCGCGACGGTGGCCAGTTCCGCGAGATCTGTCCCGAGCGCGATCTCCACCGGGATCCTGCGGGCCCGGCGGGCGGAGTTGTGCAGGGTGATGCGTTCCGTGCCGTCGGCGTCCCGCAGTCGTTCGACACTGAGCTCCGGATCGGGGCCGGCGTCGGCAGGGGTGCGGACCACGGCCAGGAACCGCGCTCGGTCGGCCGCGACCATCCTGCCCTGCAGCGGAACGGGCTCCCGTCCGGCGATCCGCAGTCGGCAGCGGGACAGCAGCCGCCGGCCCGACCCGTAGACCCCTTCCAGTCCCTCGCCGGTGAGCTGGCCGTCATCGGGTGAGACCGCGAAGTGCGGCAGGGCGACGCAGAGGAGCAGGTGATGTACGGCGGGCAGTTCGCCCGGCGGTGGCGCCTTCCGCGCTGCCCCGAAGGGCACGGCACGCGACGGTTCGCTGCTTGCTGGAGGGACGGTGAGAGCCATGAGTGGTCTGCTGTGCCTTCTGTGCGCTCCGGAGAGCCACCGCGTCCGCGACGGCGCGGATCGTACGAATCCGCCATTGAGGTGAACGCCCGTACGGGCGGGCGGGTCACGGCCGTCACCGCCCGCTCCTGGTTCCGCGCTGTCCGCTCCGCCGTCCGCCCCGGTCGCGGGTCCCGGCGGCACCCGGGCGCGGCCGGGCGGGCGGCACCGCCTTGCCTGTCACGGGCGTGCGCACCGGACGGGCCTTCGGCCGCCTGGCCGCGCCGAGCGTGCCGCGCGCACGGCGTGTGCCAGGTGGGCCGGATGTGGCACGCGCGCCGGAGCGGGCACGCGCTGCGCGCTCGCCGCGCAGACAGCGGCGCAAGGCCTCGGGATCCAGTCCTTCGTTGCATGCCTGATGGAGCAGTTGGGCGAAGACGTATTGCGGGTCGAGTCGCAGGGCGAGCCCGAGGGCCACCCGGGCACCGGGTTCGTCGCCGGTGGACCAGGCGACCCAGCCGGCCAGGGTCAGCGGGGCGGTCGCGTGCTCGGCGTACGGGCCGACGCAGCGGCGGGACAGCGCTCGCCAGAGCCGTAACGCCGGCTCCGCCTCGGCTCCCTCCATCCACTCCGCCGCCCGGTCCCGTGTCTCGCGGTCCTGCAGGCCGAGGATGACAGCGGCGGCCTCGTCATGGCTGATCAGCCCGTCGTCCTCGGCATCCGTAGGGGCCGGGCCGCCGCTCGTCGCCTCGCCGAAGCGCTTCATGAGCCCGCGCGCCAGCCGCAGAGTCTCCGTACCCACCTGTTCACGGTCTCCCCCGCTCAGAATCCTGGGCACGAGGGCGGCGCCCGCGTCGTCCATGGCCCTTTCCTGCTCACCGGCGTCAGGGGTACGCCAGGGCTCCAGCCGGGCCTCCATGTCCCGCAGGGATCCGCGCACCTGGACTCCGGCATAGGTGGCGGCGGCGGCCATCACCGACGTGCCGGGCAGGGCCAGGACGTTCCCTTCCGGCGGACAGCAGCGGACATCGGGGCAGCAGTAGGACCAGAAGCGGCCGTCGGAGACACAGAGCGCCTCGTGCACGGGCACGTCGAGCGCCCCGCACGCGGTCCGCAGCCGCTGGGCGAGCGGGCGCAGCCGCTCCATCACCTGCCGCCCTGTCTCCCCGCCCTCCGGGTCCTGGCAGACGAAGACGACAACGCCGTCGGGGCGGGCGCCGCGCCGCTCGCTGCCCTCGATGAGGCATTCGGCGAGTTGCTCGGCCACCGGGGGCCACTCATGCGGCGAGCGGGGGATGCCGAGCCTGAGCCGTCCGCCGAAACGGCCCCGGTCTCCGTGCAGTGCGGCCATGACGATCGAGTCGGTGGGATGGAAACCCAGCAAGTACGGAAGGGCGTCGGCGAGTTCCGCCGGACTGCGCAAGGTGATCTGCTGCCCTTCGGCGGATCCGGTCGGTTCGTGGTGTTTGTTCATGGCACGACCGTCCCGCGTCGGGCCGTCATGCGCGACCCCTGTGGATAACGTTATCCACAGGGGCTCGGCCGCATTCGCGGTTTGTCCGGGCCATCGGGTTGCATGGGGGCATGACCAACGCAGACCGCGCAGCTCTCCGGGCCTCGGCCGACTCCGTTCTCGCCCGACTCGTCGGTGATCCGACCGGCGCCGCGCGGTTGCGCGGGGACCAGTGGCGGGCCATCGAGGCGCTCGTCGCCGACCAGCGCAGAGCGCTGGTCGTCCAGCGGACCGGCTGGGGCAAGTCCGCGGTGTATTTCGTGGCGACCTCGCTGCTGCGCGAGCGCGGCGCGGGGCCGACCGTGATCGTGTCGCCGCTGCTGGCGCTGATGCGCAACCAGGTGGAGGCCGCGGCGCGGGCCGGTATCCGGGCCCGGACGATCAATTCCTCCAACGCGGAGGAGTGGGACACGATTCAGGACGAGGTGGCCGCGGGGGAGGTCGACGTCCTGCTGGTGAGTCCGGAGCGGCTGAACAATCCGGACTTCCGCGACCAGGTCCTTCCCCGGCTGGCCGCCGCGACCGGGCTGCTGGTCGTCGACGAGGCGCACTGCATCTCCGACTGGGGCCACGACTTCCGGCCGGACTACCGCCGGCTGCGGACCATGCTCGCGGAGCTTCCGCCGGGCGTTCCGGTCCTCGCGACCACCGCCACGGCGAACTCCCGGGTGACCGCCGATGTGGCGGAGCAGCTGGGCACGGGCGCGGGGACGGACGCTCTGGTGCTGCGCGGGCCGCTGGACCGGGAGAGTCTCAGCCTCCATGTCCTCCGGCTGCCGGACGCCGCTCATCGGCTGGCCTGGCTGGCCGACCACCTGGGCGAGCTCCCCGGATCCGGGATCATCTACACCCTGACGGTCGCGGCGGCCGAGGAGGTCACGGCGTACCTGCGGCAGTGCGGGCACACGGTCACCTCGTACACCGGCCGGACGGAGAACGCCGACCGGCAGCAGGCGGAGGATGATCTGCTGGCGAATCGCGTGAAGGCGCTGGTGGCCACGTCCGCGCTGGGCATGGGCTTCGACAAGCCGGACCTCGGATTCGTGGTGCACCTCGGGTCGCCCTCCTCACCCATCGCGTACTACCAGCAGGTGGGCCGCGCGGGCCGTGGGGTGGAGCACGCCGAGGTACTGCTGCTGCCAGGCAAGGAGGACGAGGCGATCTGGCAGTACTTCGCCTCGGTGGCCTTCCCGCCCGAGGAGCTCGTCCGCCGCACACTCGACGTGCTGGACGGGGCCGGCCGGCCGCTGTCGCTGCCCGCCCTGGAGCCGCTGGTCGAGCTGCGGCGTACCCGGCTGGAGACGATGCTCAAGGTCCTCGACGTGGACGGGGCGGTCCGCAGGGTGAAGGGCGGCTGGCACACCACGGGGCAACCGTGGGTGTACGACACCGAGCGGTACGCGTGGGTGGCGCGTCAGCGGGAGGCCGAACAGCGGTCGATGCGCGAGTACGCGTCGACGGGCGGCTGTCGGATGGAGTTCCTGCGGCGGCAGCTCGATGACGAGGAGGCCGTCCCCTGCGGGCGGTGTGACAACTGCGCGGGGGTCCGGTTCGAGGCCAAGGTGAGTGCCGCGGCCCTGGACGCGGCACGCGGCGAGCTGGGCAGGCCGGGCGTGGAGGTGGAGCCGCGCAAGATGTGGCCGACCGGGCTCGCGGCGGTCGGCATCGACCTCAAGGGACGCATTCCACAGGGTGAACAGGCCTTCGCGGGAAGAGCGTTGGGACGACTCTCCGACATCGGCTGGGGCAACAGGCTCCGTCCGATGCTCGCGGAGCGGGCCCCGGACGGCCCGGCACCCGACGATGTGGTGAACGCCGTGGTGAGCGTGCTCGCCGACTGGGCCAAGGGACCGGGGGGATGGGCGTCCGGCGCTGCCGACGCGCCGCCCAGGCCCGTCGGGATCGTGACGGTGGCCTCGTACGACAGGCCGCGGCTCGTCGGATCGCTCGGCAGCCGCATCTCGGAGGTGGGCAGGCTGCCGCTGCTCGGGACGGTCGAGTACGCGCCGGGTGCGGGTGACGCCCCCATCTCCCGCACCAACAGCGCTCAGCGGGTGCGGGCCCTTCACGAGGCGCTGACCGTGCCACCCGTACTGGCCCGAGCACTCACGTCGGCCGGTGGCCCCGTCCTGCTCGTCGACGATCTCTCCGACAGCGGCTGGACGCTCGCGGTGGCCACGCGACTGCTGCGCAAAGCCGGAGCGGAGGGAGTGTTTCCGCTGGTCCTTGCCGTTCAGACGTGACGAAAGGCATCACCCGTGGCCGCTCTGGGCAGGGATATGAGTGTCATACCAGAGCATTACGGTCAGCAGTGTCAATTGCTCGTTGCCGCACGCGCATACGCCAGGAAGAATCGGAACTGCCCCCCGCACGGCCCGGTCGTGGTCCGCAAGGGCTGTGCCGCGGAGCGTCCCCACCCGACCCTGCCCGCACTGTGGGCGCGTATGCGAAGGGAGGAACGTGACCTTCGGATTCGCTTCGTCCGCAGCCACTTCGATCACCACGCCCGCCGATTCCGTCAGCCACCTCGCCAGGATGCTCGAACCGGCCGAATGGGCCGCGGCGGGGATACCCCTGCTGCGCGATCCGCGTGAGGTCGTCAGCGGCCTGCACAGCCGGCACCACCCGACTCCGGCGACCGCCGTCGTGGCCGTGCTCGACCATGAGGAACGGCTCATCGCCAGCGCCTCGTTCACCCCGCGCGCCACGCAGGTGGACGGCTGGGAGTTCCGCAACGCGCTGCTGGCGCAGTTGCGCCGTGTCATCCCGCACGATCTGCGCCGCCGCGCACCCGTGCGCACCGCCGTCCTGCTCTACTGCCGTGACGGTGACGAACGCTGGACGCGGGAGGACGGGGCCTGGATGTGGGGGCTGCGGGACGCCTGCACCCTGCACGGTCTGCGGTGCGGTGCGTACATCACGCTGACGCGGGGCGGCTGGCAGGTGCTGGGCGAAGGACGCGGGGGCCGTCGGCCAAGCTCCGAATCCCCGCCGGCCGCTCTGGCGCGGACGCTGTCCGACACCGGCCCCGCACTGCTGCGCGGTGGCGGCGGCGCCGTGGAGGCGCTGCGCCGCACGGCCGCCCGCTGAGCGGCCGGGCCGCCGCCGCGCGCCGGGTCCGTCACGGCGGCGGCCCGGCCGCCCCCTGAACGGGCAGCCGGGTCACGACCGGGACGTACGACCCACGCGCGCGGAGGCGCACCGAGCGGGGTGCGGCTCAGACGCCGGCGCCCAGGAGGGCGTTGATCCGCTCGGCGTCACCGCACACGACCAGCAGGGTGGCGGCCCGCTCCCTGGCCAGCGGCAGCAGCTGGGAGAAGGCGTCGTCACCGCCTCCGTTGACCGCCACGACCACGACGGGCCGGGACTGCGCGCGGGCGACGGCGGCGGCACCGGCGAAGAAGACGTCCTCGCGGGCGTCGTGCTGGGCCCAGTAGGCGGTTTCCCCGAAGGACAGCTCGTGGACCGCCCACGGGTGCTGCTCACCGGTGGTGAGCACCAGGATGTCGCCCGGCGCCCGACCGGAGTCGAGCAGCAGGTCGACCGCCTCTTCCGCGGCGTCGAGCGCCCCGTCCACCGGAGCCGGGATCAGCTGGATCTGGGGAGTGGAAGGGGTGCTGGGCCCGGGCGCCTGGGGCTGCCCGGCGGAGCTGTGCGAGCGCTGCGCCGGCGGCGCGGGCCTCGCGGGACCGGGGCCCGGACGTCCGGGACGCGGCGTGGACGCGGAGCGCGGACCGGGTACGGGACGCGGACCGGGTACAGGACGAGGGGTCTGCGCGGCGTGGCCGGTGGCCGGCGTAGCGCTGGAACCCTGGGCTCTCTCGTGAATCTGAGACTCCTCGGGGATGAGAGGCATGACGGGGATGTCTATCAAACGCCGGTGGGAAAAGCACCGACGGGTGGGCACATTCGCACCCTTGCCTGCGGCCGGGGGGCACGCAGGCCGGAACAGGCCGGAAAGTTCACCGGATGTTTCAGAAATCGAAGCCGAGTTGGCCCCCGCTTTCCAGAGCGACGGCCTCCGGAGCGGCCCGGACCTTCTTGAGGTGCCGCCACCGGGGCAGCGCGTCGAGATAGGACCAGGAGAGCCGGTGCTGCGGCGTCGGCCCCCGCTCCGCCAGTGCCGCCTTGTGCACCGGCGAGGGATAACCGGCGTTGGCGCCGAAGGCGAAGGGGGTGTACTCGTCGGACCCCGCGCCCAGTTCGGCCATCATCGCGTCCCTGCGCACCTTGGCGATGACCGAGGCCGCCGCCACCGAGACGCAGGACTGGTCGCCCTTGATGACCGTACGCACCTGCCAGGGCCCTCCGAGATAGTCGTGCTTGCCGTCGAGGATCACCGCGTCGGGCCGTACCGGCAGCGCCTCCAGGGCGCGTACGGCGGCGAGCCGCAGCGCCGCGGTCATCCCGAGGGCGTCGATCTCCTCCGGGGAGGCGTGCCCGAGGGCGTACGAGGTGACCCAGCTCTCCAGCTCACCGGCCAGCTCGGTACGGCGCTTGGGGTTGATCAGCTTGGAGTCGGTGAGTCCGGCCGGGGGTCTGCGCAGTCCGGTGACGGCCGCGCACACCGTGACCGGCCCGGCCCACGCTCCGCGTCCGACTTCGTCGACGCCAGCGATGATCCTGGCGTCGGTGGTGGCCCGGAGCGAGCGCTCGACGGTGTGCGTGGGTGGTTCGTACGGCATGGCGCGAGCAAGATTACGCCGCCCGAAGACGTCGCGACAGACCGGGTACCGGCCGTCCCTCGCGGAGCCCTCCGGTGGGGTGTCCCGGATCCGCTCCCTGGCGCGGATCCGGGACTCTCCGTGACCGGTCCGCCATCGGCCGGGACCGGTGACATCGGCGAACGGAGCCGAGCAGCCCCGGCGCGTGCGGGCACGGGGGGCGCCTCCTTGAGGGCCACCCGACGGGTCGCGCTCGCGCGAGGATCTCCCGGGCCCTGCCCGCGCCCGACCGGGCCGAAGACCGACCGGCCCGAAGACCGACCGGGCCGGGACGTCAGCGGCCCCCGGCCGCCGGCAGGCCGTTGGTCAGCCAGCCGGGGAGGTCTTCCGTCTGTTCCAGCCAGCGCCCCGGCGGCGCCCCTGCCGCCCCGGCGGAGATCACGCCCCCGACGATGGCGCAGTTGGTGTCCACATCGCCGCCCACCTGGGCCGTGGTCCAGAATCCCCGCTCGAAGTCGCCGAGGGCCCGCACCGCCGACCAGAGGGCGAACGGCACGGTGTCCTGCGCGCTGGTGCGCCGCCCGCGGCCGAGGACCGATGCGACCGTGTCGGCGTCACCGTGATCGAGCATGCCCCGTGCCCGCCGAAGCCCCGCTCCCACCGCGCCGCGTGGCACCAGCGCGACGACGGCGTCGAGCAGTTCCTCCGGTGCGGGCGGCCCCGCCGGGTCCGCCGCGAGCGCCGCCGCGGCGGCCACCGCCATGGCGCCCGCCACGGCCTCGCGGTGCTGGTGTGTGGTGTACGCGGAGATCTCGGCCTGCTGTGCGGCCTGCTCGGGGTCTCCGGCGTACCAGGCGCCGAGCGGCGCGATCCGCATCGCGGCCCCGTTGCCCCACGAGCCCTGGCCGTCGAAGAGCCCTGCGGCCAGCTCGCCCCAGTCGCCGCCCTCCCGGACGAGCCGGAGCATCCGGTTGACGGCGGGGCCGTAACCGCGGTCGAAGTCGTGGTGCTCGGCGAAGGAGTGCGCGAGCGCGTCCTGGTCGATGCGGCCGTGCCCGGCCAGCACGGCCAGGACCGAGGCGCCCATCTCGGTGTCGTCGGTCCACTGCCAGGGGCTCGGCGGCAGCTCCCGCCGCTTCAGCAGGGGATGGTTCGAAGGTACGAAGAACTGGGAGCCCAGGGCGTCTCCCACGGCCAGTCCGCGCAGGCTGGCCAGGGCGCGTTCGCAGCGCCGGTCGGATGTCGTGTCAGCGGTCATCGACCGTTCACCCTATCCGGTGCGTCCGTACGGTTCAGGGGTACGCCAGCGCCTGAACGGCCGGTCCAGCGTGTACTTTCCGTCGGGGCCGAGCCGCAGGGTGCGTGTCTCCGCGTTCTCCGGGTTCGACAGCGATTCGAATTCCGCGACGGACCAGTGGAACCAGCGCATACAGAACAGCCGCATGGTCAGGCCATGGGTCACCAGCAGCACGTTCGGCGGGTGATCGGGCGCCTCGAAACTCCGGTAGAGGGATTCCAGGAACGCTCCGACCCGGTCGTACACATCGGCACCCGACTCGCCCTGCGCGAAGCGGTAGAAGAAGTGCCCGTACGCGTCGCGCCAGGCCCGTTGCAGCCGTACGTCGTCGCGGTCCTGCCAGTTCCCCCAGTCCTGCTCGCGCAGCCGGGGCTCCTCCCGCACCCGCACCCGTGCCGGATCGAGGGCGAACGCGCTCAGTGTCTCGTGGGTGCGGCGGTACGGCGACACATAGACGCTCACCGGCTCCCGGCCGAACAGCGCGCGCAGCCGCACGCCGGTCTCCTCGGCCTGCCGCCGGCCGGTCTCGGTGAGCCTCAGGGCATGGTCGGGCTGACGCTCGTACACGGTGTCGTCGGCGTTTCCCGCCGACTCGCCGTGCCGGACCAGGACGATGCGCCGCGGTCGTGCCATGTCACGACCATAGATCGGTCCGGATCAGCCCGTCATACCGTCCAGGACGGTTCGAGGTCGACGACGTCGCCCGCCAGGGCCGCCACGTCCGCGGCCGTCTGGGCGCGCAGGGTCAGCCGCTCCACGCGTTCGTCCCGGTACTTTCCGTGTTCGCCCGCCGACTGCCACATGGACAGCACGATGAACTCATGCCCGGGCGCCTCCCCGAACAGTCCGCGCACCATCCCGGGCGAACCCGCCATCGCCGGGTTCCACACCTTCTCCTGCATCAGCGCGAAGTGCTCGACCCGCTCCTCATGGACCGTGCAGTGCGCGACCCGGACCACGTCCGCGTCGGTGAAGCGCGGCTCGAAACCGGTCTTCACATCGAAGCGGTGGTCGAACAGCTTGGCCTGGAGGTCCTTGTACGTCCCCGACTGCGCGGCCGCCAGCCGGTCGTGCGAGCGCGCCATGAACGAGTCGTAGAACGCCCGGCTCTCCCAGAACGCGACGACATGGGCCACGCCCGGCCTGCTCCTGCTCCATCCCCCGCCCTGCCCCCGGAAACCCGGCTCACCGAGCAACCCCGCCCATTTCCGCTGCCCGCGCTCAAAACCCCGACGATCGGTCACGGTGCAGCGAATCCACTTGACCAGCACCGCGCCATCGTACGGGGCGCGGCGCGTCACCGGTCGTCGTCCGGGCGACTATGTCCCTCAGCATCCCGCACAGGGCCGACACTCCACCATGGTGCGGCGAGTATCGGCCAAGATGGCGTCAACTGGACTTCCCGCCCGGCGCGTTGTCGGCACCGCGGACTAGCCTTACGTCGAAGGCCGAGGACCCGGCCCGGTTCGGAGAGGGGGCAGACCGGTGAGCAGTCTCAACAGAGGAGTGGCGAAGATCGGGGTCACGCTCAAGTGGGACCCGAGTCCCCTGGGTGAGCCCGCACACGATCTCGATCTGGTCGCGGCGACCTACACGTCGGCCGCCCCCACCGGGGACCCCGACTACCTGGTCTATTTCGGCAGCCGGTCGCCGGACGGCACGATCACCCTGGAGCGGGAGAGCAGGACGGGCCAGGGCTTCGGCTCCGACGAGGAGATGACGCTGGAGCTGGACCGGATGGGGACGGCCTACGTCCGCGTCCTGGTGGGCGTGGCCATTCAGCAGCGTGACGGACGCAGGACGTTCGGCGACATAGCGAGCCCCGAGATCCAGTTCCAGGAGGGATACACGGAGCTCGCGGAGTACGACTTCGCCGATGTCGCCGGCTCCACGGCGGCGACGGTCGCCGAGTTCACCCGGGACGCCTCGGGGGCCTGGCAGTTCCGTACGTCCGTCCGCGGCTTCGACACGGACCCGCAGTCCTTCGGCGCCCTGATGGGCCGCGCCTGATCCGGGGACCGCTCGTCCCGCGGGGCCCTACCGCGCGAGGCCCGCGGTAGGGCCCCGCGCGAACACCCCACGCACAAGGCACGCGCGGAGACACGCGCGGAGGCACGCGAAAATCCCCGCGCACAGCCCCGAGGGGCGGCGAGCCCATCGGCCCGCCGCCCCTCGGAGCGTGCGACTGATCACCGCGCCACGGCTCAGCTGCAGCCGCTGGTGGAACCGCATCCCTCGCAGATGTAGCAGGATCCGGCGCGCTGCATCTTCGTACCGCACGAGAAGCAGAGCGGGGCGTCGGCGCTGATACCGAGCTGCATCTCGACCAGCTCGGCCGAGCTGCGCGCTTCCTTCAGCGCGGGGGCCACGACCGCGGCCGCCTGGGGCGCGACCGGGGAGACCACAGCCGGGGCCTCGGTCCGGCGCGGTGCGGACTGCGCCAGGATCTCGACGTCCAGGTCGTCATCGTCCAGGGACTGCTCGTACGAACCGGTTTCCAGGTGACGCTGGCGTTCCTCGGCCGAGTGGATGCCGAGGGCCGAGCGGGTCTCGAAGGGCAGGAAGTCCAGAGCGAGACGGCGGAAGATGTAGTCGACGATCGACTGCGCGATCCGTACGTCCGGGTCGTCCGTCATGCCGGCCGGCTCGAAGCGCATGTTGGTGAACTTGGAGACGTACGTCTCCAGCGGCACGCCGTACTGCAGACCGACCGATACGGCGATCGAGAAGGCGTCCATCATCCCGGCGAGGGTGGATCCCTGCTTGGACATCTTCAGGAAGACCTCGCCGAGACCGTCATCGGGGTAGGAGTTGGCGGTCATGTAGCCCTCGGCACCGCCCACCGTGAAGGAGGTGGTGAGGCCGGGACGGCCCTTCGGGAGGCGCTTGCGGACCGGGCGGTACTCGATGACCTTCTCCACCGCCTGGCGGATGGTGTCCTCGGCCTTCTCCGCGACCTTCTCTTCCTTCTTCTTGGCGGAGAGCGGCTGACCGACCTTGCAGTTGTCGCGGTAGATCGCGAGGGCCTTGATGCCCATCTTCCAGGCCTCGAAGTAGACCTCTTCGACGTCCTCGACGGTCGCGGCCTCCGGGAGGTTCACCGTCTTGGACAGCGCGCCCGAGATCCACGGCTGGATGGCCGCCATCATGCGGACGTGGCCCATGGCGGAGATGGAGCGCTCGCCCATGGCGCAGTCGAAGACCTCGTAGTGCTCGGTCTTCAGACCGGGCGCGTCGATCACGTTGCCGTGCTCGGCGATGTGGGCGACGACCGCCTCGATCTGCTCGGGGTGGTAGCCGAGGCGGCGCAGCGCCTGCGGGACGGTGCCGTTGACGATCTGCATCGATCCGCCGCCGACCAGCTTCTTGAACTTGACCAGGGCGAGGTCGGGCTCCAGGCCGGTGGTGTCGCAGGACATCGCGAGACCGATGGTGCCGGTGGGCGCGATGACCGACGCCTGGGCGTTGCGGAAGCCGTTCTTCTCGCCGAGGCGGAGAACGTCCTGCCAGGCCTCCGTGGCGGCGGCCCAGACGGGCTTGTCCAGGTCGTCCACGTGGACGGCCACGCTGTTGGCGTCGGCGTGCTGCTTCATGACCCGCTTGTGCGGCTCGGCGTTGAGGGCGAAGCCGTCGTACGGGCCGACGACCGCGGCCAGCTCGGCGGAGCGCCGGTAGGCGGTGCCCGTCATCAGCGAGGTGACGGCGCCGGCGAGCGCGCGGCCTCCGTCCGAGTCGTACGCGTGGCCCGTGGCCATCAGCAGGGCGCCGAGGTTGGCGTAGCCGATGCCGAGCTGGCGGAACGCGCGGGTGTTCTCACCGATCTTCCGCGTCGGGAAGTCCGCGAAGCAGATGGAGATGTCCATCGCGGTGATGACCAGCTCGACGACCTTCGCGAAGCGCTCGGACTCGAAGGACTGGTTGCCCTCGCCGTCGTCCTTGAGGAACTTCATGAGGTTCAGCGAGGCCAGGTTGCAGGACGTGTTGTCCAGGTGCATGTACTCACTGCACGGGTTCGAGCCGTTGATCCGGCCGGACTCGGGCGAGGTGTGCCAGTGGTTGATCGTGTCGTCGTACTGGATGCCCGGGTCGGCACACGCCCACGCCGCCTCGGCCATCTTGCGGAAGAGGGACTTGGCCTCGACCTCTTCGATGACCTCACCGGTCATCCGGGCGCGCAGTCCGAACTTGCCGCCGGTCTCGACGGCCTTCATGAACTCATCGTTCACCCGGACCGAGTTGTTGGCGTTCTGGTACTGGACGGACGTGATGTCGTCGCCGCCCAGGTCCATGTCGAAGCCCGCGTCGCGCAGGGCGCGGATCTTCTCCTCTTCCTTGACCTTGGTCTCGATGAAGTCCTCGATGTCGGGGTGGTCGACGTCGAGGATGACCATCTTGGCCGCACGGCGCGTGGCGCCACCGGACTTGATCGTTCCGGCGGAGGCGTCGGCGCCGCGCATGAAGGAGACCGGTCCGGAGGCGTTGCCTCCGGAGGAGAGCAGTTCCTTGGAGGAGCGGATCCGCGAGAGGTTCAGGCCGGCGCCGGAGCCGCCCTTGAAGATCATCCCCTCTTCCTTGTACCAGTCGAGGATCGAGTCCATGGAGTCGTCGACGGACAGGATGAAGCAGGCGGAGACCTGCTGGGGCTGGGGCGTGCCGACGTTGAACCAGACCGGCGAGTTGAAGCTGAAGACCTGGTGCAGGAGGGCGTAGGCCAGCTCGTGCTCGAAGATCTCGGCGTCGGCGGGCGAGGAGAAGTACTGATAGTCCTCGCCGGCCTTGCGGTACGTCTTCACGATCCGGTCGATGAGCTGCTTCAGCCCGGTCTCGCGCTGCGGGGAGCCGACGGCCCCGCGGAAGTACTTGCTGGTGACGATGTTGACCGCGTTCAGCGACCAGAAGTCGGGGAACTCGACGCCACGCTGCTCGAAGTTGACCGAGCCGTCGCGCCAATTGGTCATGACGACGTCACGGCGTTCCCACGCCACCTCGTCGTACGGATGCACGCCGGGTGTCGTGTGGATGCGCTCGATACGCAGGCCCTTGCCGGACTTCGTTCCCCTGGTGCGGGAACCCCGTGCCGAGCCGCTCGCCGTCTCTGTCATGCCGCCTCCCATATACGTACAAAAACGCCTAAAAGTGCCACGTTCTTCCCCTGGCACGGCGCGTGTGTCTGACACCTCGGGCGCCGCGAAAGGGCGCCCGGGGCAGGTATGTGTGGTGCCGCGGAGCGGCCGGTGAAAGCCGGCCGGTCAGTCCGCGGCGGTGGCGGGCACGGGGACCTCGTGGGTCTCTCCGGCGCCGCTCCGATCGGTGAGAGGTCGTCGGCGCAGCTCCGCGACGGCGGCCTCGAAGTCTTCCAGTGAATCGAACGCCCGGTACACGGACGCGAAACGCAGGTACGCGACGAGGTCGAGCTCCTGCAACGGGCCGAGTATGGCCAGCCCCACATCGTGGGTGGTCAATTCGGCACTCCCGGTGGCACGCACCGCCTCCTCGACCCGCTGGCCGAGCTTGGCGAGGGCGTCTTCGGTGACCGGCCGCCCCTGGCACGCCTTGCGCACACCGGAGATGACCTTCGTACGGCTGAAGGGTTCGGTCACACCACTGCGCTTGATAACCATCAGCGAGGCCGTCTCCACCGTCGTGAAACGGCGGGAGCAGTCGGGGCACTGGCGGCGGCGTCGGATCGACGTCCCGTCGTCGGTGGTGCGACTGTCGACAACACGGCTGTCGGGGTGCCTGCAGAAGGGGCAGTGCATGGTCCGACCCTCCTTCACAGTGTGACTGAATGGCCTCGTCAGGGCCCGGAAAGAGCCCCTCGAAGCAACCCCAAGCATAGGGGATGGCCTGGGCCTCGAATGACCCGGGACCACAACCTCTGGGTGGCCACGAAAATCCAACCACTAGATCTTGGGTTTATCCGCACTCCGCCGCCCCGCGCGTGTCGCGCACGGGAAGGCTTGCGACGGCGCCTTGGGGGCGGCGGGCGGGCGTACGGAAAGGGGGCCGAAGGGCTCGGCGGTCCGGCTCGCGGGCCGCTCGGTGGAGACTCGCCACCATCCAGGACGCCGATGGCGCCGGGCCGAGGCACCGATGACGCGAGAGACCGACCGGACGACGAGGCCGGTGAGACCGACGGGACAACGGGACGACGGGACCGACAACGCCGACGACACGGAACCGGCCGATAGCGTGAGGGGTGGGAATTCGCCGACGCCCATGAACCACGTCCATACACCGCGTCAGACATTCACGTCGGACTCTCGTCGATTTTTCACTCGAACGTGTGTTTGGCGCAACCTTTCGAAAGCTACTACCGTTGTCCAGCTAGGGAGACCAATTCGAGAGGGGCCCGACGTGACCACCACCGCAGACAGTGCCACCATCACTGCCCAGGATCGCTCCCAAAGCCGACTCGAGCCGGTGCATGCCATGAATGACTCAGTCACGAATCCGGAGGGCCCCAAGCCCAACCGCGCACTGCCCGGACGCCCTCCGGGAATCAGGGCGGACAGCTCCGGACTCACGGACCGGCAGCGCAGGGTCATCGAGGTCATCAGGGATTCCGTGCAGCGCCGTGGATATCCGCCCTCCATGCGGGAGATCGGCCAGGCCGTGGGCCTGTCCAGCACCTCGTCGGTCGCCCATCAGCTGATGGCTCTGGAGCGCAAGGGCTTCCTGCGCCGGGACCCGCACCGGCCGAGGGCCTACGAGGTACGCGGCTCCGACCAGCCGAGCACCCAGCAGACGGACACGACCGGCAAGCCCGCCGCCTCCTACGTCCCGCTGGTCGGCCGGATCGCGGCCGGCGGACCGATCCTCGCGGAAGAGTCCGTCGAGGATGTCTTCCCGCTCCCCCGCCAGCTGGTGGGCGACGGGGAGCTCTTCCTCCTGAAGGTCGTCGGCGACTCCATGATCGAAGCCGCGATCTGCGACGGCGACTGGGTGACGGTCCGCCGCCAGCCCGTCGCGGAGAACGGCGACATCGTGGCCGCGATGCTCGACGGCGAGGCGACGGTCAAGCGCTTCCGGCGCGAGGACGGCCATGTCTGGCTGCTCCCGCACAACGCCGCCTACCAACCCATCCCCGGCGACGAGGCGACGATCCTCGGCAAGGTGGTGGCGGTCCTGCGCCGGGTGTGACACCTCCACCGGCTCCGACCGGGCCCCGGGACCTCTGCGCCGGTCCCGGGGCCCATTGTTTTGCGGGGCAACGCTGTGCGCGAAGGTTGCGCGGGAAAGCTGTGCGGGGAAGCTGTGCGGGTCAAGGTTTTCGCGGGTCGAGCCCCCACCCGCCGCTCGCGCGGAGCCGGCCACCCGCCGGTGGTGGCCGGTCGATCGACGGGTGCGACTACCGGCCGTCGGCTCTGGCGGATTCGTCGATCGCCGCGAGAGACCGTCGTACCTGGTTACGGTCCGTCGTGTACCAGAAGTCCGGCAGGGAGGCCCGCAGGAAGCTGCCGTAGCGGGCATTGGCCAACCTCGGGTCGAGTACGGCCACCACACCCCGGTCGCCGCTCGCCCGGACGAGCCGGCCGGCCCCCTGGGCCATCAGCAAAGCCGCGTGCGTCGCGGCCACCGCCATGAAGCCATTGCCACCGGCCTCCTCCACCGCCTTCTGGCGCGCGCTCATCAGCGGATCGTCCGGACGCGGGAACGGAATCCGGTCCATCACCACGAGCTGCGAACTCGGCCCCGGCACATCGACGCCCTGCCACAGCGAGAGCGTGCCGAACAGACACGTCTTCGGATCAGCGGCGAAAGCCTTGATCAATTCGCCCAGCGTCTCCTCACCCTGGAGCAGGATCGGGGCGTCCAGTCTGCCGCGCAGCTCCTCGGCGGCGGCCTGGGCGGCCCGCATCGAGGAGAACAGGCCGAGCGTACGGCCACCGGCCGCCTCCACCAGCTCGGCCAGCTCATCCATCATGTCGCCGCGGGATCCCTCCCGGCCGGGCGTCGCCAGATGGCGGGCGACGTAGAGGATGCCCTGCTGGGGATAGTCGAACGGCGAGCCGACATCGATGCCCTTCCACTGCGGGACGTCGTCGCCCTCCGTGCCTTCCGGCGCCAGACCCAGCGAGGCGCCCACACCGTTGAAGTCACCGCCCAGCTTGAGCGTGGCGGAGGTGAGGACGACGGAGCGGTCGGTGAAGAGCTTCTCCCGCAGCAGCCCGGACACGGAGAGCGGGGCGACCCGCAGCGACGCGCCGAACCGGTCGTGCCGTTCGTACCAGACCACGTCCCACTCGGAGCCGTTGGCGATCCGCTCGGCCACCCCGTGGATGGACTCGACGGAGGCCAGCGCCTGCTTGCGCACGACATCCTCGTCCTGGAGGGACTTGTCCCGGGTGGAGCCCAGGGCCGAGATGACCGTACGCGCCGCGTCGCGCAGCGCCATCAGGGCATAGCCGAGGTCCTCGGGAATCTCCACGAGCCGCCCGGGTAGGGCCAGCTCCATCAGCCGCTCAAAGGTCTCGGCGGCGGTCTGCAGGGCGTCCGCGGCCTTCTCGTTGACCAGCTTGGCCGATCGGCGCACCGCCCGGTTGACCTGGCCCGAGGTCAGCTCACCGGTGGCTACCCCGGTCACCCTGGAGACCAGCTCATGGGCCTCGTCGACGATCAGCACCTCGTGTGACGGAAGCACCGGGGCGCCCTGGATCGCGTCGATCGCGAGCAGCGCGTGGTTGGTCACGACGACATCGGCGAGCTTGGCACGCTCCCGCGCCTGCTCGGCGAAGCATTCGGCGCCGTACGCGCACTTCGTCGCCCCCAGGCACTCCCGCGACGAGACGGAGACCTGGGACCACGCGCGGTCGGAGACCCCGGGCGTGAGGTCGTCGCGGTCACCGGTCTCGGTGTCGTCCGCCCAGTCCCGCATCCGCAGCAGGTCCTGGCCCAGCTTGCTGGTGGGCGCTGCCGCCTCGAACTGGTCGAACAGACCGTCCTCCTCGTCCTGCGGCATGCCCTCGTGCAGCCGGTGCAGGCAGAGGTAGTTCGAGCGGCCCTTGAGCATGGCGAACTCGGGGCGCCGGCGCAGCAGGGGATGCAGGGCGTCGACCGTACGCGGAAGGTCGCGCTCCACCAGCTGGCGCTGGAGCGCCAGGGTCGCCGTGGCGACCACGACCCGCTCTCCGTGGGCCAGGGCCGGCACCAGGTAGCCGAGCGACTTACCGGTGCCGGTGCCGGCCTGGACCAGCAGATGGGACGGGGCGTCGATGGCTTCGGCGACGGCCTCGGCCATGGTGACCTGGCCTGGCCGTTCCACACCGCCCACCGAGGTGACGGCGGCGTGGAGGAGCTCGGGAAGTGATGGCTTCGTCATAGCCCGACCACCCTACGGGGCGCCACTGACAACAGCGGTCACTCGCTCGGCCGCCAGGAGGCCAGCGGGTTGGGAACCGTACCGTGCACGGCGGCGTGCGGCCGTTCGGGGCGGTCGCGGTAGCCGTCGAGATGGAGGCGGTTGCGGTTGAGGCAGAGGCGCTCGATATGCGGTGTGAACAGGTCGAACGTCTCGAACCGCTCCTTGGACTCGGGAAAGCGCGCCTGATAGCGCAGGATTTCCGCCCGTACGAGGGACCAGAACTCCTCCTCCGGAACATCCAGCTGTTCCTGGCAGAGCGGCGCCAGGAATCGGAAGACGCCGACGAAGAGCCCGGAATGGATGAACTGGGTGAGAAAGGCCGGCTCCTCGGTGAGGAGGGTGTCCTTCACGTCCCTGGGCATGGTGTCGTGCTCGGGCAGCGGCTGGGCGCTCAGGTTGACGTCGTCGACGAAGTCCTTGATCGCGAGCCGTACGGGCACGTCGTGGTCGTCGAAGACGACGATGGCGTTCTCTCCGTGCGGGGAGAAGACGGTCCCGTAGCGGTAGAGGAAGTGCAGCAGGGGCGGCAGAAGGGCCGAGAAGAGGCGCCGGAGCCACCTGTCCGCGGTGAGCCCGGAACGGGCCACGAGTTCGGCGGTGAACGCCCGCCCCTGAGGATCCGTGGAGAGCAGGGAGGCGAGGGTACGGGCGCGTTCCCCGGGGGCGAGCGCGGCCGGGAGGGGCTCGCGCCAGATCGCGCCGAGCAGTTCCTTGTACTGGTAGGGCACCTCGGGCAGGTGATCGTAGAGGGGGTGCCCGACGGTCACGGAGGCGACCTCACCGAGCAGGATCACCCGGCATTCGTCCCGCAGGAACGGGTCCGCGTCGCGCAGGGCATGCACCCACGCGGTGACGGCGGGCGCCGCGAGGGTGCGTTCGGTCGGGAGTCCGCGCCATACGAGGGTGTTCAGGATCGACAGCGGCAGTTTGACCGTGTGCCGGTCCGGCCGTCCTACGTTGAGGAACGTGCGGATCGACTGTTGCGGCAGCCGGAGATCACCGTCCGCGGGGAGGGGGACGATCGCTCCGCCGGCTATGGCCGGGGCGTAGAGCGGCAGCAGCACCTCGTCCCACTGCCAGGGGTGTACGGGCAGGTAGAGGTAGCCGGCGGGGTCGAGGCCCCGGTCACGGAGCACGGCGTCGAAGCGCTCGCGGACGGAGGCGTCCAGTTCGAGGGCGTAGAGCCGGTCCGGCGTGTCGAGGGCCGGGACGCCTCGGTACGTGGCGAGGGAGGTACTGACCGCGATCCAGGGGAGCCGGGCCGGCGTGCGGGCCTCGGGGGACCAGCGGGCGGCATCCGTACCGGAGAAGCCGTTTCTTCCCTTGTTCAGGACGATCCACGGATGACCGGTCTGGTGGCCTTCGAGTTCGGCGTAGTCGAGGTCGGCGAGGTGTGCCGAGCTGAGGGCCGAGTGGTCGAGCCGGGCGTCGGCGGCGAGGGTGGTGGTGAGTTCCCGCAGGAGATGGCCGAGGGTGCCGCCGTCGAGTGCCAGCAGGTGCCGGGCGCGCAGCAGGAAACGCAGGGGGTCGGTGAACGGCTCGTCCTGGCACTCGACGGAGCCGGGTTCGACGCGCCAGCCGCTGTACGCGCCTCGCGTGGCCCGGAAGGTGAGCGTCCCGCCGTCGTCGAGCGTCAGGGCGTAGTGGCCTTCGGCGGGTCCTGGGACCGGCTCGATGATCCCCTCGTACGCGAATTCTCCGAGCATCTTGGCGAGGAGGCGACCGGCTGCCCGGTCCCAGGACCGCGGGTTCAGCTCGGGCGGCGAGAAGAGGGCGGCCGGCTCGGCGGCGCCGGTGCGGACGGTGGAGTCGGGGGCGGTGGAGTCGGGGGCGATGGAGTCATGGGCGATGGAGTCATGGGCGGCTATGGACTTCGGCACGGGGACTCCTCAGAAGGGAACCGATGCGGCTCGAGCGGTGTACAGAGGGTGATGAAGATTCACAGCAGCTCGCGCAGGGCGCGTTCACGGATCATCAGGGCGGCTCGTTTGCCGGGCAGGTCGACCTCGGCCGAGAAGCGGAAGCCGGCGCTGAGAAAGGCGGCGACGGAGGGGGTGTTACGGAGATCGGGTTCGGCGATGACCCGCCCGCAGCGGGGACGATGGTCGAGGACGAGGTCGGAGACGGCTCCGAGGAGAGCGGTGCCGACGCCCCGGCCGCGGTCGGCGACGCCTCCGACGAGGAGGTGGATCCCGGTGTCGTGCGGGCGCGCGGGGTAATGGCGCGCGAGCGGATCGAGGTCCGCCCGGTAGATCTCCCAGTAGCTCATGGGGACGCCGGCGAGCACGCCGAGACAGGGCACGCTGCGTCCGTCGCCGTCGAGCTGGGGGCGCAGATGGGCGGAGGTGACACTTCCCGGACCGGCCAGCTCCCAGAAGGCGGCGACGGCGGGGTCGTTCATCCAGCGGGTGATCAGTGCCAGATCACGTTCGACGCGTACGGGAACGAGCTGGAAGACACCGAAGGAGGTGGTCACCGGCCCCCAGCCACCAGGGGTGTCGAGGAGGTCACCGGGCGGGGCGTCGTCGGCCGGCGGCTCACCGGCCGGCAGGCCGCCCTCGGTGAACATGGCCTTGAGCTCCTCGGAGAGCCGTAGATCAAGGGTGTCCTCGGTGCCCTCGCCGATCTGCGGGGTGGGGCCGGTTCCGGTGTCGGCGCTCGCGTCGGTGGGAGGCACGGTGGCGCTCTCCTCTCAGCAGTTCGGACGGTCGTGTGCGGTCAGGGGCGGAGGGGGTTGGCGATCGTGACGTAGACGGACTGGGTGTCGACGGGGCCGACGAGTTCGTCGAGGCCGTGCAGCCGGGTGAGCAGGTTGGCCTTGCAGCGCAGGGTGGGGGCTTCCAGGAGATGCCGGGACAGCGGCGAGCCGAGTGGGGCCGTGCCGGAGAGGAACTGACGCAGGGCGGCGAGGAGAACGCGTTCGTCGGCGAGGCTCTGGGCGCCGAAGGCGCCGATCAGGCCGAAGATGTTGTTGATGCCGAGGTAGTAGGCGAAGCGCTCGTCGGTGACCTTGTCGGAGACGAAGGTGTCACTGGCCGAACCGATGCCGGGGAGGCGGCGTTCCAGCGCGGAGCGGTGGGATTCGCGGAAGTAGTAGCCCTGGTTGTCCCGGTAGCGCCCGCCGACGGGCCAGCCGTCGGTGTCGAGAAGCACCAGCGTGTTCTGCTGGTGCGCCTCCAGCGCGATGCCCGCGGTGCCGTCCAGCCAGAGCACCGGCCGTACGACCTGGTCGAGATAGCGCAGAAACCACTCGGCGGCCACCGCCCCGGTGGACCTGCCGGTACGGGCCGCGAGTCCGGTGACGATCCCGGCCAGGCGCGAGTGGCTGCCGGGGCCACCCGGGCCGGGCCGTGGCGAGGTCAGTGCGGCGATGCAGACGGCGTCGTCGCCGGGGCCGAACGGGTTGTGGCGCACCAGGACGTCGAGGCCGCCCACGGCTTCGCCGTCCTGGGTGTCCACGGCGAGCCAGGCGGGGTCGCGGATGATGTCGAAGCCCGGATGGGCGGCGTTCCATTCCTTGCCGAGGCCGCTCCGCAGCAACCGGTGGACCTCGACGCCCCGGTGGAGTTCCTTGCGGAGGTTCTCCCGCCGGGAGTTGGTGATGCGGACGCCGAGGGAGAGCTTGAGCATGGCGGCGGCACCGGGCCGGTGCACCGTGCGGATCGACGACGTGGGGTACCAGGCGGCTCCGTGGGGCCCGAGGTCGTGGAGGAGCCCCGCATCGAGGAGCTCGGCGACGGCGGGACGGTGCTTCAGTTCGCGGGCCTGCCAGGGGTGGAGGGGCAGCGGGACGGTGTGGCGGGGAAGGGAAAGGTCGCCGAGGAGGCGGGCCGTGAGCTGTTCGGCGGGCAGGACACGGCCCTGCTCGGTCCAGGCCGAGTCGGCGGTGAGTACGGACCGGTCGACGGCCATCCAGTGCAGCGGGAAGGAGCCGCGCAACTCGGGTGAGTAGAGCCGCCCTTCGGCCTCGGAGAGCCCTTCCCGGCTCTTGGGCGTGGGATGGAGGGGGTGGCCGAGGAGCAGCGACTGCTCAGCGGTGAGGAACAGGTCCGCTTCGGGGGCCGGTCCGGGGTGGCGGCGCCGGTCGGCGAGGAAGTCCGCCGTGTGGCCGACCGAGTTGGCGACGCGGCCGACCAGATCGGCGCCCTGGTAGCGGCCCGACTCACGGCCGATGAGCGCGGCGACGGTGACGGCTTCGGCGGCGGGGGCGTCCTGGGGCGCGTTCTCCAGGAACGGCATCCCGAAGCGGTGCCAGCCCGTCGCGGACCAGTAGCGCACCGGGACGAGGAGCGCGGTGCCGCTGGCGTCGAGCGGGATCCGCAGCACCTGGCCGTCGGGGCGGGACACGTTGTTCTCCCTGACCCAGCAGCGCAGCAGATTCTCGACGGTCGCCGCGTCGGCCGCCTTGTGCGGGTCGGGGTGATCGAGGTGATCGGCCGCCGGGAGGGTAGCCGGGCCCCCGGCGGGCGGGTGTGGTGCCCCGAAGCCGCCCCCCGACTGCCGTGGCACTGTCGCCGATTCGGCGGTACGGGTGCCGTGCGCCGGGATCTTCCCCGGCTCGCGGGCGGCAGGAAGGCTGTCGGTCTCGGGCACTTCGGGTGCGGGAGTGGGGTTCACGGAGGGCTTCCTTGTGGGGTGGTCAGGGGTCAGCACGACGAGCCGGTCTCTTCTCCGCGAAGGGCGGCACGCTCGGCGGCGGCCAGCGCGTCGGCGAACCGGTCGAGAACGGCCACGGCCTGTTCGTCGGTGAGCGTGAGCGGAGGGAGCAGCCGTACGACAGCGCTCTGACGTCCGCCGAGTTCGACGATGAGGCCGCGGTCGAGGCATTCCCGCCGGACCGCGGCGGCGAGGGCGGAGGCCGGCGGGGCCGGGTCGCCGGCCTCCGGATCGACGAGTTCCACGCCGATCATGAGGCCGCGGCCTCGTACGTCCCCGATGCACGGATGATGCACGGCGAGGCCCTGGAGCTGGCCGAGCATACGGGCGCCGAGGATCGCGGCGCGGTCGGCGAGCCGGTTCTCGCGTACGTAAGCGAGGGTGGCCGCGCCCGCCGCCATCGCCAGCTGGTTGCCCCGGAAGGTGCCCGCGTGGGCGCCGGGTTCCCATTGGTCGAGGTCCGCGTGGTAGACGATCACCGCCAGCGGCAGGGAGCCGCCGATGGCCTTGGAGAGCACCATGACGTCAGGAGTGATCCCGCTGTGCTGCACGGCCCAGAAGGTACCGGTCCGTCCCACTCCTGTCTGCACCTCGTCGGCGATGAGTGGGATGGACCGTTCGGCGGTGATACGGCGCATGGCGCGCAGCCAGGTGTCAGGGGCCGGGATCACCCCGCCTTCGCCCTGCACGGGTTCGAGGATCATGCCTGCGGGGGCGGGCAGTCCGCCCTTGGGGTCGTCGAGCAGGTTCTCGGTCCAGCGAGCGGCGAGTTCGGCGCCGCGTTCCCCACCGATACCGAAGGGACAGCGGTAGTCGTACGGGTAGGGCAGTCGGGTCACCCGTACGTCCGGGGCGCCTCCGGAGGCGGCGAGGGCTCCGGCGGTCATCCCGTGGTAGGCGCCGGTGAAGGCGAGCAGCCCGTCGCGGCCGGTGGCGATGCGGACGAGTTTCAGGGCGGCCTCGACCGCGTCCGTGCCCGCGGGCCCGCAGAACTGCACCCTCGCGTTCTTGGCGAACTCCGGTGGCAGGGTGGCGAAGAGCTCGCTGGTGAAGGCGTCCTTGACGGGGGTGGCGAGGTCGAGCACGTGCAGCGGGGCACCCGAGTCGAGGACCTTTCTGATCGCCTCCAGCACCACCGGGTGGTTGTGGCCGAGGGCCAGGGTGCCCGCCCCGGAGAGGCAGTCGAGGTAGCGCCGCCCGTCCGCCCCTTCGATCGTCAGGCCCCGGGCGCGCACCGGCACGATGGGCAGTGACCTCGCGTACGTCCGGGCCGCCGATTCGCGCAGCGCCTGACGCCGGAGAATGCCCTCGTGAGCGACGGTCGCCGCCGCCGGTGCTGGTTCGGTCACGGCCACGGCTGATCGGTCCTCCGGCTGTCCCAGTGCGGTTGCGTGTCAGTACGTACGGCGCTCACCCGCCGGATGTTCGACGGTGACCGCTGGTGTGTCCCCCGTACATACCAACGACGCCGGACACGGGGGATCACGGGTTCGTCGGAAGATCCTTGTGGCGCGGAACCACGGCCCTGCCGTGCGCCGTCCGTATCGGCAACGGCATAGTTGAGGGCCGCGCCCCGGCTCGGGCACCGCGGCCGGGTGCCCCATCGGCTCCTTCCACCACGGCAACTGTTTCCGCGTCAGTTCCGGAGCCGGTCGCGCCGTCCGTTCCGCCATCCGTTCAGCAGTCCGTTCGCCTCGCGGTCCGTTCCACCGTTCCGCGACGCGTTCCGACGTCCGTCCCGAAGTCCCAGGGAGATCACGCCATGCGACCCATTCGCCCGATGTCCACCGCACGCCGTGGGGCGAGCGCGCGGCACGGAATGTCCTCCGCCCTCGGCGCGGCCTCGATAGCCGTGGCCCTCGCGCTGACGGCGACCGCCTGTGCTCCCGGCGAGGACAACGCGTCCGACCAGCCGGATCAGAGCGCCGGCAGCTCGTCCGACGGCAGGATCAAGATCCCTGACGATCTCAAGGAGCGCCTCAAGGAGCGCGGGATCGACATGGACAAGTGGCGGGGCGGCGAATGGAAGAACTGGGACCGGGCCACCTGGCTGCGTGAGGCCAGGGACTTCGTCAACCCGATCATCCAGGGTCTGTGGGACGCGGACCGGATGCGGGACGCCGAGGGACCCCAGCACCCCGTCGAGGAGCAGGACATCTCGGGCGACGCGGGGGTCACCGACCCGACGCCGCGGCCGGTCGGGGCACGAGCCGTGAAGACGCCGTACGGCGACAGCGCGCCGGAGGCGGGCAAGCTGTTCTTCGACGGTCCCGAGGGTTCGATGGTGTGCTCGGCGACCGTGGTCAAGGACCCGGCGCACCCCGGCAAGTCCAACATGGTGTGGACCGCCGGCCATTGCGTGCACGCCGGCAGGACCGGCGGCTGGTACCGGAACATCGCCTTCGCTCCGTCGTACAACAACGACGGTCTGTCGACGACCGAGTTGGGCAGCGCCGGCAAGGAGCAGGTCACGCCGCACGGGATGTGGTGGGCCGACTGGGCCCAGACCTCCGAGCAGTGGATGGCGGAGGGCGCGTCGACCGGCGGCGCGGGCGCTCCGTACGACTTCGCGGTCATCCATGTCACCCCGGAGAAGGGCGGCACCGGCACATCGCTGGAGGAGACGGTCGGCGCGGCCCTGCCGGTGGACTTCAACGCTCCGGCCACCGCGGACATCGCGGGCATGACCGCGAGCGGCTACCCGGCGACGGGGCCGTTCGACGGCCAGAAGCTCTACCAGTGCCAGGACAAGCCGGGCCGGCTGTCACTCGACGCCGATGCCCCGACGATGTACCGGCTCGGCTGCACCATGACCGGCGGCGCGTCCGGCGGTGGCTGGGTCGCGATCGGCCAGGACCGCAGGCCCGCGCTGGTGTCCAACACCTCCATCGGGCCGGCGGACGCCGGCTGGCTGGCCGGTCCGCGCCTCGGCGATGTGGCCAAGGGCGTCTACGACATGGTCAGCGAGAAGTTCGCGGGCCGGTAGGGCCCGGTCCACGGGCTCCGCGACTCATCACGGCGTACGGCGAAGGCCCGTCCTCCTCCCTGGATGTCAGGGGGGAGGACGGGCCTTCGCCGTCAGGCCGGTCCGCTGTCGTACGACGCGTCCTCTGTCGTACGACAGCGTCCTCACGATCAGCCGGGGCGTGCCCGCCCGACGGGAGCGGTCAGCGCGCCACCGGTACGTACGGGGCGAGCGCGGCGGCCAGTTCCTCGTGGACGCGTGCCCTGAGCGCGGTGCCCTCCGGGGTGTGTTCCTCGGACAGCACCTCACCGTCGGCGTGCACCCGCGAGACCAGTCCGCCCTGTGTGTACGGCAGGAGCACCTCGACCTCGACCTCGGGCCTGGGCAGCTCGGCGTCGATGAGTGAGAGCAGCTCGGCGATGCCCTGTCCGGTGCGCGCCGAGACGGCGATCGCGTACCGCTCCATCCGCAGCAGCCGCTGGAGGACCAGCGGGTCCGCCGCGTCCGCCTTGTTGATCACGACGATCTCGCGGACGTCCACGGCGCCCACGTCGCGGATGACCTCGCGCACGGCGGCCAGCTGCTCCTCCGGCGCCGGATGCGAGCCGTCCACCACGTGCAGGATCAGGTCGGAGTCACCGACCTCCTCCATCGTCGAGCGGAACGCCTCGACGAGGTGGTGCGGCAGGTGCCGGACGAATCCGACCGTGTCGGCCAGGGTGTACAGGCGGCCGCTCGGGGTCTCGGCCCGGCGCACGGTCGGGTCCAGGGTGGCGAACAGCGCGTTCTCCACCAGGACGCCCGCGCCGGTGAGGCGGTTGAGCAGCGACGACTTCCCGGCGTTGGTGTACCCGGCGATCGCGACCGAGGGCACCTTGTGGCGCCGTCGCTCCTGCCGCTTGATGTCGCGGCCGGTCTTCATCTCCGCGATCTCCCGGCGCATCTTCGCCATCTTCTCGCGGATCCGGCGCCGGTCCGTCTCGATCTTGGTCTCACCGGGGCCGCGGGTGGCCATGCCGCCACCACCGCCGCCACCCATCTGCCGGGACAGCGACTGACCCCAGCCGCGCAGCCTCGGCAGCATGTACTGCATCTGTGCCAGCGCGACCTGCGCCTTGCCCTCGCGGGACTTGGCGTGCTGGGCGAAGATGTCCAGGATCAGGGCGGTCCTGTCGACCACCTTGACCTTGACGACGTCTTCGAGATGGATCAGCTGGCCGGGGCTGAGCTCACCGTCGGTGACGACGGTGTCCGCGCCGGTCTCCAGCACGATGTCCCGCAGCTCCTGGGCCTTGCCGGAACCGATGTACGTGGCCGGGTCGGGCTTGTCACGGCGCTGGATCACACCGTCGAGAACCAGCGCGCCCGCCGTCTCGGCGAGCGCGGCCAGCTCCGCGAGGGAGTTGTCCGCGTCGTGCACGGTCCCGGAGGTCCAGACGCCGACCAGCACGACGCGCTCCAGGCGCAGCTGGCGGTACTCGACCTCGGTGACGTCTTCCAGCTCGGTGGAGAGCCCCGCCACGCGCCTCAGGGCGGCGCGCTCGGAGCGGTCGAACTGCTCGCCGTCCCGCTCTCCGTCGATCTCGTGGCTCCAGGCGACGTCCTCTTCCATCAGGGCATCGGCCCGAAGGCTGTCCGTGCGGGGGTCCGCGAAGTTCTGCGCGTCCTGAGAAGGGGAAGAAGAGGAGGTCATTGGATCCTTACGTCGAAGAAAAGCCGGTCACGGAGAAGTCCGTGCCCGTATGGCAGTCACAACGTGTGACCGTCGGGATTGATTCCCCGGTCGCCGTGCCGACCCGTCGATGGTGGCACGGTTCGGCGCGGCCGTCACTCCGGTTTCGCACCCTGTTCCGGGCGCTGTCCGGGCACCGGAGCGGCGGCCGGGCCCGCCGCTCCGTGACCCGGGCGGCTCTCGGGGGCCTTGGGCGAGGCCCCCACGCGCCAGTCGGGGTGGCCGGGCATCGGCGGGGTCTTCCGCTCGTACAGCCACGCCTGGAAGAAGGCGGACAGGTCACGCCCGGCGATCCGCGACGCCAGCGCGGTGAAGTCCGCCGTGGTCGCCGTCCCGTCCCGGTGGTCGCGTACCCATTCCCGCTCCAGCAGCCGGAAGGAGCCGTCGCCGATCTCCTCCCGCAGCGCGTAGAGCACCAGAGCGCTGCCGTCGTACACCACCGGCCGGAACAGGCTGATCGGGTGTCCCGGCGTCGGGGGCTCGGGCGCGGCCGGCGGGCCGCCGGCCGCGCGCCAGTTGTCGGACTGCCGGTAGGCGTCCCGCATCCGCGTTTCCATCGACTTGTCGCCGTGTTCCTGCGCGTACCGGGCCTCGTACCAGCTCGCGTGCCCTTCGTTGAGCCAGAGGTCGGACCAGGTGCGCGGTGAGACGCTGTCGCCGAACCACTGGTGGGCCAACTCGTGGACCATGACCGAGTCGACGTACCACTCGGGATACTCGGTGCGCGTGAACAGGGACCGCTCGAAGAGCGAGAGCGTCTGCGTCTCCAGTTCGAAGCCCGTGTTCGCGCCGGCGATCAGCACGCCGTACGTCTCGAAGGGGTACGGGCCGACCTGCTGCTCCATCCACCGCATCTGGTCCGGTGTCTTCTTGAGCCAGGGTTCCAGTTTCGCGCGGTCGGCCGCCGGCACGACGTCCCGTACGGGCTTCCCGTCCGGCCCGTCGCGGTGGATCACGGCGGAGGTGCCGATGGAGACCTGGGCGAGTTCGGTGGCCATGGGGTGGCGGGTGCGGTAGACCCAGGTGGTGGCTCCGCCGCTGCGGGTCTCCGCCTCGGGCTGCCCGTTGGCCACGGCCGTCAGCCCGGCGGGCACGGTGACACGGAAGGTGAAATACGCCTTGTCGGCCGGGTGGTCGTTGCCCGGGAAGACCCGGTGTGCCGCGTCGGCCTGATTCGCCATCACCAGCCCGTCGGATGTCCGCACCCAGCCGCCGTCGTCACCGTTCGGGTCGCTGGTGTGGCTGACGGTGATCCGCATCCGCGAGCCGGCCTCGACCGCCTCGGCCGGGGTCACCACCAGATCCTCGCCGGCGGTCGCGAACACCGCCGGAGCCCCGTTGACCTCGACCGAGCGGACCTCGCCCTGGGTGAAGTCGAGATTGATCCGCTCCAGGCGCTCGGTCGCCAGCGCGTTGATCTTGGTGATGGCGTCCAGCGGCTTGGTGTTGTCACCGTGATAGGTGAAGTCCAGGTCGTAGGTGATGACGTCGTAGCCGGGATTGCCCAGCTGCGGGAAGAGCGGGTCGCCGATGCCGAGAGGCGCGGGCGCGGGCAGGGTCGCGGCGACGAGAGTGACCGATGCTGCGGCCAGCAGGGCGGCGCGCAGTCGGCGGGAGGTGAGCAGCATGCACCACCGCTACCAGCGGCGGCCCGGTGGACCACGACGGCGCGCTCCGCGCCCACCCGAAAGGGGCAGGCGGGGCGCCGGCTGGCCCGCCGGATGCCGAACACCGGCGCGTTGACGGACACCGGTTCCCCACGGTCGCGAGCCGGCCCTCAGGCGGTGGCCCGATGGTGGGCGCGGCTCACGTCGTACACGCCCGGTACGTCACGCATCGCGCGGATCAGGCCGGGCAGGCCCGCCGCGTCGGGCAGTTCCAGCGTGTACGTGTGCCGTACGCGCTGCTCGTCGGGCGGTTCCACGCTGGCCGACACGACGGCGGCGCCCGCCGTCGCGATGGCGTCGGTGAGTTCGGCGAGCAGTCGGGGACGGCCGAAGGACTCGGCGTACAGCGTGACCCGGCAGCCGGGCGCGTCTCCCCAGCTCACCGCTACCGGCGACCGGCCGAGGGCCCGCATCCGGTCCACCGCGGGACAGGCCTGCCGGTGCACGGTGACGGCGCCGCCGCGGACCGGGAAGCCGGTGACCTCGTCGGGCGGGACGGGCGTACAGCAGCCGGCCATCCGCACCGTCGCGCCGGGCAGGTCCACCAGGGCGTTGGCGGCGCCGCGCCGGTCCGCGCTGACGGTGAGGGGCTTACGGGGCGTGGCGGCGGGGAGCCCCACGGTTTCCGGGTGCGCCGCGAGCCATCCGGTGATCGCGATCCGGGCGGCGGGTGTACGGGCGTGGTCGAGCCACTCGGGCGAGGGCCCGGAGGCCGCGTCCTGGGCCAGGAGGAGCTGGACCGTGTCGCCGTCGCCGAGAACCGTGCTCAGCGTCGCGAGACGGCCGTTGACGCGCGCCCCGAGGCAGCTGTGGGCCGCCGCGCCGTACTGCGCGTACGCCGCGTCCACGCAGGTCGCCCCGGCCGGCAGGCCGAGCATGCCGCCCTCGGCCCGGAAGACGGTGATCTCCCGGTCCTGGGCGAGGTCCGCGCGCAGCGTCGTCCAGAAGGTGTCCGGGTCGGGAGCGGCCTCCTGCCATTCCAGGAGGCGGGAGAGCCAGCCGGGCCTGGTCGGGTCGGCGCGCTCGCCGTCCGCCGGTTCCGCCACGTCGACCGACGCGTAGGGGTTGCCGAGGGCGACGACCCCGGCTTCGGCGACCTTGTGCATCTGGTGCGTACGGATGAGGACTTCGGCGACCGCGCCGTCCGGGCCGGCGACCGCCGTGTGCAGCGACTGGTACAGGTTGAATTTGGGGGCGGCGATGAAATCCTTGAACTCGGAGATCACCGGTGTGAAGCAGGTGTGCAGCTCCCCCAGGACGCCGTAGCAGTCCGCGTCCTCACCGACCAGCACCAGCAGCCTGCCGAAGTCGGTGCCGCGCAGCTCGCCGCGTTTGAGTCTGGAACGGTGCACGGAGACGAAGTGCCGTGGCCTGACGAGGACTTCAGCGGCGATTCCCGCCTCGCGCAGCACCCGCCTGACGTCCTCGGAGATGGCCGCGAGGGCGTCGCCGGCGGTGGCGTTGTCAGCGATCAGGGCGCGGGTGTGCGCGTACTCCTCGGGATGCAGGATCGCGAAGACCAGGTCCTCCAGCTCGGTCTTGAGCGCCTGCACGCCGAGCCGTTCGGCGAGGGGGATGAGGACATCGCGGGTGACCTTGGCGATGCGGGCCTGCTTCTCGGGGCGCATCACGCCGAGGGTGCGCATGTTGTGCAGCCGGTCGGCCAGCTTGATCGACATCACACGGACGTCGTTGCCGGTGGCGACGAGCATCTTGCGGAAGGTCTCCGGCTCGGCCGCGGCGCCGTAGTCGACCTTTTCCAGTTTGGTCACACCGTCGACCAGATAGCAGACCTCCGCGCCGAACTCCGCACCCACTTGATCGAGCGTCACCTCGGTGTCCTCGACCGTGTCGTGGAGGAGGGAGGCCGTCAAGGTGGTGGTCTCGGCGCCCAGTTCGGCGAGGATCAGGGTCACGGCCAGCGGGTGGGTGATGTACGGCTCCCCGCTCTTGCGGTACTGGCCCCGGTGCGAGACCTCTGCCAGGACGTACGCCTTGTGCAGTACGGCCAGGTCGGCATCGGGGTAGTGGGCGCGGTGGGCGTCCGCTACATGGCCGATGGCGTCCGGCAGCCGGTCCCGGGAGGCGGGGCCGAGCAGAGCGGCTCTGCCGATCCTGCGGAGGTCGATCCGGGGAAGGCCGCGTCTGCGACTGTGGGCACCAGGGCTGGTGGCCTCTGCACTCATGGGGCGCCTCCGGCAGCATCGACCGGCGGTGGATGAGCGGGAGCGCCCTCCGGGCCGGTGCTTGATGCTATCGAGCCCACCACGTGGAGCAGTCCAGCTCCCGCCCAGCGTGAAACGGATCACCCATTCGAGCGAATCCAGGCGACTTTCCGGCACGGCCGTGTCGAACGCCGGGCGACGACCGCGACGCCGGGCGGCGGTGCTACGCGTCGGGCAGGGCCAAGGCCGTTTCGAGCAGGGCCGGATCGATGTGCCCCTCGGCGACGATCACGGCGGGGCCGGTCATCTCGATCCCGCCGTCGGGGCGTTCCGTGATGACCAGCCGGCCGCCGGGGAGATCGACGGTGTAGGTGACGGGAGTTCCGGTCAGGGCGGGGTCGGCTCCGTCCCTGCGGGCCGCGGCGACGGCCACGGCGCAGGCGCCCGTGCCGCAGGAGCGGGTCTCACCGGAGCCGCGTTCGTGGACGCGCATGGCGACATGGCGCGGGCCCCGGTCGACGACGAATTCGACGTTCACCCCGTCGGGGTAGACGGACGCGGGGGCGAACGGCGGTTCGGTGCGGAGCTCCCCGGCGTGCGCCAGGTCCTCGACGAACGCGACCGCGTGCGGATTGCCCATGTTGACGTTACGGGCGCTCCAGTCGCGGCCTCCGACGCTGACCGTCACGCCGTCCTCGGGAAGGACGGCGCTCCCCATGTGGACGGTGATGTCACCGTCCTTGGCGACGTGCACCTTCTTCACGCCGCCCCGGGTGGCGACGGTCAGGTCGCCCTCCTCCACGTGACCGGCGCGCTGGAGATAGCGGGCGAAGACACGTACGCCGTTGCCGCACATCTCGGCGATGGATCCGTCTGCGTTGCGGTAGTCCATGAACCACGCGGCCTCACCGGCCATGGCGCGCGCCTCGGGGTGCGCCGCGGACCGTACGACGTGCAGGAGCCCGTCGCCGCCGATGCCGGCCCGGCGGTCGCAGAGGGCGGCGACGGCCCGGGCGGACAGGTCGACGGCGTTGTCCGGGTCGGGGACGATCACGAAGTCGTTCTCGGTCCCGTGGCCCTTGAGGAAGGCGATCGGCGCGGTCTGCGAGGTACTCACGTGGTCCATCGTACGAGCAGGGACCGACAGAGGCCCCGGCCGGCCTCCGGGGACCCGCGCGGCCGACCCGGGCATCCGGGCCGGCGCGGGCCTCCGGGGGACCCGCGCGGTCAGCGCAGTCTGGCGACCCGCAGGACGGCGAGCGCGACCACGACCGCGCCCCCGATCACGTACAGGGCGATGAAGCGCCAGTCGGGGCGTTCGCCGGAGGCACGGGACGGCAGTCCCGGCCAGGTGTGGCCGACCCGGCGGGCGGCCATCATGCCCCAGCCGGCCGCGCAGCAGCTGATCAGCAGTCCCAGCATGGCGACGACCGCGCCGCCGTCGCCGGTGCCGAAAGCGAGGGGGAAGGCGAACATCAGGGAGCCCACAGCGGCAAGCGCGACGATGGGAGCGAGCTGCCAGATCCGCAGCCGGCGCTGCGGACGCAGCTCGACTTCCACCTCGGGGGCGACGGTCTCTTCTTCCGGGCCGTCAGGACTCAAGCGCGGGGCGTCTTCCTGAATGTCCGGTACCGCCGGTTCTCTGTCGCGAGGGCCGGCCTCCATCGCCACGCGCCCTCCCAAGTCGGACTCCACTGGCCGATCGATGCCCGATGGTCGACCGTTGCTCGATGATGGCACGCTCATGGGTGCCGGAATGACGGCCTGAGCGTCCCGATGCCATCACGTGATCAGGCTGTAACCGTCCGTTCGAGCAACGCCAGCGCCCGCTCAGGAAGTTCCTCACGCTCTTCCGTTCCGCCGCCCAGCCAGTGCACCCGCGGGTCCCGGCGGAACCAGGAGTCCTGGCGGCGCGCGAAGCGTTTGGTGGCGCGTACGGTCTCGGCGCGCGCCTCGTCCTCGGCGCACTCCCCCGCGAGCGCCGCGAGCACCTGCTGGTAGCCGAGCGCGCGTGAGGCGGTACGCCCCTCACGCAGCCCCCCGGCCTCCAGAGCGCGTACCTCGTCCACGAGCCCCGCGTCCCACATGCGGTCCACCCGTCGCGCGATGCGCGCGTCCAGCTCGGGGCGGGCGACGTCGACACCGATCTGGACGGTGTCGTACACCGAGTCGTGGCCGGGCAGGTTGGCGGTGAAGGGCTTGCCGGTGATCTCGATGACTTCCAGCGCCCGGACGATACGGCGGCCGTTGCTGGGCAGGATCGCCTGGCCGGCCGCGGGGTCGGCGGCGGCGAGCCGGGCGTGCAGGGCACCCGATCCGCGCAGCGTGAGTTCCGCTTCGAGCCCGGCGCGCACCTCGGGGTCCGTGCCGGGGAATTCGAGGGCGTCGATGGCCCCTCGTACATAGAGCCCCGAGCCGCCCACGAGGACGGGGGTACGGCCTGCGGCCAGCAGCCTGTCGATCTCCGCCCGGGCGAGCTTCTGGTAGTCCGCGACGCTGGCCGCCTCGGTGACCTCCCAGATGTCGAGGAGGTGGTGCGGAACACCGGCGCGCTCGTCCACCGTCAGTTTGGCGGTTCCGATGTCCATCCCGCGATACAGCTGCATGGAGTCGGCGTTGATGACCTCGCCGTCGAGCTGCTGGGCGAGATGGACGCCCAGATCGGACTTGCCGGCCGCGGTGGGACCGACGACGGCGATGACCCGCGGTGCGGGAGGTGCGCTTCTCACCGCCCCAGTCTCGCAAACTCGGCGCCCCTCGCCCGAACGGTTTTGACCATCGGCTCCGGCCGACGGGTTCGACCACCGTCGTCCGGGCGGGGCGGGATCTCACACTCACGGGTAACCTACGGGGTGAATAAGGGCGTTTCCGCATGATTTCGCCGCTTGCCCCGGCGATGAGCGCCCCCACGTACGCTGTTGATTCCTCCGAGGGAAGGTGGCCCATGGGCTTCCTGGATTCACTGAAGGCCAAGATCGGCCCGGCCAAGGACAAGGTCTCCGACCTCGCCCAACAACACGGGGACAAGATCGAGCAGGGCCTGGACAAGGCTGCCAGGGCGGTCGATCAGAAGACCAAGGGCAAGTACAGCGAGAAGATCGACACGGGGACGGGCAAGGCCAAGGACGCCTTGGGCAAGCTCGCGCAGAAGGACGACGGCGCTCCTCCGCCCCCGGCCGCTTCCTGAACCCGGCACGTCGTGGGGGCCCCCCCCGCCCGGGGGGGCCCCCCCCCCCCCCAAGAAAGAAACCCGCCCCCGGCCCCCACACCCCGGCGCCCCCCAACCCGGGCCC
>NZ_JBITDJ010000016.1:120948-161358 GCF_044454085.1 Streptomyces sp. NPDC051569
CGGGGGGCCGGTCACGCATTCGGCCGCGTTGGCCGCGGGGGGGGGGGGGGCCGCGGGCCCCCCCCCCCCCCCGCCCCCGCCCCCCCCCCGCCCCGGGGGGGGCCCCCCGGGGGGGGGGGCCCCCCCACGACAGCGATCTGACTGAACGCGGCCAGGTCGCCACAGTCCGGGTCGCCACAGTCCGGGTCAGCACACTCCGGGTCAGCACACTCCGAGCCGGCTACGACCAGGCGGCCACCAGATATCCCACGCCGTAAGGGGCTGCCTCGTACAGCAGCTCACCGCTCAGACCCGCGTCCTCGGCCGCGCCCGCCAGCACCTGCCAGGGCGCCCGTCCCGCCGCCTTGAGGTCGTACGCCAGCTCCGCGTCCAGTGCCTTCAGCGCCGCCACATCCGCCGTTTCCAGGGCCCGCGCCACCTTCTCGTCGAACGCGGCGGCCCGCTCGTCGAGATAGCCGGGCGCCTTCAGCGAGCGGGACGCGCTGGCGTCGCCCATCACGAGCAGGGCCACCCGGTCGGGGCCCGTCGCGATCTCCTGTCCGGCTTCCGCGCAGCGCTCGGGATCCAGACGTTCCCCCACGCCGAGTCCGTCGACCGGGGCGGCCGACCAGCGGACGTGCTCCAGCAGCCAGGCCGCGACCGCGAGGGAGGACGGTAGCCCGGGCCCGGGACGCGGACCGGCGGCGGCTCCGTCCCCGGACCCGCCGAGGACGACATCGACCGCCACTCCGAAGCCCCGGAAGGACCCGGCCGAACCGTGCGGGTGCGGCCCCCGGCCGTCCTCACCGGCGGGCCCGACGACGATCAGCCGGTCGGGCCGGGCGGCGGCCAGCACCCCGAGGGCGCCGGCGCACGCGGCGCGCGCCGCGTCCAGCTCGGAGGCCGCGCCCGCGGCCACGGCGGGCACGAGCAGCGGAGGACAGGGACAGACGGCAGCGGCGACGAGCATGATCGCACCCTAACCCGGACGGATCAGTCCCGGATCACTCGCCCGAGGCGCCCGGATCACTCCCTCAGGGGGGGTTGATCACTCGACGGCGCAGCCGCCCGTCACGACGGGGAGCGGGGCCGGCACACCGACCGTCGGCAGGCCCAGCAGCACGCCGGCGGGCTTCGCGTCGCGCGCCGCCTTCCGCTTCTCCCAGGCGTCACCGGAACGGGTACGGCGCACCGTCCGGGTGGACCCCTCGGCGAGCAGGTGGTGCGGGGCGGCGTAGGTGATCTCGACGGTCACCACGTCACCCGGGCGTACCTCTTCGTCGGGCTTGGTGAAGTGCACGAGACGGCTGTCGGGGGCGCGTCCGGAAAGCCGGTGGGTGGCACCGTCCTTGCGTCCCTCGCCCTCGGCGACCATGACGTCCAGGGTCCGGCCGACCTGACGCTTGTTCTCCTCCCAGGAGATCTCCTCCTGGAGGGCGGACAGGCGCATGTAGCGCTCCTGGACGACCTCCTTCGGGATCTGCCCCTCCATCTCGGCGGCGGGGGTCCCGGGCCGCTTGGAGTACTGGAAGGTGAAGGCCTGCGCGAAGCGCGCCTCGCGCACCACCCGCATGGTCTCCTCGAAGTCCTCCTCGGTCTCGCCGGGGAAGCCCACGATGATGTCGGTGGAGATGGCGGCGTGCGGGATGGCGGCGCGCACCTTGTCGATGATGCCGAGGTAGCGGTCCTGCCGGTACGAACGGCGCATCGCCTTCAGGATGGTGTCCGAGCCGGACTGCAGCGGCATGTGGAGCTGCGGCATCACGTTCGGGGTCTCGGCCATCGCCGCGATCACGTCGTCCGTGAAGTCACGCGGGTGCGGTGAGGTGAAGCGGACCCGCTCCAGGCCCTCGATCCCGCCGCAGGCGCGCAGCAGCTTGGAGAATGCCTCGCGGTCGCCCATGTCGGAGCCGTACGCGTTGACGTTCTGGCCCAGCAGCGTGACCTCGGAGACGCCCTCCGCGACCAGCGCCTCGACCTCGGCCAGGATGTCACCGGGACGACGGTCCTTCTCCTTGCCGCGCAGCGCCGGCACGATGCAGAAGGTGCAGGTGTTGTTGCAGCCGACGGAGATGGAGACCCACGCGGCGTAGGCGGACTCCCGGCGGGTCGGCAGCGTGGAGGGGAAGGCCTCCAGCGACTCGGCGATCTCGACCTGCGCCTCCTCCTGGATACGCGCGCGCTCCAGGAGGACCGGCAGCTTGCCGATGTTGTGCGTACCGAAGACGACGTCGACCCAGGGCGCGCGCCGCACGATGGTGTCGCGGTCCTTCTGCGCCAGACAGCCCCCGACGGCGATCTGCATGCCGGGCCGTTTCGTCTTCATCGGGGCGAGCCTGCCCAGATTTCCGTACAGCTTGTTGTCGGCGTTCTCCCGCACCGCGCAGGTGTTGAAGACGACGACATCGGCATCGCCGTCGGCGCCGTCGGGCGCGCGGACATAGCCGGCCCCCTCCAGCAGACCCGACAGCCGCTCGGAGTCATGGACATTCATCTGGCACCCGTAGGTGCGCACCTCGTAAGTCTTCGCGCTCATCTCGCCCACCAGGGTACGGGGTCGGCCGGGCCCGGCGCCCGTGGCTTCCATCGGACAGGGCCTGGCCATTACGGGGAGTGAGCTGGCAGGATCGCGTCATGGCCACCCTGCCGTCCCGGATCAGCCGCAGCCGTGCCGTCCAGGGCGCCGCCGCGGCACTGGTGGCGCTCGGGCTGCTGGCGTGGTGGCTGCTGCCGATCGGGGCGCCGGCGCCGAGCGGCTCGATCACCTTCAGTACGGGGGTGACCAGCGGCGTCTACCAGCGGTACGGCGCACTGCTCAAGGACGATCTCGCGCACGACCTGCCCGATGTCTCGATACGGCTGCGGACCAGCGAGGGATCGCAGCAGAACATCGCACGGGTGGCGAGCGGCGAGGCCGACTTCACCATCGCCACGGCCGATGCCGTCGCCAAATACCAGAAGGACGCCAAGCCGGGCGCGGACTCCCTGCGCGGCTGCGCCCGGTTGTACGACGACTACGTGCAGCTGGTGGTCCCTGCCGGTTCCGCGGTCCAGTCCACCGCCGGGCTGCGGGGCAGGAGGGTCGCCGTGGGGCAGGAGGGATCAGGGGTCCGGCTGATAGCCGACCGGATCCTGCGGTCCGCCGGGGTCGACCCCGAGAGGGACATCACGCCGGTCCCGGCCGGCATCGACACCATGCCGGGCCTCCTCGAACGGGGCGACCTGGATGCCTTCTTCTGGTCGGGCGGGCTGCCCACCGCGGCCGTGCAGCAGCTGTCGGAGCGCTTCGACATCCGGCTGGTGCCGCTGGACCCGGCACTGATCACCTCGTTGCGCGCCTCGGGCGAGGCCGCCTCGCGCTACTACCGCTCCGCGGAGATACCCGCCGACGCCTACGGCGAGGTGCGCAACGACACGGCCGTCACGACCGTGGCGGTGGCGAATCTGCTGGTGACCACCGACCGGATGGACGCCCCGCTGACGGAGGGCTTCACCCGGACCGTGATCGACAGCCGGGACCGGATCGGCCACGAGGTGCATCCGGCGCAGCTGGTGGATCTGCGGACCGCGATCTACACCGACCCGCTGCCACTGCACGAAGGCGCCAGGCGCTACTACCAGTCGGTCAAACCGTAGCGGGCGCCCACGGAGGCGGGACGCTCACGCCGTGGGGGACGACCTCGGGACCGTGAGCGTGACGCGCAGGCCCCCCGGCTCACCGTGCGTGTACGCGATCGAGCCGCCGCCCGCCGCGAGCAGCGCCCGCGAGATGGACAGACCGAGACCCGACCCCTTGATGTTCTGATGCCGGTTGCTGCGCCAGAACCGGTCGCCGATTCTGGCGATCTCACCGTCCGTCAGTCCCGGTCCGCCGTCATGGATGACGATCGTGGACGTGAGGCCGTCGCGCGCGGCCGAGACGGTGACCTCCTCGCCGGCGGGGGTGAACTTGAGTGCGTTGTCGATCACGGCGTCGAGGGCGCTGGAGAGCGCGACGGGGTCGGCCCACGCGGTGACGGCGGCCGGGTGCTCGGTCAGGCGTACCCCTTTCTCCTCGGCGAGGGCCCGCCAGGCGGCGACCCGCTCGGCCACCAGCTCGCCTATGTCGGTGAGCCGCAGGTCGGCGGCGGTGTGCTCGGCCAGGGCCAGGTCCAGCAGATCGTCGAGGACCTGGGCGAGACGCTTGCCCTCGGTGCGTACGGAGGCGATCTCCTCGTTGCCGTCGGGCAGTTCGAGGGCGAGCAGTTCGATGCGGAGCAGCAGGGCGGCGAGCGGATTGCGCAGCTGGTGGGAGGCGTCGGCGACAAAGGCGCGCTGCTGCTCCAGCACTTCCTCGACGTTGTCGGCCATCTCGTTGAACGAACTCGCGAGGCGGCGCAGTTCCGGCGGTCCGCCGGCCGCCGCGACCCGGGAATTCATCCGGCCGGTGGCGATGTCGTGCGTGGCCGCGTCCAGCACCCGTACGGGCCGCAGCACCCAGCCGGTCAGCCGGAAGGCGGCCCCGACCGCGACGAGCATGGCCGCCGCCTCGCCCGCGGCGATGAGCAGCCAGCCCCGCAGGATGCGTGACCGCATCTGACCGGTGGGCGAGTCCGTCACCACGACCGCCACGACGTCCCCGTCCCGTACGACCGGCGAGTCGACGATGAGCCGGCCGTTCTGCCAGGGCCAGACCTGCTCGGGGTCGTCGCTGCGGCGGCCCAGCAGGGCTTCCTGGAAGGACTGGCGTCCCTCGCCGGTACCGGGCACGGTCCAGTTCTCCGGGGCCCGGGCCATGGCGCCGTGGTCCCGGTAGAAGACGCCCGCCCTGATCCCGTACACCTCGTAGTAGCGGGTGAGTTCCTCCTCCAGCATGACCGCCCGCTCGTCGGTGCCGGTGCGGCCCTCGGCGACGAACTGGGCGAGCGCCGCCACCCGCGCCGTGTCGTCGATCCGGTCGACGACGACCCGCTGTTGCTGCGCGGCGGCGAGACTCACGGCGAGCGGGAAGCCGAGGGCGAGGAGGACGCCCGCCATGAGGATGATGAGCAGCGGCAGAAGTCGGGTGCGCACAGGGCTACGGACCCGGGTGGGCGGACGGGACGACCAGGCTGTACCCGACGCCGCGTACGGTCTCGATGAGCGCGGGCATGCCGAGCTTGCCGCGCAGGGACGCCACATGCACTTCGAGCGTGCGGCCGGTCCCTTCCCAACTGGTCTGCCAGACCTCACTGATGATCTGCTCACGGCCGAAGACGACACCGGGCCGCTGGGCGAGCAGGGCCAGCAGGTCGAACTCCTTGCGGGTCAGCTGGACGGTCTCGTCGTCCACGCTCACCCTGCGGGTGGGCAGTTCGATGGTGAGGCGTCCGAGCCGGTGAACCGTCTCGGCGGCCTGGCCGGGCTCCTCACCGGCCGGGGTGCGCCGGCTCACCGCGTGGATGCGGGCGAGCAGTTCGCCGGTGTCGTACGGCTTGACGACGTAGTCGTCGGCGCCGAGGTTGAGGCCGTGGATCCGGGAGCGGACGTCGGCCCGCGCGGTCACCATGATCACCGGAGTCGCGGTGATCTTCCGCATCTTGCCGCAGACCTGATAGCCGTCCTGGTCCGGCAGTCCGAGGTCGAGGAGGACCACCGCGAACGGTTCCTTGCCGGCGTTGGCCGCCGGCAGCAGCGCCTGCAGCGCCTCCTCGCCGCTCCGGGCGTGCACGACGTCGAACCCGTGCTTGGCGAGCACCGCCGACAGAGCGGCGGCGACGTGGTCGTCGTCCTCGACGAGCAGCAGCCTCATGAGCCCCCTTCGCGGTCGTGTTCCCCGCGCACGGTCACCGTGCGCGGTCAGTGTGCCTGGTCGTACGGGTGACCGGCCTGCGTGGTCGGTCGGTGTGGGTGGTGACTGTGCGTACCAGGGCATCCACGCCCATGACATGGCGCCAGTCAAGACTTTCCCCGTTACGCCAAGGTTTCCGTTACCCACCCGGTACTGCCTTCACCGCTTCGCGCACGCTCAGTATCCAGCTGCGGCCGGATCGTTATGCTCAATTTCCGCTCAGATGTAATGACGCTGATCGCAGTGCGTGAATAAGGTCCTCCCAATCGAGGAGGACGGAGCAAAAAGCCGATGAGCGAAGTGTCAGTGACCACGGGCACCGAGGACGCCGTGCCGGCGGCGGGCGACCTGGTCGTACTGAGCAACGTCAACAAGCACTTCGGCGCGCTGCATGTGCTCCAGGACATCGACCTGACCATCGCCCGTGGCGAGGTCGTGGTCGTCATCGGGCCTTCCGGGTCCGGCAAGTCCACACTGTGCCGCACCATCAACCGCCTGGAGACGATCGATTCGGGCGCGATCTCGATCGACGGCGATCCGCTGCCGCAGGAGGGCAGGGAACTCGCCCGGCTGCGCGCCGATGTCGGCATGGTCTTCCAGTCGTTCAACCTCTTCGCGCACAAAACCGTGCTGGAGAACGTCACGCTGGGCCAGATCAAGGTCCGCAGGACGGCCAAGAAGGACGCGGAGGAGAAGGCGCGCGCTCTGCTGGACCGCGTGGGTGTCGGCTCCCAGGCCGACAAGTACCCGGCGCAGCTCTCGGGTGGTCAGCAGCAACGCGTCGCCATCGCACGGGCGTTGGCGATGGGGCCGAAGGTCATGCTCTTCGACGAGCCGACCTCGGCACTCGACCCCGAGATGATCAATGAAGTACTTGAGGTCATGCAGCAGCTGGCGCGCGACGGAATGACGATGGTCGTCGTCACCCACGAGATGGGCTTCGCACGCTCGGCCGCGAACCGGGTCGTCTTCATGGCGGACGGCCGGATCGTCGAAGAGGCCACGCCCGACGAGTTCTTCAGCAATCCGCGCAGCGACCGTGCCAAGGACTTCCTGTCGAAGATCCTGCATCACTGAGGGATCCCGCGTCACCGAGTGATCCCGCATAGCCGAGTGATCGTGCGTCACCGAGTGATCGCACGTCACCGAGTCGATCCCGCTTCACCGAGTCACAGCTCTCGCGAGCTCGGCAGAACCTGATTCGTCCACGTCTCACCCGAGGGAAGTCCACGCATGAAGCTTCACAAGGCAAGCGCTGCCGCCGCCGCGGCACTCGTCCTCTCCCTGACGGCCACGGCCTGCGGCAGCGGCGACAGCGGTGACGACGGCGACGGCGGTGGAAAGATCACCATCGGCATCAAGTTCGACCAGCCGGGACTCGGTCTGAAGAAGCCGGACAACACGTACGCGGGCTTCGACGTCGATGTCGCCACGTACGTCGCCAAGGAACTGGGCTACGAGGCCAAGGACATCGTCTGGAAGCAGGCTCCCAGCGCCGAGCGCGAGAACCTGATCTCCAACGGTGACGTCAAGTTCGTGGTGGCCAGCTACTCGATCAACGACGCGCGCAAGCAGAAGGTCGACTTCGCGGGACCGTACTTCCTGGCCCACCAGGACCTGCTGGTCCGCTCGGACGACAGCTCGATCGCCCAGGCCGCCGACCTGAACTCCAAGAAGCTCTGCTCGGTCACGGGTTCCACCTCGGCGCAGAACGTGCACGACAAGCTCGCCCCCAAGGCGGAACTCCTTCAGGTCGGCGGCTACTCGGAGTGCCTGACCGGTCTGGAGAACAAGGCCGTCGACGCGCTGACCACGGACGACTCCATCCTCGCCGGTTACGCCGCGCAGAAGGAGCACCAGGGCAAGTTCAAGCTCGCGGGCCTCAAGCTCAGCGACGAGAACTACGGCATCGGCCTCAAGAAGGGCGACACCGCCCTCCAGACGAAGATCAACGCCGCTCTGAAGAAGATGGAGTCGGACGGCTCCTGGGAGAAGGCCGTGAAGGCCAACTTCGGTCCGGCCAAGTACCAGAACGAGCCTGCCCCGAGCATCACCGAAGGCAGCTGAGACAGCAGTGACGCGCCGCCGGCCCGTCCGGCGGCGCGTGCGCGTACCTACCAGCCAACCAGAGGAGAGCGCGGGTCATCGTGTTCGACTTTCTTGATTCCGGGCGATACGACCTGCTCGGCGCCTTCTGGGTGACGGTGCAGCTCACCCTCTATTCCGCGGCCGGTTCGCTCGTCTGGGGAACGCTGCTCGCGGGAATGCGCGTCAGTCCTGTGCCCCTGATGCGCGCCTTCGGCACCACCTACGTCAACGTGGTCCGCAACACCCCGCTGACCGTGATCATCGTGGCCTGCTCGCTCGGGCTCCAGCAGACGCTCGGGGTCACGCTCGGCGGCCATGACTTCACGACCATGGGTTTCCGGCTCGCCGTGCTGGGACTTGTGGCCTACACCAGCACCTTCGTCTGTGAAGCCCTGCGTTCCGGCATCAACACCGTGCCCGTCGGCCAGGCGGAGGCCGCCCGCGCCCTGGGGCTGAGCTTCTTCCAGGTCCTGCGGCTGATCGTGCTCCCCCAGGCGTTCCGTTCCGTCGTCGCGCCGCTGGCCAACGTGCTGATCGCGCTGACCAAGAACACCACGGTGGCCGCGGCGATCTCCGTCGCCGAGGCCGCCGCCCTGATGAAGACCATGGTCGAGAACGAGGCCGACGCGCTCCTCGCCGTGTTCGCGGTGTTCGCGTTCGGTTTCATCGTTCTCACCCTTCCGACCGGCCTGTTCCTGGGCTGGGTCAGCAAGCGAGTGGCGGTGAAGCGATGAGCGGCACGTCCGTTCTGTACGACGCGCCCGGCGTACGCGCCAAGCGGCGCAACATCCTCTACACGATCGTGTTCGTGGTCCTGTTCGCGCTGGCCCTCTGGTGGACGCTGTCCGCCATGGCCGACAAGAACCAGCTGACGTCGGAGAAGTGGAGTCCGTTCGTCACGGACTCCGAGGTCTGGACGACGTATCTGCTGCCGGGTCTCGGTGAGACCCTCCGGGCGGCGGCACTGGCCATCGTGATCGCCGTGCCGTTCGGCTCGCTGCTGGGCATCGGACGGCTCTCCGACCACGCCTGGGTACGGGTACCGGTCGGCGTCGTGGTCGAGTTCTTCCGCTCGATCCCCGTGCTGCTGATGATGCTGTTCGCCAACGCGCTGTACGCGCACTTCACCAACGTCTCCTCCGACATCCGCCCGCTGTACGCGGTGGTGACCGCCCTGGTGCTCTACAACGCCTCGGTCATCGCCGAGATCCTTCGGGCCGGCATCCTGGCGCTGCCGTACGGCCAGACCGACGCCGGCAAGGCGATCGGCATGCGCAAGGGCCAGACCATGACGTACATCCTGCTTCCGCAGGCGGTGACCGTGATGCTCCCCGCCCTGGTCAGCCAGGTGGTCGTGATCGTCAAGGACACGGCGCTGGGCGGCGCGATGCTCAATCTCCCGGAGCTGCTCTCGCAGAACCGCACGATCACGGCGAACTACGGCGCCAACACCATCGCCGCGTTCACCGTCATCGCCCTGATCTACATCGCGCTGAACTTCCTTCTGACCAGCTTCGCCGGCCGGCTGGAGCAGCGGCTGCGCCGGGGCAGGAAGAGTACGGGCACGGTTCTCGGAGCCGTCGACGCCCAGGGGGCCGGCACTCCGGGGCACACGATGACCGGCAGCAGCGTCTGAGGCGGCGGGGACGAGCGGTGTACGCGCCGCTCCCCCTGTCGCTTGACGCGAGGAGTCCCAGTGGGTTGCATACGTTCTGTGATCACACACCGGGCTCCCGCAGCCACTGACCGCACGACCTCATGGGCCGGAGGGGCCGCGCCGTGGACCCGGTGATCGTCGCCGGCGCGGGCCCCGTCGGACTCGCGCTCTCCCTCGCGCTCGCCGCGCAGGGCGTGCCCGCCGTCGTCCTCGACGAGGGGCCGGGTACGGACGATCCGCGCCCGGCCCGCACGGCTGTCCTGCGCCACGACACCGCGGCCCTGGTGGCCCGGCTCGGCTGCACCACCCTCCGTGACGAGGGTGCCCGGTGGGTCGGCTGGCGCTCGATGCGCCGCAAGCAGCTGATGCGGGAACTGCCGCTCGGCGAGGACGGCGACCCGGCCCCCCTGCACATTCCGCAGCACGCCCTGGCGCGCGGCCTGCGCAACGCCATCGCCGACCAGGACCTGGTGCGGGTGGTGACGGACAGCCGTCTGGACTCGCTGGAGCAGGACGCCCGCGGAGTCACCGTGCACACGCGCGGGCCCGGGGCGACCTGGTGGCGCGGCAGCCACCTGGTGGGCTGCGACGGCGCCAGGTCCACGGTGCGCAAGCTCCTCGACATCCGTTTCCCGGGACGTACGGCGGTGGAGCGGCACGCCGTCGCCGCACTCCGCGCCGAGCTGCCCTGGCCCGGCGAAGCGATGCTGCACCGGCAGCCGCCCTGGCGCACCGGCGGCGACGAGGTGTCGGCCCGGCCGCTCCCGGACGGCGTATGGCGCCTCGACTGGCTGCTGCCCGCACGGGGCGAGTTGGTCACGCCCGACGCGCTGGTGGCACGTTTACGGGACACCCTGGCCGGCTGGTGCGGCGAGACACCCCCGTACGAGCTGCTCGACACGGGCGTCTACACGCTGCACCACCGGCTGGCCCAGCGCTGGCGGGTGGGGCGGGCCTTCCTCGCCGGGGACGCGGCGCACCTGCTCGGCGCCGTCGGCACCCAGGGGCTCGACGAAGGACTGCGTGATGTCGGCAACCTGGCCTGGAAGGTGGCCGAGGACTGGCACCACGGAGCGTCGCAGACCCTGCTGGACAGCTACCAGGCGGAGCGGCGCACCGCCGTCGCCGCCCGGCTGCGCGCTGCGGACCAGTCGCTGCCGATACTGCGGGGCCGCGGCGGTCTGCGAACGTACATGGGCGGTGGCGCACGGGGACACGACGCCCTGCTCGCCGACGGGCATCTCGGGTACGGCCCCCTGGGAGCACCGCCCTCCTATCCGCACTCCCCCCTCGCACCTCCGTACGCCGAGGCGCAGACAGCGGTCGGCACGCCCCCCGGTGCGCCGGTCGCCGATGTCCGGGTGACCGCGCCCGACGGCACGACCGGGCCGCTGCGGGACCGGCTCGGCCGGGGGCTGCTGCTGGTGATGCTGGTCGCACCGGGGACCGGGGTGTGGGACCGGCGGCACTGGCTGACCGCCGGGGTGATGCCGCGGCTGGCCGCCGCGGTGACCGCCCTGCCGGTACGGGCCGAACTACTGGTCACCGAGGCCTATCCGGGCGCCTCCGCGCACAATGTGCTGCTGGTACGGCCGGACGGGCACCTCGTCGCGGCCTTCGGCGGGGTGCGCCCCGCGGACCTGTACGCGGCGGCGGACGCGGCGCGCGGCGGCGCTCCCCCGGAGGTGACCGCCCTGCCCGCCGGTGACCGCACTGCGAACATCGATTGACCGTCGCGGGCGCGCGTGGTGTACTCCGGAACGTGACCGACACCGATGTGCGCCTGTGGCGGAGGGTCCATATGGACCTGCTCCGCTATGCGGGCTGCGTGTGTCGCCCTTCCTGCTGATTTCGCTCTCTTCCCGTGCTCGCCGCTCCGCGGCCGTGCCTCGTCGCGACTTCTCAGGACGGTCACCATGTCTGCTCCCGCACACCTCCCCGCGCCCGCCGCTTCCGCTTCCCTCGCCTCCGCGCCCGCCGCCTCCGGTCCGACCCCTGCCGAGCTGTTGGACTTCGTCCGCAGGACCGCGGTCGACGCCGAGCTGATCGCCTCGCTCCCGCTGGATCCCGAGGGCCGTACGTGGATCCGGCTCGACGGTCCGGCCGGCAGCGAGGCGTGGCTGATCAGCTGGCCACCGGGCACGGGGACCGGCTGGCACGACCACGGCGGCTCGCACGGCGCGTTCGCCACGGCGGCGGGCGCCCTCCACGAGGACTCGCTGGCGGCCCGGCTGCCCACCGAGGGGTGGAAGACGCTGGAGCTCGCCGAGGGGGTCGACCGCGAGCGGCAGTTGTCGGCGGGCGAGGGCCGGGCGTTCGGCCGACACCACGTGCACGAGGTGCGGAACGACTCCGGGACCGAGCACGCCGTCTCCGTCCACGCCTACTATCCGCCGCTGCCGCTGATGCGGCGCTACAGCCGCACGGGCCCGGTGCTCCGGCTTGAGCAGGTCGAGCGTCCGGAGGAGTGGCAGTGAGCGAGCGGATCGGGATCGATGAACTGCTGGAGCGGGTCCGCCAGGACCTGGACCGGATATCGCCGCACGATGCCTTCGAGGCGGCCGCCGACGGCGCGCTGCTGGTGGACATCCGTTACGCGGCCCTGCGGGAGCGGGACGGGCTGATTCCGGGAGCCCTGGTCGTCGAGCGCAATGAGCTGGAGTGGCGGCTCGATCCACAGGGCAGCCATCGTGCGGCCGAGGCCACGAGCCACGATCTGCGGGTGGTGGTGATCTGCAACGAGGGGTACGCGTCGAGCCTCGCGGCGGTCTCGCTGCGGCAGCTGGGACTGCACCGCGCGACCGACCTCGTCGGCGGATTCCAGGCATGGAAGGCCGAGGGGCTGCCGGTCACCCCGTGAGCGGGTGACCGGGACAGGTGCGACAGCCCGGTGACCCCCGGCAGGTCGCGGTGCTGTCCGGTGCGGAGGCGCTCGTCCAAGCGGAAACCGGTCCCTGCGCACGAAGACCACGAAGACCACGACGAGACGAAGACGGCCGGAAAAGACCACAGGAGACGGCCCGGAAACGGTGCGGGTGGCGTACGGGGGCGTACGAGCCCACGCCGGTCCTAGGAAAAGCTCTCGTCCAGCCCCTCGGTGTCTTCGCCCTCCTCCTCCAGCGCCTGCCTGACCACCCGCAGCGCCATCCCCTCGGCATACCCCTTGCGGGCCAGCATGGACGCGAGCCGGCGCAGCCGTCTGTCGCGCTCCAGACCACGGGTGGCCCGGAGCTTGCGGGAGACGAGCTCGCGGGCGGTGGCCTCCTCCTGATCGGAGTCGAGCTGTCCGACCGCCTCGTCGATCAGAGCCGCGTCGACCCCCTTCGTGCGCAGCTCCCGCGCGAGAGCCCGCCGGGCGAGGCCCCGGCCGTGGTGCCGGGACTCCACCCAGGCGTCCGCGAACGCCGCGTCGTCGATCAGCCCCACGTCCTCGAACCGCGAGAGCACCTCCTCGGCGACGTCCTCGGGGATGTCCCGCTTCGCCAGCGCGTCCGCCAGCTGTTGACGGGTGCGCGGAGTCCCGGTGAGCAGGCGCAGACAGATCGCCCTCGCCCGCTCCGCCGGATCCTGGGGTGGCGACTCCGGCCCGGCCCCCGCCGGGGCCGGGTGCTCGCCCGGTCGTTCCGTTCGTCGCCTCTTCGCGTACGGCACGGTACGGACTAACTCTTGGCCGTGGCCGCCTTGGCCGACCTGGCCTTGGCGGCAGTGGCGGGTACGGACTTCACCGGATCGTCGGCCGGGGCGGGAGCGGTGGCCGCGTCCGCGCCGGGCTCGGCCGCCGTGGCCTCCGGCCTGACGCCGATACCCAGCTTCTCCAGGATCTTCTTCTCGATCTCATTGGCGAGATCGGGATTGTCCTTGAGGAAGTTGCGGGCGTTCTCCTTGCCCTGGCCGAGCTGGTCGCCCTCGTACGTGTACCAGGCGCCGGCCTTCCGTACGAAGCCGTGCTCCACGCCCATGTCGATCAGGCCGCCCTCGCGGCTGATGCCATGGCCGTAGAGGATGTCGAACTCGGCCTGCTTGAAGGGCGGCGCGACCTTGTTCTTGACGACCTTGACGCGGGTGCGGTTGCCGACGGCGTCGGTGCCGTCCTTCAGGGTCTCGATACGACGGATGTCGAGGCGCACCGAGGCGTAGAACTTGAGCGCGCGGCCACCGGTCGTGGTCTCCGGCGAGCCGAACATCACACCGATCTTCTCGCGGAGCTGGTTGATGAAGATCGCGGTGGTCTTGGACTGGTTGAGCGCGCTGGTGATCTTCCGGAGCGCCTGGCTCATCAGTCGCGCCTGCAGACCGACGTGCGAGTCACCCATCTCACCCTCGATCTCCGCGCGCGGCACCAGGGCGGCCACGGAGTCGATGACGATCAGGTCGAGCGCCCCGGAGCGGACCAGCATGTCCACGATCTCCAGTGCCTGCTCACCGTTGTCCGGCTGGGACAGGAGCAGGTTGTCGATGTCGACGCCGAGCTTCTTCGCGTACTCGGGGTCAAGGGCGTGCTCGGCGTCCACGAAGGCCACCGTGCCGCCGGCCTTCTGCGCGTTCGCCACGGCGTGCAGCGTCAGCGTCGTCTTGCCGGAGGACTCCGGGCCGTACACCTCCACCACGCGGCCGCGCGGCAGACCGCCGACACCGAGCGCGACGTCGAGCGCGGTCGATCCGGTGGGGATCACTTCGATGGGCTCGTTCGGCCGCTCGCCGAGGCGCATCACCGCGCCCTTGCCGAATTGCCGTTCAATCTGTGCGAGGGCGGCGTCGAGCGCCTTCTCGCGGTCGGTTCCTGCCATGGATTCCACCCGATTTGCTTGAGTCGATCGCTTCACATCAAAGACGCTATCCCCTGCCACTGACAACGCGTCCCGACGCCCTCCCGGCCTGTGGACAACTCTGTGGACAACTCCACCGCCATACCCGTGTCGGCCGACCCGGGAAACGTCGGCCCCCCACCTCATAAGAATAGATGTTCGATTTTAATGTCAAGCGCGCCACGCGACGCTCCGTGCACGGGCGACCGCGTTCCCGGTTCCTGTGGCAGGTCGGCCCTGCCCTCGGGCGAACGGGTATGTCGGCGAGGGATCCAGATGTCACGGGACACCTGCACCGGCGACTACGCGGGCGGCAGGTCCTCCGGCCGGCCGCCCGCGTCCGCGCGCGGCGCGCGCCGCACCCTGCGCGGAAGCGTCCCGTCCCCCCGCGGAGCGCGGCCCCGCACCCGCGGGTCGTCCGTCACGTCGTACCGCTTCACATACGCACCGAGGAACGCCTGCAGCGTGGCGACCGCCGGGATCGCGATCAGCGCGCCGACCGCCCCCAGCAGCGCCGTACCCGCGACGACCGAGCCGAAGGCCACCGCGGGGTGGATGTCCACGGTCCTGGCGGTGAGCTTGGGCTGGAGTACGTAGTTCTCGAACTGCTGATAGATGAGCACGAATCCGAGCACCCAGACGGCGTACCAGGGGTTCACGGTGAAGGCGATCAGCATCGGCAGGGCGCCGGCCAGATAGGTGCCGATGGTGGGGATGAACTGCGAGACCAGGCCGACCCACACCGCGAGCGCCGGGGCGTACGGCACACCCAGGATCTCCAGCAGGATGTAGTGCGCGATACCGGATACCAGCGCCATCAGGCCGCGTGAGTAGAGGTAGCCGCCGGTCTTGGCGACCGCGATCTCCCAGGCGCGCAGCACTTCCGCCTGCTTGGCCGGCGGCAGTACGGAACAGAGCGCGCGCCGCAGCCGTGGCCCGTCCGCCGCGAAATAGAACGAGAACAGGAAGATCGTCAGCAGCCGGAACAGACCGCCCAGCACGGTCGTGGAGACGTCGAGCACTCCCGTCGCGCTGTTCTGCACATACCTCTGCAGCCAGTCGGAGTGGATCAGACTGTCCTGCACGGCGACCCGGGACAGCTCCGTGTGGAAGGTGTCGTTCGCCCAGTTGATCACCGAGTCGAGGTACTGGGGGAAGCCCTCGACCATGGTGACGATCTGGCCCGCCAGGATCGAGCCGAGCATGGCCACGAATCCGGCGCTCGCGATCACCACCCCGAAGAAGACCAGGAAGGTGGCGAGTCCACGCCGCATACCGCCGGCCGACATCCGGCTCACGGCCGGTTCGACCGCCAGAGCCAGGAAGAAAGCGATCAGCACGTTGATCAACAGCCCGATGAGCTGATGGAACGCCCAGCTGCCCAGCTGGAAGCAGGCGACGAGCGCCAGTGCGAGGATCATCGCGCGCGGCAGCCAGCGGGGCATGCGGGCCCCGCCTCCGTCGGCCGTGGATTCGCCCGCGGCGCCGGCCGTGGACGGCGGCGCACCCGGGGAGGTGGGCTGAGGCGGGATCAGCCGTTGAATGTCCGGTTCGGTCTCGTCAGTCGGTGCCACGGAGCCAGTCTCGCCTACCGGTGGGACAAGCGATGACGCGAGTGGCCGGGGATCGTGGCGCCGGCCGGCCTCCGGCCGGGTCGCGTCACCGTCTGTCGGCGGGGACGCCCATGGCGGCGCAGACCGCGCGCCAGACGTCCTTCGCCTCCCAGCCGGCGTCCAGTGCCTCGTGCACCGTCCGACCGCCCAGTTCGGCCATCACATGGTCACGGGCGAAGGAATCGGCGTAGACCGCACCGAAGTGGTCCGCCATCCGTTCCCAGAAAATCGTCAACCGCATGCCCTCAGTATCGCGCCCCTGAGAGTGCAGCCCGGCCTGTCCCTTCCGCCGCCGAACGTTTCCGCCCTACGGTCGGAGCATGGCCGCCACCACAGCAACCACCGCTTCCCCCCTCGCCCGCGCCGAGCACTTCATCTGGCTGACGGCGCGGGTCCTCGAACAGCGACGGTTCGCGTACCACTTCCTGGACGGCGGGGAGGAGCCCGTGGAAGCGGCCCTCCTGGCGTACCGCAACGAGGACGACGGATACGGCCACGCGCTCGAACCCGATCTGCGGGGCCCGGTCAGCCAGCCTCTCCACACGGCGCACGCGCTGCGTGTCCTCGACTCCATCGGGCGTTGCGACGGGGCGCGGGTCGAGCGGATCTGCCGCTATCTCACGGCGGTGACAACGCCGGAGGGGGCGCTGCCCGCGCTCCACCCCTCCCTGCGCGGCTATCCGTTCGCGCCCTTCCTCCCGGTCGTCGACGACCCGCCGGGCGACCTGCTGGCGACCGGTCCGGTGGCCGGGCTGCTGCATCGCAACGAGGTCTGGCACGCCTGGCTCTTCCGCGCCACCGACTTCTGCTGGGCGGCCGTCGAGTCGCTGGAGGAGTCGCATCCGTACGAGGTGGAGGCCGCCGTCGCCTTCCTGGACGGCGTCCCCGACCGGGCGCGGGCCGAGGCGGCGGCCGACCGGCTCGGCCGGCTGGTGCGGGAGGGCGGACTGGCGGTGCTGGATCCGGAGCGCCGTGCGGAGTACCCGGTGTCTCCGGGATACGCGCCGGGCGAGCACCACTTTCCGCACGACTACGCGCGGGTGCCGGGGTCGCTGGCCCGGCGCTGGTTCACGGCGGAGGAGATGGAGCGGTCGCTGGACTTCCTCGCCGGCTGCCAGAGGGAGGACGGCGGCTGGCCGGTCACCTGGCACGCCTGGGCTCCGGGCACCGCGCTGGAGTGGCGGCCGATCGTGACCATCGAGGCGCTGCGGACGCTAGGGGCCTACGGCCGTCCCGTCGGCTGACCACGCCGGCCGGCGCGGCGAACACCGGTCGGCCCGGCGAACACCGCGACGGCACCGCCGACGCATCACGGAGGCGCCGCGACGGCTGTTTTCCCAGGTCCGGGCGATTGTCAGTGGCCGGGTGCACGATGGGGGCATGGCACGGACCGCGCTCGACTCCTTCTCTCCCGCGACCCGCGGCTGGTTCACGGGGGCTTTCCCCGCGCCCACCCCGGCGCAGGAAGGGGCCTGGCGTGCCATCGGGGAGGGCTCCGACGTGCTCGTCGTGGCCCCGACCGGCTCCGGCAAGACCCTGGCCGCCTTCCTCGCCGCCCTGGACCGGCTGGCGTCGGTGCCCCCGCCCGCCGAGGCGAAGAAGCGCTGCCGGGTGCTGTACGTGTCTCCGCTCAAGGCCCTCGCCGTCGATGTGGAACGGAATCTGCGCAGCCCGCTCACGGGAATCCGGCAGGAGTCCGCACGGCGCGGGCTGCCTGAGCCCGAGGTGCGCGTCGGTATCCGCTCCGGCGACACCCCGGCCGCTGAGCGCCGGTCGATGGCCACCAGACCGCCGGACATTCTGATCACCACCCCGGAATCGCTGTTCCTGATGCTCACGTCCTCGGCGCGGGACGCGCTCGCGGGGATCGAGACGGTGATCCTCGACGAGGTGCACGCCGTCGCCGGGACGAAGCGGGGTGCCCATCTCGCGCTGTCCCTGGAGCGGCTCGACGAGCTGCTGCCGCGCCCGGCCCGCCGGATCGGGCTGTCGGCGACGGTGCGCCCGGTGGAGGAGGTGGCCCGGTATCTGTCGCCCCAGCGCCGGGTGGAGATCGTCCAGCCGCCCTCCGGCAAGGAGTTCGACCTCTCCGTCGTCGTCCCGGTGCGGGACCTCGGCGAGCTCGGCGGGTCGCCCGCGTCGGAGACGGCCGGCGCGGAGAAGCCGTCGATCTGGCCGCATGTGGAGGAGCGGATCGCCGATCTCATCCAGGCGCACCGCTCCACGATCGTCTTCGCCAACTCCCGCCGCCTGGCCGAGCGCCTGTGCAACCGGCTCAACGAGATCGCGTACGAGCGTGCGACCGGGCAGCCGATGCCCGAGGCACACGCCCCTGCCGAGATCATGGCCGAGTCGGGCGCGGCCAAGGGCGCGCCCGCCCTGCTGGCCCGCGCGCACCACGGCTCCGTGTCCAAGGAGCAGCGCGCGCAGGTCGAGGAGGACCTCAAGGCGGGCCGGCTGCCCGCCGTCGTGGCCACGTCCAGTCTGGAGCTGGGCATCGACATGGGGGCGGTGGATCTGGTCGTCCAGGTCGAGTCACCGCCCTCGGTCGCCTCCGGCCTCCAGCGGGTCGGCCGCGCCGGCCACCAGGTGGGCGCCGTCTCCACCGGTGTCGTCTTCCCCAAGTACCGGGGCGACCTCGTACAGGCCGCCGTGGTCACCGAGCGGATGCGCGGCGGTTCCATCGAAGCGCTGCGCGTCCCGTCCAATCCGCTGGACGTGCTGGCGCAGCAGCTGGTCGCCATGGTCGCCCTGGAGGGCAGGCAGGCCGACGATCTGCTCGCCCTGGTCCGCCGGGCCGCGCCGTTCGCGTCGCTGCCGGAGTCCGCCTTCACCGGCGTGCTCGACATGCTCGCCGGGCGCTATCCCTCCGATGCCTTCGCGGAGCTGCGCCCGCGCGTGGTGTGGGACCGCGTCGGCGGTACGGTCACCGGCCGGCCGGGCGCGCAGCGGCTCGCGGTGACCTCAGGGGGCACCATCCCCGACCGCGGCCTCTTCGGCGTCTTCCTGGCCGGGTCGGACCCCAAGAAGGGCGGCGGCCGGGTCGGTGAGCTGGACGAGGAGATGGTGTACGAGTCCCGGGTGGGCGATGTCTTCACCCTGGGCACCTCGTCCTGGCGGATCGAGGACATCACCCGTGACCGTGTCCTGGTCACCCCCGCCCCGGGCACCCCGGGCCGGCTGCCCTTCTGGAAGGGCGACCAGCTGGGCCGCCCGCTGGAACTGGGCCGCGCGGTGGGCGCGTTCCTGCGCGAGGTCGGCTCCCTCTCCGAGGAGGACGCCCGGCTGCGGCTGCTGACCGCGGGGCTCGACGCCTGGGCCGCCGACAACGTACTGGCGTATCTCGACGAGCAGCGCCGCGCCTGCGGCCACATTCCCGACGACCGGACGATCCTCGTCGAGCGGTTCCGCGACGAACTGGGCGACTGGCGCGTGGTGGTGCACTCCCCCTTCGGCGCCCAGGTGCACGCACCGTGGGCGCTGGCCCTGGGGGCCCGCCTCGCCGAGCGGTACGGCATGGACGCGCAGGTCATGCACGCCGACGACGGCATCGTGCTGCGGCTTCCCGACGCCGACCTGATGGGTCTGGACCTCCTCGACGACGAAGCCGACCGCACCGGCACGGCCTTCGACAGTGAACAGGCCCCCATCGGGGCCGCCGACGTCGCCTTCGACCGGGGCGACATCAGTGGGATCGTCACCGACCAGATCGGCGGCTCCGCGCTGTTCGCCTCCCGGTTCCGGGAGTGCGCCGCGCGGGCGCTGCTCCTTCCCCGTCGCAGCCCGGGCAAGCGCACCCCGCTGTGGCAGCAGCGTCAGCGCGCCGCCCAACTCCTCCAGGTGGCGAGCGAGTTCGGTTCTTTCCCGATCGTGCTGGAGGCCGTCCGGGAGTGCCTGCAGGATGTCTTCGACGTGCCCGGTCTCACCGAGCTCATGGGCGACATCGAATCCCGGCGGGTGCGGCTGATCGAGGTCACCACCCCGGAGCCCTCCCCCTTCGCCCGGTCGCTCCTCTTCGGCTATGTCGCGCAGTTCCTGTACGAGGGCGACTCACCCCTGGCGGAGCGGCGGGCCGCCGCGCTGTCCCTCGACTCACGTCTGCTCGCCGAGCTGCTCGGGCAGGCCGAGCTGCGTGAGCTGCTCGACCCGGACGTGCTCACCGACCTGGAGCAGGAGCTCCAGTGGCTCACGGAGGACCGGCGCGTCAAGGATGTCGAGGGCGTCGCCGACCTGCTGCGCGTTCTCGGGCCGCTCACCGACGGAGAGCTGACCGAGCGGGGGGCGCGGCCGGCATGGGCCGGGGATCTCGCCGCGGCCCGCCGCGCCATCAAGGTCCGGATCGGCGGGGCCGACCACTGGGCGGCCGTCGAGGACGCGGGACGGCTGCGCGACGCGCTGGGCACGGCACTGCCGGTCGGTGTCCCCGAAGCGTTCACCGAGCCGGTCAAGGACCCCCTCGGCGATCTCCTCGCCCGGCACGCCCGTACGCACGGCCCTTTCACCTCGTCCACGGCCGCCGAACGCTTCGGCCTGGGCACAGCGGTCACGGACGGCGCCCTGCAGCGCCTCGCCGCGAGCGGCCGGGTCGTCCAGGGTGAGTTCCATCCGTCGGGAATCGGGCAGGAGTGGTGCGACGCCACCGTGCTGCGCAGGCTTCGCCGCCGCTCCCTGGCCGCACTGCGTCAGGAGCTGGAGCCGGTGGCGCCCGCCACACTCGCCACCTTCCTCCCCCAGTGGCAGCATCTGGGCGGCAACGGCCTGCGCGGAATCGACGGACTGGCCCGGGCCGTCGAGCAGTTGCAGGGCGCTCCCGTCCCGGCCTCGGCCCTGGAGAGACTGATCCTCCCGTCCCGGGTCTCCGGTTACACACCCGCGCTGCTGGACGAACTGACCACCACGGGCGAGGTCCTGTGGGCCGGAGCGGGCGCCCTGCCCGGCAAGGACGGCTGGGTCTCCCTCTATCTCGCCGACGCCGCACCGCTGTTGCTTCCTCCTCCGCACCCTCTGGAGCTGACCGCCCTTCACGAGTCGGTGCTCACCACGCTCTCGGGGGGCTACGGCCTGTTCTTCCGGCAGATCGCCGACCAGGTCCGCGCCACCACGCACCCCGACGCGGCCGATCCCCAACTGGCCGACGCCCTGTGGGACCTGGCCTGGTCGGGCCGGCTCACGAACGACACCCTGGCGCCGCTGCGCGCGCTGCTCGGTTCCGGCCGCACGGCGGGGTCGACGGCGCATCGCGCGCGCCGCCCGGTGCCGCGCGGACGGTACGGCACCCTCACCGCCGCCGCCAGGACCGCCTCCCGGACCGGCCCGCCGACGGTCAGCGGCCGCTGGTCGCTGCTGCCCGCCCAGGAGCCGGACGCCACGCACCGTGCCCACGCACTGGCCCGTACGCTCCTGGACCGGCACGGCGTGGTGACCCGGGGGGCGGTGGCAGCCGAAGGTGTCGAAGGCGGCTTCTCGGCGACGTACCGCGTGCTGTCCGCCTTCGAGGACAGCGGTCAGGCCCGCCGCGGCTATGTCGTCGAAGGGCTGGGCGCCGCGCAGTTCGCGATGGACGGCGCGGTCGACCGGCTGCGCGCGGCGGCGACGGCCCGCGACCGCGCCGCATCCCCGGCGGCTCCCCGCGCCGTGGTCCTGGCCGCGGCCGACCCCGCCAACGCCTATGGGGCGGCGCTGCCCTGGCCCGAGCCACCCTCCGGCGCCGGCCACAAGCCGGGCCGCAAGGCCGGTTCGCTGGTCGTCCTCGTCGACGGCGAGCTCACCCTCTACATGGAGCGCGGCGGCAAAACGCTGCTGGCCTGGCCCGCGGACCCGGAGGACCCCGCGCTGCGCGCGGCCGCCGAGGCCCTGGCGGGGGCGGCGCGCCGGGGCGCGCTCGGCACCGTCACGGTGGAGCGGGCCAACGGAGCCGCGGCCCTGACCTCGCCTCTGGGCCGCACCCTGGAGTCGGCGGGCTTCCACGCCACCCCGAGGGGCCTGCGGCTGCGGGCGTAAGGCGGGTGTGAGAGGCGGGTGTGAGAGGCGGGTGTGAGAGGCGGGTGTGAGAGGCGGGCGCGAGACGGCAGGCGCGAGGGCCCGAGCGTCTCGGACTCAGGTACAGAGCAGACGTGCTTCAGAGCAGGGCAGTTGACGACCCCTCAGCGAGGGGAGGGCGCTCCGGCCCGGCGGTTTTCCCCTCTGCCCGCCGCGACCCTGCCCGCCGCCGCGACGACGTGACATGCACCGGGAGCAGGCTCAACCCCCAGCCGCCCGCGGCTATCGCCCCCTCGACGGCCCCGGCATGGTCCGGCGCCAGGGCGAGCCGCAGGACGGCCCACCACCACACACCGCCCAGGGCGAGGGCCGGCGGAAGGATCCATCGCCTTGCCAAGGGTGCCTCCTCCGGCCGGCCGGTCGCTCTCCGCAGTCTCCCCCGGCCCCGCCCGCGCCGCATCCAGAACGGACTACGCGCTCTCCGCCTGGAACATCCAGGCGTGCTTCTCCAGGTCCGCCGTCACCTGGATCAGTACGTCCTGGGTCACCGGGTCCGGTTCATCCGTCACCTCGACGCGTTCACGCATCCGCGTGATCACCGCACCGAGCGCGTCCACCATGAGCCGCACGGCGTCCGCGTCCTTGATCCACCCGTTGGGCACCGTACCGATCGCGCTCGTCGCCGCCACCGTCCCGGCCCGCCCGTCCGGCGTCACCCCGATCGCGGAGGCGCGCTCCGCCACCGTGTCCGAGTGCTGGCGCGCCGTGGTCACGACCTCGTCGAGCTGCAGATGTACGGAGCGGAAGCGCGGACCGACGATGTTCCAGTGGACCTGCTTGGCGACCAGCGAGAGATCCACCAGATCCACGAGCGCGCCCTGCAACGCCTCACCGACCAGCTTCAGGTTCTCCTCGGACAGGGAACTCTTCACGACAGACATGCATGTCCTCCGGTTCCGTTCGTCGGATATCGCGTTCGCACGCACTTTCCACCATGGCACAAATCACACAAAAGCAGGCATTTGGAACGGCATCGGAGACGATCGCCGGGGCGACGGCTGAGACGGCACGCACGCCTGCGAGAACGACTAAGCCCCGGCCGGTCACAGGGACCGGCCGGGGCTGAGGTCGAACGCTACGGAATCCCGTGCCGTTCCCGGCGCGCCTCGCCCTGTCGGGCAAACGTCGCCGGCCACGACACCGGGCCTGTCCCGCGGACCTTCGCGGGAACAGGACCTAGGCGGCGACCACGTCCACCGCCTCCGCAGGCACCTTGATTGTCACCCGCTCCGTCGGCACACCGGCCACCGACGTCACAGAGACGGAATTGAGCATTGGGCGTACTGGCGCAGGCACCGGCTCATTGGCCGTCGCCGACGCAGCCAGCTCGGCCAACGACAGTTCGTCGCTCACTTCACGCATGAGCTCGGACATCCGTACGTCAAGCGCGTCGCAAATGGCGGAGAGCAGCTCGGAGGATGCCTCCTTCTGCCCCCGCTCCACCTCGGAGAGATAGCCGAGCGAGACTCGGGCGGACGAGGAGACTTCGCGCAGAGTACGGCCCTGGCGCTGGCGCTGCCGACGCAGCACGTCACCCAGCAGGCGACGGAGCAGAATCATCGGTGGCTCCCTCCTCGGACCGCGTAGCCGCATCCTTCACGCCCCACCGTACCGCCTCGCGCTGCGGCCGTGCGGGGAGCGATGTCGTGTTCACTCAGGGCTGCAAACATCAATTCCCCCCGTTCTGTTCCGTATCCTGTGCCCGCGCGTTCCCGGAGAGTTCGCCCAGGAGCAGGGCGAGCACACTGCGCACGCTCTCCTTACGGATGTCCGCCCGGTCGCCGTTCAACCGCAGAGCGCTCACATTCCAGGTGTCTTCCGGTCCCGCGACCGCGACGTACACGGTGCCCACGGGCTGTCCGTCCTGCGGATCGGGTCCCGCCACGCCGGTCGTCGCCGCACCCCAGTCGGCCCCGAGCACCCGCCGCACCCCGGCCGCCATCTGGCGCGCGACCTCCGGGTCCACCGCGCCACGCTCGGCCAGGAGGGGACTGTCGACGCCCAGAATGTCCCGTTTGAGATCCGTCGCGTAGGCCGTGACGGACCCGCGGAAGGTCCGGGAGGCGCCGGGGACCGATGTCAGCTCCGCGGCCACCAGACCGCCGGTCAGGGACTCCGCGACGGCCAGCGTGGCCCCGCGCTCCGCCAGCAGCGCCAGCACCCGCGCCGCGCCGGCTCCGGGCGCGGCGTCATTCGCCGCGCGGACCGGAGCCGGAGCGTCCGTCACCGCGCGGACTCCGCCGCGGCCCGCTCCGCGGCGAGCCCCTGGCGCCGCAGTACGACCGCCTGTCGCACGTAGTCCAGGCCGGTGAGCACCGTCAGCACGACGGCGAGGGCCATCACCCAGAACCGCAGCGTGGCCAGCGGCCCGGTCAGCGCCAGCACGTACATCCCCGTGGCCGTGCCCTGCGCCAGGGTCTTCACCTTGCCCCCGCGACTGGCCGGAATGACCCCGTGCCGGATCACCCAGAAGCGCATCACCGTGATCCCGAGTTCACGGAAGAGGATGACCCCCGTCACCCACCACGGCAGGTCACCGAGCGCGGAGAGGCAGAGCAGCGCCGCGCCCATGATCGCCTTGTCCGCGATCGGGTCGGCGATCTTCCCGAAGTCGGTGACCAGGTTGTACGTACGGGCCAGGTGGCCGTCGAAGATGTCCGTGATCATGGCGACGGCGAAAGCCGCCCACGCCCAGGCACGCCAGGCGGGATCGAAGCCGCCTGCCTGGACCATCAGCAGCACGAAGCCCGGCACGAGTGCCAGCCGCACCATGGTCAGAATATTGGCGATGTTCCAGAGACTGGCCTGATTGACCGCCACGGCCCCCAGCTTGCCCCCGGGCCCGGACCCCTGCTTGGCACCGGCGCCGCCCGCCACCGGCTGCGCACCGGCGCCGCCGGCCGCGGACGCCGGGACTCCGGTCATCTGGCCGCCCCCTCGCCCAGGGTCCGGGATCCGTCCCCCGTCAGGCCGTGGTATTCGACGACGAGGTCCACTCCCTCGGTGCCGACCACCTTCGCGTCGACCATCCGGCCGGGAACCAGGCCCTCGCCCGACGTGAAGATCACCTGACCGTCCGTCTCGGGCGCCTGGTGCGCCGCCCGGCCCACCGCAGGCTCCTCGTCGCTGTCCGGGTCGACCGATTCGACGAGCACCTCAAGGCTCTCGCCGAGCCGCTCCTCGGCGCGCTGGGCGGTCAGTTCCTCGGCGAGCCGCGACAGATGCGCCAGACGCTCGTCGATGACGTCCTGGTCCAGCTTGTCGGCGTACGTCGCGGCCTCGGTGCCGTCCTCGTCGGAGTAGCCGAAGACGCCGATCGCGTCGAGGCGCGCACCCGTGAGGAAGCGCTCCAGCTCGGCGAAGTCCGCCTCGGTCTCGCCCGGGAAGCCGACGATGAAGTTGGAGCGGACGCCGGCCTGCGGCGCCTTGCCGCGGATGGTGTTCAGCAGCTCCAGGAAGCGTTCGGTGTCTCCGAAGCGGCGCATCGCGCGCAGCACACCGGGCGCCGAGTGCTGGAAGGAGAGGTCGAAGTACGGCGCGATCTTGGGCGTCGACGTCAGCACGTCGATCAGTCCGGGGCGCATCTCGGCGGGCTGCAGATAGCTGACGCGTACCCGCTCGATCCCGTCGACGGCCGCCAGCTCGGGCAGCAGCGTCTCCAGCAGCCGGATGTCGCCGAGGTCCTTGCCGTACGAGGTGTTGTTCTCGGAGACGAGCATGACCTCCTTGACGCCCTGTTCGGCCAGCCAGCGCGTCTCGCCCAGCACATCGGAGGGACGGCGGGAGATGAAGGAGCCGCGGAACGACGGGATGGCGCAGAAGGAGCAGCGCCGGTCGCAGCCGGACGCGAGCTTCACGGAGGCGACGGGGCTGCGGTCCAGACGCCGCCGCAGGGGCGCCCGCGGCCCGGAGGCCGGGGCAAGCCCCTCCGGCAGGTCCTCGGGGGCCACGAGGAGGTCGCCCTCCCCCGGGGCGGGTGCCGGGGCGAGGTCACCGTGCCCCGGCAGGGCCACCCCGCCGGCGGCCTGCCGCTCGACGGGGCTGAGCGGCAGCAGCTTGCGGCGGTCGCGGGGGGTGTGGGAGGCGTGGATGCCGCCGTTGAGGATGGTCTGGAGCCGCTCGGAGATGTCGGCGTAGTCGTCGAAGCCGAGCACACCGTCCGCTTCGGGGAGGGCCTGCGCCAGCTCCTTGCCGTAGCGCTCGGCCATGCAGCCGACCGCGACGACGGCCTGGGTTCTCCCCTGATCCTTGAGATCGTTGGCTTCGAGGAGGGCGTCGACGGAGTCCTTCTTCGCGGCTTCGACGAATCCACAGGTGTTGACGACGGCTACGTCAGCGTCCGAGGCGTCCTGGACGAGCTCCCAGCCGTCCGCTGCCAAGCGGCCTGCGAGCTCCTCCGAGTCCACCTCGTTACGGGCGCAGCCAAGAGTGACAAGGGCGACGGTACGGCGTTCGGGCATGGGCCTAAGACTACTTTGTCCTGGCCCCGCCCCTGCCGTGCAGGGTTGCTCAGCCGACCTCGGGGTCGCCCTTGGTGTACGAGAGCCGCTCGACCTGCCCGGTTTCGAACTCGTCCTCGACCTTCTTGCCGTTGACGAACAGGTCGATCGCCCCGGCGTTTCCGAGGATCAGGTCGATCTGGTCGTCGTCCTGGAAGGTCTTGGAATCACCCTTCAGGAGCAATCCGTCGAAGAGCAGCTTGCCGTTGTGCGCCTTGGCGGAGATCCAGCTCTTGTCGTCCGTGGCGGAGAGCTTCACCGTGACCTTGTCGCGCGGCGCGGCGGCGATGGCGCTGTCCGACGGGTCGGGCTTGGGGTCGGCCGTCTTGGTGGCACTCGGCTTGACGTTGGTCTTCTCGGGCTTCGGCCCTTCGGCGACCGGCTTGGTCTTCCCGTCGCCGTCCCCACCGCTGAACGCGGTGAAGCCCACGAAGCCGGCCACGGCGACGATCGCCGCGACCATGGCGGCGGTCCAGTTCGGCCGGCGCCGCTCGGGACGGATCCGCTCCGCCTCGAACAGCGGCGCCGCGGGCGTGGGCGCCGGGCGCCCGCCGTGCTCGGCGTCGAACCGCTCGATGAGGGGCTCGGCGTCGAGTCCGACCTTCTGGGCGATCATCCGAATGTGCCCGCGGGCGTAGACGTCGCCGCCGCAGCGGGAGAAGTCGTCCTGCTCGATCGCGTGCACGATGGGGATGCGCACCCGGGTGGCACCGCTGACCTCGTCGATCGTCAGTTTCGCGGCGATGCGTGCTTGCTGAAGCGTACGGCCGATCGAAGGCCGTTCCTCTTCAGGGGAGTTGACGTCTTCCGGGGGGTTGGCGTCGTCGGGGGCTTTGCCGTCGGGGGAGTTGCCGATGGACACGGGGAGCGCCTTTCGAGCGTGTAGCCACCTGCTGGACATTCAGTCTATGGGTGGTACGAAAGGGTGGGGCAACCGGGCGGATGCACTTTGTACGCCATCAGAATGGCCGGACGGCGTGGTAGAGGGACATCATGCTCTTCCTCTCCCCAACTTGACGTCTGGCCAAGGGAAACGGTTGCGTTCCGTTTTCCCCGGGAGCTGTATGGGACTTCCTCAGGAGGGCGACTCCCCGCGAATCACGGCGAGTACACCATCCAGTTCGTCCGCCTTCACGAGGACGTCGCGGGCTTTGGAGCCCTCGCTCGGGCCGACGATGTTTCTCGACTCCATCAGATCCATCAGCCGGCCGGCCTTGGCGAAGCCGACGCGCAGCTTCCGCTGGAGCATCGAGGTCGAGCCGAACTGGGTGGAGACGACGAGTTCGGCGGCCTGGCAGAGCAGATCGAGATCGTCGCCGATGTCCTCGTCGATCTCTTTCTTCTTCGCGGTGCCGACCACGACGTCTTCCCGGAAGACCGGTGCCATCTGATCCTTGCAGTGCTGGACGATCACCGCGACCTCGTCCTCGGTGACGAACGCGCCCTGCATCCGGGTCGGCTTGTTCGCGCCCATCGGGAGGAACAGGCCGTCGCCCTTGCCGATCAGCTTCTCCGCGCCCGGCTGGTCGAGGATGACCCGGCTGTCCGCCAGGGAGGATGTCGCGAACGCGAGCCGTGAGGGCACGTTCGCCTTGATCAGGCCGGTGACGACATCGACCGAGGGCCGCTGTGTGGCGAGCACCAGATGGATACCGGCGGCGCGGGCCAATTGGGTGATACGGACGATGGCGTCCTCGACGTCTCGTGGCGCGACCATCATCAGGTCGGCCAGCTCGTCCACGATGACCAGCAGATAGGGGTAAGGCGACAGCTCGCGCTCGCTGCCCTCGGGCAGCTTGACCTTGCCGCCGCGCACGGCCGCGTTGAAGTCGTCGATGTGCCGGTAGCCGAAGGCGGCGAGGTCGTCGTAGCGCAGGTCCATTTCCCGTACGACCCACTGGAGGGCCTCGGCGGCCCGCTTGGGGTTGGTGATGATCGGCGTGATCAGGTGCGGGATGCCCTCGTACGCGGTGAGCTCGACGCGCTTGGGGTCGACGAGGACCATCCGGACGTCCTCCGGGGTGGCCCGGACCATCACGGACGTGATCAGGCAGTTGATGCAGGACGACTTTCCGGAGCCGGTGGCGCCAGCGACCAGCAGGTGGGGCATCTTCGCGAGGTTGGCCATCACATAGCCGCCCTCGACGTCCTTGCCGAGCGCGACCAGCATCGGGTGATCGTCCTCCGCCGCGTCCGCCAGGCGGAGCACATCGCCGAGGTTGACCATCTCGCGGTCGGTGTTCGGGATCTCGATACCGACGGCGGACTTGCCGGGAATCGGCGAGATGATCCGGACATCGGGGCTGGCCACCGCGTACGCGATGTTCTTGGTGAGCGCGGTGATGCGCTCGACCTTCACGGCAGGGCCCAGCTCCACCTCGTACCGCGTGACCGTCGGTCCCCGGGTGAAGCCGGTGACGGCCGCGTCGACCTTGAACTCCATGAAGACGTTGGTCAGCGAGGCGACGACCTTGTCGTTGGCCGCGCTGCGCGTCTTGCCCGGGCCGCCGCGCTCCAGGAGGTCCAGTGAGGGCAGCGCGTACGTGATGTCGCCGCGCAGCTGGAGCTGCTCGGCGCGCGCGGGCAGCGGCCTGTCCTCCCGGGGCGCGGGTTTGGTCAGGTCGGCGACCGGGGCGGGTTCGGCCGGGTCCGCGGCGGGCGCGGGAGCGGTCAGGTCCGCGACGGCGGCGGGCGCGGCGGGTGGCCTCTCGGCCCCGCGCGCGGTCGGCACGGGTACGGAGCGCTCCCCGGAGTCCCCGTCCGGCCGCGGACCGGGCCGCTCCCGCCTCCGGGTCCGCTCCACGGAGACGCCCTGGGTGAGGTCGGCGACGATCGGCGAGGGCGGCATCCCGTTGAGCACGGCGCCGTCCAGGGCCGCCGCGGCGGCCGCCGCCACGTCCACGGCGTCCATGGGCCGGCCCAGGGAGGGCTGTACGGAGGCCCTGCGCGGCCGGTACCGCTGGGAGAGCTCCGCCGCCTCCGCCCGCTCGGCCTCGGAGTCGTACTCCAGGGAGTCGCGCCACCGCTCCTCGTACCGCTCGTCGTCGTCGCCGACGTGCTCCGGCTCGTAGGCGGGTTCGATGACACCCAGCCGGGAGCCGAGCTGCCGCAGCCGCCTCGGGATGGCGTTGACGGGGGTGGCCGTGACCACCAGCAGTCCGAAGACGGTGAGCAGCAGAAGCAGCGGCACGGCCAGGACCTCACCGGTGGTGAAGATCAGCGGCATGGCGGCGGCCCAGCCGACGAGCCCGCCCGCGTCCTGCATCGCCTCGGTGCCCTCGCCCCGGCCGGGGGCGCCGCAGGCGATGTGGACCAGCCCGAGCACCCCGAGGACGAGCGCGGAGAGCCCGATGACGATCCGCCCGTTGGCCTCGGGCTTCTCGGGATACAGGATCAGCCGGACGGCGACGGCGCCGAGCAGTATCGGCACGAGCAGATCGAGCCGGCCGAAGGCTCCGGTGATGAGCATCTCGACGAGGTCGCCCACCGGACCCTGGAGATTCGACCAGGTACCGGCCGCGATGACCAGGGCGAGGCCGAGCAGCAACAGAGCCACGCCGTCCTTGCGATGGGCCGGGTCGAGCCCCTTCGCGCCGCGCCCTATGCCGCGCAGCATCGCTCCGACGCCGTGCGCCGCCCCGAGCCAGAGGGCGCGTGCGAGCCGGTACACGCCTCCGGTGGGGGACGGCGCGGGTTTGGGTGCGGGCCGGGCCGCCGCCTTCCTGGCGGGGGCCTTCCTGGCCGGCGCTTTCGCCGGTGCCTTGGCCGGAGCTTTCCTCGGGGGCGCGGCCTTCTTCGCGGCCGCCTTGGGGGCGGCCGCCGCCTTCGCCGTGCCAGGCGTACGGCCGGCACGCGGCTTGGCGGTGCCCGCCGTGCCCTGGGAACCCTTGCCGGACGTACGTGAGGCCATGGTGGTGAGGTTACCGGTGTACACCGCCGCGGACACGTGTGCCCACCGCTTCACCCGTACGTGTCGTCCCTGACGATCGACGAGCTGACGCGGACTCAGCCGCCGCCCCGCTCCGTCTAGTTCTGCGACGGAAGCGTGGGCGATCCGCTTCCCGCGCCCGGTCCCAGTGCGTCCAGCGCCCGTCGCAGCCCGGTGAGTTTGCGCTCCAGGTGGGCGGCCGTGGCGACGGCCGACGCATCCGCCGCGTCGTCGTCCAGCTGCTTGGAGAGCGCTTCCGCCTGCTCCTCAACAGCCGCGAGCCGCGCCGACAGTTCAGCCAGCAGACCGGCCGGCTCCCTGGCCTCGCCCGCTCCCGCCAGTTGCAGGCGGAGCAGCTCGGCCTGATCCTTCAGCTGACAGTTCTTCATGTACAGCTCGACGAAGACCGACACCTTGGCACGCAGCACCCAGGGGTCGAACGGCTTCGAGATGTAGTCCACCGCGCCCGCCGCGTAACCACGGAAGGTGTGGTGCGGCCCGTGGTTGATGGCCGTAAGGAAAATGATCGGGATGTCGCGGGTCCGCTCCCGCCGCTTGATGTGCGCGGCGGTCTCGAAACCGTCCATCCCCGGCATCTGCACGTCCAGCAGAATGACCGCGAAGTCGTCCGTCAGTAGCGCTTTGAGCGCTTCCTCCCCCGACGATGCCCGCACCAGCGTCTGATCGAGCGCAGAGAGGATGGCCTCCAGCGCCAGCAGATTCTCCGGCCGGTCATCGACCAGGAGGATCTTGGCCTTCTGCACCATGGCCACCCGCCCTCCTCGCCCCGGCGTGGGGCGCCCCCTGCTCACGGAGCTCGGCGAATCACCGGGCGCCGCCCCTGGGGACGACTCCCTGACGCCGTCCGTACTTGTGCCGGTCATCGTAGCCGCACCCCGCTTGTCGCCACACCCTGTCACCGTGATGTCACTGTGCTCGATGCGGAAACGTCGCGGGAGACGAGAACGTTCCCCGATTATCACCGCATCAATCGCGGCGTCCCACACCGCCTCACCCCTTCCCGGGCGGGCCCGGTCAGGACACCTCGATGACGCGTACCTCAACCGGTCATTTCTCCCGCATCCACTGCTCCATCACCGTCAGCAGGTGGTCCGGGTCGACCGGCTTCGTCACATAGGCGGACGCGCCGGAATCGAGCGCCTTCTCCTTGTCCCCCTTCATCGCCTTCGCGGTGAGCGCGATGATCGGCAGCGTGGCGAACTGCGGCATCCTGCGGATCGCCGTCGTCGTCTCGTAGCCGTCCATCTCGGGCATCATGATGTCCATCAGAACGACCGTCACATCATCGTGCTGCTCCAGGACTTCGATGCCCTCACGGCCGTTCTCGGCGTAGAGCACCGACAGACCGTGCTGTTCGAGCACGCTGGTGAGCGCGAAGACGTTACGGATGTCGTCGTCGACGATCAGCACCTTCTCGCCGGCGAAGGCGAAGGTACGGCGCTCCTGGGGCGCCTCCTGACGGGCCGTACCGGCAGGACCGACGGTCCAGGACTCCTGACCGGCGTAGGACCCGCCGGACGGCCTGCCCAGCGATCCCAGGGCCGGACCCGAGGAACCCGGAAGACCCGAAAAGCCCGCCGACGTCGCGGACCCCGGCGACCCCGGTGCCCCTCCCGGCAGCGCCTGGGTACCCTGCCCGGCCGCTCCGGGCCCCTGCTCCCCGGCGGCCGCGCTCTTACGGCGCCGCCGGAACAGCGCGGCGGGACCGGCCTGCTCCGCCGGCACCGGCGCCGGATACGAGGAGCCGGCCGCGTCCGCCGTGCCGTCGTCCACCGCGCGTCCCTGCGGCTGCATACCGGCGGGCGTCAGCTGCGGGTAGCCCTGCGGCGGCAGTTCGCTCGGGTGCAGCGGCAGATAGAGCGTGAAGGTCGAGCCGCGCCCCGGCTCGCTCCCCGCGTGGATCTCACCGCCGAGCAGCCGCGCGATCTCACGGCTGATGGACAGACCCAGCCCCGTACCGCCGTACTTCCTGCTGGTCGTGCCGTCCGCCTGCTTGAACGCCTCGAAGATCACCCGCATCTTGCTCGCCGCGATACCGATACCGGTGTCCGTGACCGAGAACGCGATCAGATCACCGTCCGCGTCACGCAGCGAACCCGCCTCCAGCAACTGCTCCCTGATGGCATGCGGCACATCCGCGCCGGCCGGCCGGATCACCAGCTCCACCGCACCGCTGTCGGTGAACTTGACCGCGTTGGACAGGAGGTTGCGCAACACCTGCAGGAGACGCTGCTCGTCGGTGTGCAGGGTCGCGGGCAGCTCGGGCGACACCCGTACGGAGAAGTCCAGCCCCTTCTCCGCGGTCAGCGGCCGGAAGGTCGCCTCCACGTAGTCGACCAGCTGCACCAGCGCGATCCGGGTCGGGCTGACGTCCATCTTGCCCGCCTCGACCTTCGACAGATCGAGGATGTCGTTGATCAGCTGGAGCAGATCGGAACCCGCGCCATGGATCGTCTCCGCGAACTCCACCTGCTTCGGGGAGAGATTCGACTCCGCGTTGTCGGCGAGCAGCTTGGCGAGGATGAGCAGCGAGTTGAGCGGCGTACGCAGCTCGTGCGACATGTTCGCCAGGAACTCCGACTTGTAGCGCATCGAGACGGCGAGCTGTTCCGCCCGCTCCTCCAGCACCTGCCTGGCCTCTTCGATCTCGGTGTTCTTCACCTCGATGTCGCGGTTCTGCTGCGCCAGCAGCTCGGCCTTCTCCTCCAGCTCCTCGTTGGACTCCTGGAGGGCCTCCTGCCGGTTCTCCAACTCCGCCGAACGCTCCCGCAGCTGCTCGGTCAGCTCCTGCGACTGCTTCAGCAGCACCTCCGTCTTGGAGTTGACGCTGATGGTGTTGACGCTCGTCGCGATCATCTCGGCGATCTGGTTCAGGAAGTCCCGCTGGATGTGGGTGAACGGCTGGAACGACGCCAGCTCGATCACCCCGAGGACCTTCCCCTCGAAGAGCACCGGCAGCACGATCACATGCGCCGGCGACGCCTCACCCAGCCCCGACGAGATCTTGAGGTAGCCCGGCGGGACGTTGACCTGGATGGTCCGCTTCTCCTCGGCCGCCGTCCCGATGAGCGTCTCGCCCGGCCGGAACGACGTCGGCATCGACCCGGCCGAGTAGCCGTAACTGCCGCGCATGATCAGTTCGTACGAGGCGTCCCTGCCGACCTCCGTACCGACCTGCGGCACATTCCCGGTCTGCATCGCCAGGAAGAACGCGCCGTGCTGCGCCGAGACCACCGGCGTCAGCTCGCTCATGATCAGCGAGGCCACGTCCTCCAGATCACGGCGGCCCTGCATCAGGCCGGAGATCCGGGCGAGGTTGCCCTTCAGCCAGTCCTGCTCCTCGTTGGCGAGAGTGGTGTCGCGCAGGTTGGCGATCATCGTGTTGATGTTGTCCTGGAGGACCTGGATCTCGCCCGCCGCGTCGACATCGATCTTGAGGTTGAGATCGCCGCGCGTCACCGCGGTGGCGACGGCGGCGATCGCCCGGACCTGCCGGGTCAGGTTGCCGGCCATCTCGTTCACCGACTCGGTGAGGTCGCGCCAGGTGCCGTCCACGTCCCGCACCCGCGCCTGGCCGCCCAGCTGCCCGTCCGTACCCACCTCACGGGCCACCCGGGTCACCTCCTCCGCGAAGGAGGAGAGCTGGTCGACCATCGTGTTGATGGTGTTCTTGAGCTCCTGGATCTCACCGCGCGCGTCGATGTCGATCTTCTTGGTGAGATCGCCCTTGGCGATGGCGGTCGTGACCGTGGCGATCTGCCGCACCTGACCGGTCAGGTTGGACGCCATCGAGTTCACCGACTCGGTGAGGTCCTTCCACGTACCGGACACGCCGGGCACCCTGGCCTGACCGCCCAGCTCGCCCTCGGTGCCCACCTCCCGGGCGACCCGGGTCACCTCGTCCGCGAACGAGGACAGGGTCGTCACCATGGTGTTGACGGTGTCGGCGAGTTCGGCGACCTCGCCGCGCGCCTCGACCGTCACCTTCTTCGTCAGGTCGCCGTTGGCGACGGCCGACGAGACCCGCGAGATGTTCCGCACCTGACTGGTCAGGTTGTTGGCCATCGTGTTGACGTTGTCGCTGAGGTCCTTCCAGATGCCGGTGACGCCCCGCACCCGGGCCTGGCCACCGAGGATGCCCTCGGTACCCACCTCACGGGCGACGCGCGTCACCTCGTCCGCGAAGTTCGAGAGCTGATCGACCATCGTGTTGACGGTCGTGACCAGGTCGAGGATCTCGCCCTTGGCATCGACGGTGATCTTCTTCGACAGATCGCCCTTGGCGACCGCCGTCGTCACCTCGGCGATGTTGCGCACCTGCGACGTCAGGTTGTTCGCCATGAAATTGACGGACTGGGTCAGGTCCTTCCACGTACCCGAGACGCCCTGGACCTCCGCCTGGCCACCGAGAATGCCCTCGGTGCCCACCTCGCGGGCCACCCGCGTCACCTGCTCGGCGAAGTTGGACAGCTGGTCCACCATCGTGTTGAGGGTGTTCTTCAGCTCCAGGATCTCGCCCCGGGCGTCCACATCGATCTTCTGCGACAGGTCACCACGCGCCACCGCCGTGGCGACGCCCGCGATGTTGCGGACCTGCGCGGTGAGGTTCCCCGCCATGCCGTTCACCGAATCGGTCAGATCACGCCAGACACCCGCCACACCGGGCACCTGCGCCTGACCGCCCAGCCGGCCGTCCGTACCCACCTCACGCGCGACCCTGGTGACCTGTTCCGCGAAGGCGGAGAGCTGGTCGACCATCGTGTTGATGGTGTTCTTCAGCTCCAGGATCTCGCCCCGGGCGTCCACATCGATCTTCTGCGACAGGTCACCACGCGCCACCGCCGTCGTCACCTGAGCGATCTGCCGCACCTGATCGGTCAGATTCCCCGCCATGAAGTTGACGGAGTCGGTGAGTTCCTTCCACGTACCGCTGACGCCGTCCACCCGCGCCTGGCCGCCCAGCCGCCCCTCCGTACCCACGTCCCGCGCCATGCGCGTCACCTGGTCGGCGAACGACGACAGCTGCGCCACCATCGTGTTGACGGTGTTCTTCAGCTCCAGCATCTCGCCCGCGACATCCACGGTGACCTTCTGCGACAGATCACCGTTGGCGACCGCCGTCGTCACCTGCGCGATGTCCCGCACCTGGCCGGTCAGGTTGCGGAAGGCCGTGTTCACCGAGTCGGTGAGGTCCTTCCAGGTCCCGGCCGCGCCGGGCACCTCGGCCTGACCGCCCAGCCGGCCTTCGACGCCGACCTCCCGCGCGACGCGGGTCACCTCGGAACCGAACGACTTCAGCTGCCCCACCATCGTGTTGACGGTGTTCTTGAGCTCCAGCATCTCGCCGGCCACATTGACCGTGACCTTCTGCGACAGATCACCGTTGGCGACCGCCGTCGTCACCTGCGCGATGTCCCGCACCTGCGTGGTCAGATTGCGGAAGACGGTGTTGACGGAGTCCGTCAGGTCCTTCCACGTCCCCGCCGCACCCGGCACCTGCGCCTGGCCACCGAGCAGCCCCTCGGCCCCGACCTCGCTCGCCACCCGGGTCACTTCGTCCGCGAACGTACGCAGCGTCTCGGTCATCTGGTTGATCGTCTCGGCGAGCTGGGCCACCTCGCCCCGCGCGCTCACCGTGACCTTCTGGGTCAGGTCACCGCTGGCGACCGCCGTGGTGACCTCCGCGATGCCCCGCACCTGACTGGTCAGGTTGCCGGCCATCGTGTTCACCGAGTCGGTGAGGTCCTTCCACACCCCGGCCACCCCGGGCACGGTCGCCTGACCGCCCAGCTCACCTTCGGTGCCGACCTCCCGCGCCACGCGCGTCACCTCGGAGGAGAACGACGACAGCTGGTCCACCATCGTGTTGACGGTGTTCTTCAGCTGCAGCATCTCGCCGGCCACATGGACGGTGACCTTGCGCGACAGATCGCCCTTGGCGACCGCCGTCGTCACGAGAGCAATGTCACGTACCTGCGCGGTCAGCCGGTACGCCATGGTGTTGACCGAATCCGTGAGGTCCTTCCACGATCCGGACATACCGCGCACCTTCGCCTGGCCGCCGAGCTTGCCCTCGGTACCGACCTCCAGCGCCACCCGGGTCACCTCGTCGGTGAACGCGGAGAGCTGGTCGACCAGGTTGTTGACCGTACGGGCCACCTTCAGGAACTCGCCCCGCAGCGGCCGCTCCGCCCCGTCCACGGAGTGCGAACGGAGATCCATCCGCTGCTCCAGGTCACCCTCGGCGACCGCCGAGAGCACCCTTCCGACCTCCGACACGGGCCGGGCCAGGTCGTCCACCAGAGCGTTCGACGCGTCGATCGCGGAGGCCCAGGATCCCTCGCAGGCCCCGGTCTCCAGCCGTTCGGTGAGCTTGCCCTCCCGCCCGACCATCCGCCGCACGCGGGCCAGCTCACCCGTGAGGTGGAGATTTCGGTCGGCCACCTCGTTGAAGACGGCGGCGATCTCCGCCATCACATCGTCGCCGGAGACGGTCAGCCTCTTGCGGAAGTTGCCGTCCCGCATCGACACCAGGGCCGACAGCAGTCTGTTCAGCTCCACCGAGTCCACCTCGGCGGTCCCATTGCTCCGGGACCGTCCGCCTTTCGCGCGTGTACTCATGCCACGCGCCGCCGTGCCAGACTCCACCGTGTCCCTCCCGCAGGGGTTGACCGAACTGCCCGGGCTGTCGCCGACAGCCTGCCCAGTGTTCCACTTCGGCTCACTGTCCCGACCAACAGTTGGTGGGTAACCACACGAGCGTCAAATCCTTGAAACCCAGCTTCACGGACTCGGGACTCCATGACACGTGGCCGACGCCGACCGTCTAGCCTGGCAAGCGAATCGAAGCCGCGCCGAACGGGCACAGAACTCGGGGGAGCGACGAGACACCAATGGGGAGTGCTGTGATCACCGCGCGGGCGGCTGCCACCTTCGACCCGGTCGGGCGGTCCGTCGCGACGGCCCGCGCCTTTGTCCGCGACACGCTCCAGGGGTGGGGCTACTCGGAAGTCATCGACGACGCTGTCGTCCTGACCAGCGAGCTTGTCACCAACGCGGTCATCCATGCCGGCACCTCCGCCGATGTGCTCTGCCTCCGTACGGAGGACGGCGTCCGCGTCGAGGTCGCCGACCATTACCCCGAGCGCGAGGTGCCCATCCAGGGCTCCGCCCAGTCGTTCGGCAGCCCGGACCGCGAGAACGGCCGGGGCCTGCTGCTCTGCGCCGCGCTCGCCTCCCGCTGGGGCGTCGAATACACGCCGACCCACAAGCAGGTGTGGTTCGAACTCGACCTTCCCGCACGCGCCGTCGGCACCCGCTCCGCGGGACCCGTCCTGCCGACAAGTCTGCTCCCCGTCGCCGACGAACGGGTACGGGTCGCCGTCGTCCAGATCGACCGGGCCACCACCGTGGTCAGCTGGAACGAGGACGCGCGGCACCTCTTCGGGTACGAAGCCGAGCAGGTCACCGGCAAACCCCTCACCGACCTCGCCGCGTGGCCACAGACCCCCGGCATCGGCATGGGCATCGTCGAAGCGCTCCAACTCTCCCGCTGGGAAGGCAGTTACGGCATCACGGGCGCCGACGGCCGGGTCATCCCCGTCTACGCCTCCCACCTCCGTGTGCGCGACACCCACGGCGAACCGTCCACGGTCTGCCTCCTCGTACGCGACCACGAGCGAGCCGTCATCCAGACCCCGCTGCGCGCCCCCGCGACCGACGCGGGCGCCGACAGCCGCACCGCGGACCCGTTCGAGATCTTCATCGGCTCTCCCGCCCCCGACGACCTCGACGGGCTCCTCCAGCGCACGGTGGAGCGCGCCCGCGACATGCTCGACGGCGACTCGGCCTTCCTCCTCCTCGCCACGGACGACGAGACGGAACTGGAGGTACGGGCCTCCACCGGCCTCCCCTCGGCCCGCCAGCGCTTCGCCCGTGTCCCCGTGGAGGCAGGTACCGGACGCTACGGCTCCGCACGCATGCCCGCCGTCCACGACGATCTCCTGGCCGTCCCCGGGGCGGTCCCGCTGCTGAACGACACCGGCATGCGCTCCGTCGTGACCGTCCCGCTCAAGGTCGAGGGCAGGCTCACCGGCTCCCTGGGTGTCGCCGCCGAAGGAGCCGGCCGCTACTCGAACGAGGAAGCGCTGCGCCTGCAGTTCGCGGCGGACCGTATCGCCCTGGCCGTCGAATCCGCCCGCCTCGGCGAGCTGGAACGCCTGCGCCGGGGTTCGCTCTCGTTCCTCGTCGAAGCGTCCGACCTGCTCGCCGGCACCCTGGACCGCGACCAGACGCTGGCTCTGATGGCCCAGATGACCGTCCCCACCCTCGCGACCTGGTGCGCCGTCTACACCATCGCCGACCAGTCGTCGGACCCGTACCTCTCCTACGTGCTGCACGAAGACGAGGAACGCATCGACGGCCTCAAGGCCCTGCTGTCCAAGATCGACCCGCCCGACCCGGTCCCCGCCCCCGGCGCCCGCATCTGGACCGCCCCCGCCGACGCCGCCCACCAGGCCGCGCTGCGTACCTCCATGCGCGAGCTCGGCGGTACGCAGGTCTCGTCCGTCGGGACCACGCTGGCCACGGCGGCCGCGGTCGGCGGCGAGACCGTGGTGCTGCCGCTGGTGGCCCGCAACCGGGTCATCGGCATGCTGACCCTCGGCAAGCCCTCCGACGACCACTTCCGCCAGGAGATTCTGGAGCTGGCCGAAGACCTGTCGCGCAGGGCCGCGCTGGCCCTCGACAACGCCCGCCTCTACTCCGAGCGCACAGCCATCAGCCAGGCCCTGCAGCGCAGCCTGCTGCCGCAGGGCCTCCCCCAGATCCCCGGCGTCGAGGTCGACGTCATCTACCGCGCGGCGGGCGAGGGCAACGAGGTCGGCGGCGACTTCTACGACCTGTTCCCCATCCGGGACGGGGCCTACGGCTTCGCCATCGGCGATGTCTGCGGTACGGGTCCGGAAGCCGCGGCCGTCACCGGCCTGGCCCGCCACGCCCTCAGGCTGCTGGCCCGCGAGGGGTTCAGCGGCCCCGCGGTCCTGGAGCGACTCAACGCGGCGATCCTCGACGAGGGCGCCCGCAGCCGCTTCCTCACCCTGCTCTACGGCGAGTTGTGGCCCCAGGAGGACGGCAGCGCACTTCTCAAGGTGGTGTGCGCCGGCCATCCGCTCCCGCTGCGCCTGCGCCAGGACGGCACGGTCGAACCTTCGGCGGAACCGCAGCCGCTGCTCGGCGTCATGGAAGACCTGGAGCTGTACGAGCAGACGGTCACCCTGGACCCGGGTGATGTCCTCCTGTGCGTCACCGACGGCGTCACGGAACGCCGCGAGGGCACCCGCATGCTGGGCGACGACGGCCTCGCCGATGTCCTGAGAAACTGTACGGGCCTCACGGCCGGCGCGGTCGGCGCCCGTGTCCTGCGCGCGGTGGAACGCTTCGCGGCCGAACCCGCATCCGATGACATGGCGATCCTGACCATGCGTATCCCGGAGCCCCACCTCGCCCACTGACCGCTGTCAGCGACGTGCCGCCGCCTGCGGCTTGCCGGCCTCGGACATGCGAAAGGCCCCCGCCACTGGCGGGGGCCTTTCTTTTACTCTTTTACTTGAGCCCCAATACGGAATCGAACCGTAGACCTTCTCCTTACCATGGAGACGCTCTACCGACTGAGCTATTGGGGCGCGGCAACAAGAGAAACTATACCCGATGATCGGGGCACTCAGAACCCCCGGCAGCGCCGAACGCGGAACGTACGCCGGGGACCAAGGCCGGCGACGAGCCGCACCGCCCCCGCCCTGGACAGCAGGTGCGGAACAGCGCTTCGCGCTTCAAAAGGCACGCAGCTCGGAGACGAACTGCGCGGAGACGAACTGACGGTGAACGCGAAAAGGCCCCGCACCATAAGGTGCGGGGCCTTCCCACAATAATTGTTCGGCGGCGTCCTACTCTCCCACAGGGTCCCCCCTGCAG